>JALHFZ010000034.1 GCA_022837505.1 Synergistaceae bacterium
GAAAACCGACGTGGGAACCCTGGGAAATCACGAGTTCGACCTTGGGGAGGATGTCCTCTTCGAGGCCAGGTCCTACGCCCGCTTCCCCATCGTCGTCTCAAATCTCCGCAGAAAAGACGGTACGCCAGCCCCCTTTCCCCAGTATGTCGTGAAGGAGGCAGCCAACGGAATGAAGGTGGGATTTTTCGGCCTTCTAACCCCTGAACTCGGAAGCATGACGTCGGGCAGCGGAAGCTTCCGGGCCGGGCAGGATCTTCCTTCCGAAGCAGAGCGGATGGTCACCATACTCACTAAAGAGGGGTGCGATGCCATCGTCCTCCTGAGCCACTGCGGATTTGATGTCGATCGTGAGATCGCAAGCTCCGTAAAGGGCATTACCGCCATTCTGGGGGGGCACAGCCATACTCTCCTTGAAAAAGGAGAATTTGTGCAGGGACCTGACGGATGGATGACCCTTATCGGCCAGGCAGGTTCATACGCCCGCCATCTCGGCGTGATGACCCTGGACGTCCGGGAGAAAGAAGCTGCTCCCTCTTCGGAATGGAGAGTGAAGCCCCTGTCGAAGGAGATCCCCGAGGATCCCGCGGTGCTCTTCCTTCTCGAACCCTTCCGGAAAAAGCTTGACGCCCAGCTCGGCGCCCCCCTGGCCCCCCAGCCTGCGGACATGGACGCCCGGCGGGATATCCTTCGCCGGGGGGAGACCCCCCTGGGCAACTTCCTCGCCGATGCCTTCCGATGGAAAGCCAAAAGCCAGGTGGCCTTCCTCGCGGGGGGGAGCATCCGGGGCGACCAGATCTACCCGGCGGGGTCCGTCTCCTACGCCACCCTCACGAATATGATGCCCTTCGGCGGCTCCCTCTACAGGGGAACCCTCAGCGGAGCCGACCTGCTCCAGGTCCTTGAGACCAGCGCCTCCGCCTACGAAATGGAGGGGGACGGTTACGACGCCGCCTTCCGCACCCCCACGGGGGGATTCCTCCAGGTCTCGGGTGTCCGGTTCGTCCTCAATCCGCGGAAGCAGCCCCGGTTGACCGACAACAACGGCGTAGTCCGCACGGAGGGGTCGCGGGTCCTCCGGGCCGAGATCCTTCAGCCTGACGGCACGTGGTCCCCACTGAAGCCGGATGAACATTACACCGTCGCCACCACCGACTGGACTGCGGGAGGAGGGGACAAATACTCCATCCTGAAGAAGAACGCCTCCGCCTTCTCCTCAATGGAGCAGATGTATCTCGAATCGGCCGCGGAATACATCCGCTTCCTCGGGGAGATGAACGCTCAGACGGAGGGGCGGATCACGATCATCGAATAAAATCTGCAGAAAAAAAAGATTGGGACCCGCTGATCATGCGGGTCCCAATCTTTTTTTCAAAACTTTTTTATGAGGGTATTTGTCCTATTTCATCTTGACGCCGATGCCCCGCTCCTCGTCCGTTCCCGGCACGAGGGAGTCGCAGAGGGCCGCGATGATTCCCGCCACGGCCATGGGGGTTTTCAGCAGGGCCCATACCATGCCGCCCACAGTCTGCATGAACTGGCTGTAGTCGGTACTCATGAAGAGTTCCTGGTTCTGTTCTATCCACCCAGGCAGGCCGAGGGCCATGAGGAAGGCGAACCCCACGATGAGGACGTTCCGCTGGCTTCCCATGTCGGCCCGCATGAGCACCTGGATTCCCAGGGCGCCGATGGTTCCGAAGAGGGCGATGTAGGCTCCTCCGATGACCGGAGAGGGCATGGTGGCCACCAGGGCGCCGAGCTTGCCGATGAAGCTCATGAGGATGAGGATGATGGCTCCAGTGCGGACGACCCAGCGGGAGGCCACTCCCGTAAGGCCGATGAGTCCGATGTTCTCCGTGTAGGAGGTCGTGCCCACTGAACCGACGAGGCCGGAGATTGCGCAGCTGAGCCCTTCCGCACCGATCCCCCGGCTGATCATGGAGGGGGTGGGGTCGTCGAGACCCGAGGCGTAGGAGACGGAGTGATAGTCGCCGATGGACTCAATCATGACGGCGAAGAACCCGGCAAGCAGAGCTCCGAAGGCGAGCATACTGAACTTGGGCGGTCCCCAGGGCATGAAGACCCTGTACCGAAGCCAGGGGGCCTCGGCGACCTGTGTCAGGTCAACGTGGGCGGGGTGCCCGGCGGCGAAGATTCCGGCGGCGGAAAGGGCCAGGCAAAGGAGATAGGTAAGGACGATGGAGGAGAGGATGGCGAAGATGTTGGCATACTTGTTTTTGCTCACAAGGCTGAAGACGAAGATGAGGATGACCACCATAAGGGAGATGGGCCAGAACTTGGATGCGTTCCCCTGGATGGCCACTGGGGCAAGGGAGAAGCCGATGGCCATGATGACGGGGCCTATGACCACGGGGGTGATGATCTTTCTGATATACCCGATGATTCCGCTGTAGCCAATGACGGAGAGGATGATCCCTCCGACGATGAGCCCGCCGCCGATATACTGCATGATCACGTCGGGGCCCATGGCCTTGTAGGCGCCGATGATGGTCATGACGGAGGGGATGAAGCTGAAGCTCGACCCCTGGACGATGGGAAGGCCCGAGCCGAGTTTCGGGTGGGTCTGGATCAGGGTAGCCACGCCCATTCCGAAATAGACGCATGAGATGAAAGCGGCAATCTGAAGCTGGTCCATCCCCATGGCCGGTCCGAAGATAAGGGGGACGAGGGTTGTCGCGCCGAAGAGGGTCAGCACATGCTGGGCTCCGGCGAGGATCATGATGGGAAGCGGGGGTTTCGCGAGCAGTCCGTAGACTATTTTTTTTGCCATCCGTGATTGCACCTCCTGAAAAGAATAGAAAAAAGCCTTGTGAGCGCCCGTTTTCCTTCCCTGTCTCAACCCCTTCTCCTGAAATCTATGCAACCGGTTTAACACCTATTTCCAACGGTACAGTCTATCATATTTCCCTGAGGCTGCCTATCCCCCGGAAATGAAAGGGATGTCCTTTAATTCGCCGGAAGATTTCAATCCCCGACCGATTCAAAAAAGGGAGCCTCCTTCAGGAGAACTCCCTTTCTGCCCTTTCCCTATTTTCCCCGAGATTTCAAGCTCCCGGCTTAATTGCCGCAGCCGTCGCTGCACCCTCCGGAGCCTCCGCCGCCGTTCCCCCCTTCGCCGCCGGAGCTGGTCGGTGCCGGAGCTCTGTATTCGGTCTTGTTGCCGTACTTTTGCAGAAATTCATCCCGTTCCTTCGGATCAAGGTATCCAGCGAGTTCCTCGGGAGTCAGCTCAACTGCCCCGGGGGCATTTGCAAGATCATCTCCGGTGAGTCCTATGACGTTAACCAGAACTTCCCCCGTGCTGCCCCCTCCGGCGAGACCGATGAGGGTGGTCGCTTTATTGATGTTCGACAAAGCCTGATTCGCCTCTGAAGTAGCGTTATGCCCCCCCTTGATCTCATTCAGATCATTCGCCAGGGAAACGCAGGCACCGACGTTCGTCACGGTATAAATGGCCACTGCACCGACCGCCGCTCCTGCGGATACGGCTGGTGCCGAGATGACCACAACGAGTCCGACCCCTGCAAGAGTGACGGCCGTGACGAATTTTGTTCCCGCCATGACCACAGCCCAGTTTTTCTGCCCCAGAGTGTTGCCGATCTTATGGTGGGCAGCCTTTACGGGAGCGGTTATCTTGTTGGCCACATAGCCTGCGGCGTTCTTCAGCGAGTTTCCCACCGCGACCGCTCCGTTTTTGACCGCCTTCGCCCCATTGGAAAGGGCGTTCATCGCCTTGTCGAATTGGGCTTTCATCCCTCTGCTGATCTTGGAGACCTCATACTCGAGCACCTCTTCAGGAGTTGTAAATTGGTCATACGCAAAAGCCGGAGCACCTTTCAGAAGATCCCCCAGGTATGGAAAGACCTCCATCAGCTCCTCAGCGGCGGCAAGAAGGGCTTCTTTGCCCTCCGCTCCGCTCAGGGCCACCCGGATGATCTTCACTGCATCCTCGAGGCGGTCCCCCGCTCGCCCCAGGGCCTCCATGGACTCCTGGGCGTAGTCGAGATGGGCTTTCATCTCCTCGTACGAGGCATCCCGATTGTTCAGTTCCTCCAGTTTTTTCATGGCGAGATCGGCCTGAAGGGCCGAAAGCCTCGTCAGTTCAACGCTCTCAGCAAGGCGGGTCTTCTGCCCCTGAGGAAGGTCGAGGAGGGCGATCACGCCCTTGCTGCCTCCGGAGGGTGCCGAAGGCTTGCCGCTTTTTTTCACCGCAGGAGAACTTCCTCCGGAGCTGTCGAAGGTCACCGCCTCCGCGCCGGCCGTCAGGCAAAAGATCAGAACTGCCGGCAGAATAAAGACTTTCAACCACTTTCTCATGAAAATACCCCCTCCTTCATGCTTTCGGATCCTGTAATGAAAGGATTCCGACGGATGAATTCTCTCCGCCCCTGCCGATTTCAAAAAAAAAGTTGCCGGATCCTTCCTGAACCATTAAAATTATACTACATTGTGTTCGACACCAACTTATTTATTTTGGTGCACTGATCTATCCGTTCCCTATTATCAAATTTATCATTGAATCGGCACCGCAATAAAAAGGAGGGGTTCTCTTGAATCGACGAACACTGTTCTGGACGCTCATTCTGCTTCTTTTCTCCGCCCTGGCCGCAGGGGCAACGGATATTGTCCTTCCTCCCATTGAAGACGTTCCGCAAGAGAAGGGGGCACCGTCGATTGAACCTGCCCTTGACGTTGAGACGGCCTTCGATGAACCGTCGAAGCCGGCTCCTTCTTATCAGGCTCCTCCCCGGGAGACCCTGGTGGTGGACGACTCGGAATTCGCCCGCATCAACTGGACGGAGGACTACGTGGAGGCCTCCGGACAGGCCGTCCCCCCCGACGGCAAGGAGAACACCCCCCAGGGGAAACTGCTCGCCCGAAGGGGTGCCGTAGTGGACCTTCAGCGGAATCTCCTTGAGTTCATCCAGGGGGTGAGGGTGGACGCCAAGACGACCATGACGGATTTCATGGTCAGAGACGAAGTCCGCACCTCTGTGCAGGGGCTCATCAAGGCCGTGGAGATCGAGGAGGGGTCCTGGGACGGCGAGGTGTACACCGTCAAGGGACGGGTGAAGCTCGAGAAGATCCGCTCTGCCCTTCTTCCCGCACTGCCGGTAAAACCCACCGTAAAGACCGTCCCCACCCAAAAGCCCAAATCCGGCGGTTCCTCGGGCCTTCTAGTGGACGTGCGCCATCTTCCCCTCATTCCCGCCCTCACCTTCCGGGTGGTGGATGAAAAGGGAAAGGAAGTCTACGGACTGGCCTTCGCAGACCAGGAGCGCTTCCTCTCCTCGGGGCTGTGCGACTACCACACAAACATCGCCTACGCGAAGGGAGCTCCCCGGATCGCCGCCGCCCCTCTCGTAATCAAAGCAGTGCGAACCCTCTCGCCCGAAAACGTGGACATCGTCATCTCGAACGCCGATGCCGCCAGAATCCGGGGGAACTCCTTCGACTTCCGCATCCCCTGCCGCGTGACCGTGGTCAAGAGGTAACTCCATGAAAAGACGGCCGATCCTCCCAGCGTTTCTCTGCATCTTTCTTTTTCTTTTTGCTCTCCCCGCCGCCGCTCAGGAATTTGTCACGGTGGAGGCGGAGGGAATGGCCGCGGTTGAGAACGGCAATGTCGAACGGGCCCGGAAAGAGGCCAAGGGGCAGCTCTACCGGGACGCCCTCGAAAAGGGCATAGGGGCCTACGTTCAGGGCGTAACGGAGATGAAGGATTTTCAGGTTGTCCGAGACCAGGTCTTCTCCCAGTCCCAGGGGATCGTGACGAAGACGGATATACTCAAGGAATGGACCGACAGCGACGGAATCTTCCATATCACCGCGTCGTGCACCGTCTCAACCAAAACTCTTGACGGCGTTCTCGGCCCAGCGGTCATCTCCGCCCTGGGGAACCCCCGGGTACTCGTCCTCGTGGACGAGGTGGTGGAGGGGGAGCGGCAGTTCCTCTCCACGGCGGAGGGGGCAGTGCTGCGGGCCTTCGAGAAGGCCGGCTACCTGATGGTCGACCCGACCCAGGCGGAGGCGATTCAGAAGGGAGAGCTCGAGGCAGCGAAGGCCTCGGGAGACGCTGCCCTTCTTTCGGACGTGGCGAAAAAGTTTCGCTCCGATGTGCTCATCTACGGCAAGGCCCAGGCTGCCTCCTACACGAAACAGAAGATCTCCGGAGTCACCCTCTACGGCGTCCGCTCCCAGCTTCAGCTGAAGGCCATTCTGGCCGCCACGGCCTACGGCATGGGAACGGAGATGGCTGAGCACAAGGACAAGGGGACGTCCCCCGGAGACGGGGCAGTCAAGGGTTTTTCAGTCCTCGGCCCCGATCTCGCGAAGGAGCTGGTCCACAAGGTGGCCTACGCCCTGGTGAGCGGAACGGCTGGGGGCATTCCCGGAAGAACCTTCAGGGTCACCGTGGCGAACCTTTCCTTCGGAGAGGCCCGCACCCTCAGGGAGAGCATGGAGAAGGCCCCCGGAGTCACCGGAGCCTACCAGCGCTCCTACGGCAACAAAAGCCTCGAGATGGACGTGGTGACGGAAAAATCGGCCGAGGAGACGGCGGCCTTTCTTGAAACCCTCGGCGTGGAGATCACAGGGCTGACCGCCGGAACGGTGGAAGGAAAGAAGACACCATGAAAAAATGCCTGTACCTCCTTCTGCTCCTGCTTTTCCTTCCCTCCCTCGCGGAGGGGGCGCTGACGGAGGATCAGCTCCGGACGATCTGGAGGAATAACGGCGCTGTGGAAGGGATCCAGGTCTTCCGCTACGGCGTGGTGGACTGGCAGGAAGGGTCCGTGGCCGCCGAGGGGCGGGCTCCGGTCCGTTCCCCCTCCCCTTCCTCCCGGCTTCTGGCGAAGCGGGCGGCCCTCGCCGACGCCAGGCGAAACCTTCTCTTTCTGCTCTACGAGATGAAATTCGGCCTCCCGGAACGGCTCACGTCCATTGAAGTTAAGGGGGAGCTGGTGGAGGACCGGATCGACTATCTCGGTGTGCGGGATGGAATCTCCATTGTGGGCGTGACCGTCCCCCTCGACCGATTCCTCTCTGAAAGCCTCATCTTCAGCGGTACTGTGAGGTGAGGTACATGCGCCATCCCGGAGCTGTAACCCTCGGGGGAATTCTCTTTTTCTGTATGCTCCTCCTTCTTCCCGCCCCTTCAGCACAGGGAGCTCCTCTGCCGAAGGGGAAGACCATCGCGGTGCTCGTACAGGGTGTCCCCGCCCATGCCGCCTCCGCCCGGGCCATATTCCTCCGGGCACTGCTGGACGGAGGGTACAAGGCCGTGGACGAAAAACAGCTCGAGCGGATCCGCTCAAGCAAGGCGGCCGCCCTCGCCCTCGACGGAAATGTGGAGGCCATTCTGAAGCTTGGGCGGACCTACGGTTTTTCCGTTCTCGTCTCGGGGCGAATTACAGTCCCTCCCGCCGTAAGAAATGAATTCGGCCTCTTCACCGCTACCGCAACGGCTGCGGTGAGCGCATGCACGGCGTCCAACGGCAGGCAGATTCTCGCCGGGACCGAATCGGCCAAGGAGATCGGCTACACGGCGGAGGAAGCCGCCCAGAAGGCCGCGGAAGGGGCCGCCCGGCTTGTCTCAGCAGTCCTCCTGGGCCAAAACCCTTCGGCGGGTGCGGGGGCAACGGCAGTGAAATATACCCTTTCCGTCTCTCCTGTTCGTTCCTTCGCCGAGGCCCACGGACTGGCGGAGAGCTGCCGGGAGGCGGGAGCATCGGAAGCGGCGGTCCTTCGCTTCTCCGGCGGAAAGGCGGAGATCGAGGTCTCCTACGGCGGCCCCCTCCGGCAGTTCCTCTCCCTACTTCTGCAGAAGCGCTCAGATCTCAGCGAGGAAACAGCAGCGGGCAATTCGGTCCAACTGAGCAAAAATTAAAGAAAAGGACGTGGCGGACATGACACTATCCAAACTCAAGGTTTCTGCGCTGCTCTGCGCCCTCTGCCTTCTTTTCGCCTGTGGGGGAACAGCCCTGGCGGAAGTTCAGCTCTTCATCGACGCAAATACCGTGCGGGTGCAGGACCCGGGCCTCGGACAACACTCCGTACTCAACGACTTTCGGACGAAGGGGCACCGCACCCACAATAATCTCGCCCTTGTGTGGAGCGAAAATGACGCCTGGATCTACGACATCCGAACCCATCAGTGGCTCTCCCAGGGGGATTTCCAGACCCTCCTCGGCAGCCTCTCGGACGATTTCGCCCTCATATGGAACAAAAACGAAGCGGCAGTCTTCGACGCCAAAAATGCCCTCTGGATCCGCAGCGAAGAAATGCCCTGGGAGATCAACGGGGCCCTTCTCTCAAGGGGACTTGCAGCCTTGACGGGAGAGGCCGGCTTCGTCGTCTACGACCCCGTTTTGAAGGAGTGGCAGTACGCCAACGACTTCGCCGTGAAAAAAGCTCAGGTTGGGGACTGGCTCGCCGCCGCCTGGGACGACAACGCCGTGGCGATCTACGACCTCACCATGCACCAATGGGTCCTTCGGGAAGGGCTTTCCCCCCAGGCCTGCATAATAGACAATAAAAAGGTCACCGTCTTCACGGCGAACACCCTCTACACTTACGACGCCATGTCCCACCGGTGGAGTGAAAAAGCCCGCTGATGATTTTTTCGAAGGTGAGAACGGGGATGAAGGGAATCTTGAATCGATTGCTCTTTCCGTGGCCGTCTCCCCCTTCCTCTCCCAGGGGGCAAGCTTTCACCTCGGAAACGCCATCAGCGAGATGGTCACCACGGCGCTGGCCGGAAACCGGGACATAACAGTGGTGGAACGGTCCCGCCTCGACGAAGTCGCCCGGCAGCAGCGCCTGGCCCTCTCCGGAGTCGTAGAGACCTCCACGGCAGTCAAGGCGGGGAAGCTCGTGGGAGCTAAATATTTCATCCTCGGGGCCGTCAGCCGCTTCGGCGCCCTCCTCATGGTGACAGCCCGGCTCGTGGACGTGGAAAGCGGGCGGGTTCTGGCGGGTTTTCAGCAGACATCGAAGCAGGGGGAGGACGAAATTCCCCTGCTGTCGAGAAACCTCGCCTCCGAGCTCCACGCCTTTTTCAGCGGCGAGACCCCCGCGCCGGGGGAGCCTGAAAAAGACTATAAGTATTACCTCTACGAGGCCCTCGGGTACTACAACCTCGGAGAGTACCGCAAATCCCTCCCTTTCTGGGAGAAGATGACGAAACTGAGCCCGAAGAACGGCCTTCTCAGCTTCATCGTGGCGGGGATCTACTTTTCCGCCAACCGGAAGTCCGACGCCCTTCTCGCCGCCCAGCAGGCTGTCACGTGGGATCCGGACTTCGCCGAGGCTCATCTCCTTGTGGGGAAGGCATGGTTCCTTCTGGGGGACTATCACAAGGCCACTCCCCCCCTCGACCGGGCACTGGAACTCGATCCCCGGCTCACAGAGGCCCTTTTCCTCAAAGGATCTGCCTACAAGAATAGAAAGAGGGTGGAAGAGGCAGCAGACTATTTCCTCGAGGCGATCCAAACGGACGAAAAATACACACCGGCCTACCTCGCTCTCGGGCAGCTTCTGCTCGAAAACGGCGCGGCGGAAGAAGCGGTCGGAATACTTCTCGCTGCCCTGAAATTTGAGCCGAAGAACGGCAATCTCCGCTTTCTTCTCGGTACAGCTCAGATTATGCGGGGGAACGAAGGAGGTGCAAGAGAACAGGTCGAGGCCCTGAAGACCATCGACCCGAAATTGAGCACCGAGCTGAAAAAGCTGTTAGAATAATACATAAAGGAGAGTGGTCTGCAATGGCACGTAAATTTTTAGGCTTTCTGAGTATCGCAATTTTTGTCTTCGGAATCCTTCTCGCCCCCTCAACAAGCTTCGGGTGAGGCGGCGGAGGCGGAAGCAGCGACGGTGGCGGCGGTTCGTCGTCCTCAGCGGAATCAAAAGCGATGGAAAATTTGACAGAGGTCTTTAAGTCCAAGTTCATTCTTGAGGGAAGAGATCTTCAGAAGGCTCTCGATATCTCTGAAGGAGGCACTATTGAAGCCAAGTGCACAGCAGCCTACCTGGCGGGAGCAAGCCTCATGCGCAGAGGGGAGTACGAGAAGGGACGGGAAATGCTGCTGAAAACCCTTGATGACTGCTACGACGCCCAGGTAAAACTCTGGAGCGATATGGAAAAGCTCAGAACCCTTATTGCCGGAGAACTCGCCCTTCATGCCGGCGACAGGGGTGACTTTGAGACCATTCTCACCGTGGAAAAGAAGCTCGAAAAGGACCTCCCCACGGACAGGCTCCTCGTCCGGGACGCCAAGGGAATTCTCGAGAGCAGAACAAAGCTCGCCGAAGTCCTCCGGTTTCACCGGGCCCGGGCTTATTCGGCCTCAGGCAAGACCGCCGAGGCGAAGAATACCCTGAAGGAGCTTCAGTTCGCCTCGGGAAAGGTCTTCGTGAACGGAGAGGTGACGGGGCTGAAGGATGCCATCGCCAAACTGAAAACCGAGGTGGACGGCAAGGCCTTTCTCCCCTTCCTGAAGGCCGTCTGATCCCATGAAAAAAGGAGGAACAGGAATGAGAGGACGAAAGAAAAGCGCACCCCTTCTCGCGATCCTCGGGATATTCTTCCTTTTTGCCCTCTCCCTTCCCGCCCGGGCCGAGATGATCATCGCCGTGCCGGACTTCAAGGTGTCGGGGTGCATGCCCTGGCTCGGGGGTGCCGTGGCCGAGCAGGTGCGCACCCGCCTCACCGGCCGGGGGCCCTGGACACTCCTTGAGGCGGCCCAGATCACCTCTGTCGGAAAAGAACACCGCCTTGCCCTCTCGGGGCTCGCGGATGACAAGAAGGCGGTCTCCGCCGGAAAGCTCCTTGGTGCCCAGTACCTCATCGTGGGGACGGTCAATTCCACCGGGTCAGCCTTCACCATCGACGCCCGCCTGGTGGACGTGGCAACGGCAGTGGTCTACTCCGGCTTCCAGGCTCTGTGCTTCGAGGGGGAGGAAGGCCTCCCCGAGGCGGCGGCCAACTTGGCGGACGACATCGCCATGGAGCTGGGCGGACCGGACGTCTCAGAGCCCCGGAAATAACGCTATACCAACGAAGTCAGGCACTTTGCAGCAAAAAAGGGCGGGGGGGAATTCCCCCGCCCTTCTCTGTGATCTTATACGTTCAACCGATTCTCTTTACGGCTTTATCTTCTTTAAGAAGACTGCCTTCTGTTTTTCGATATCGGAGACAAGAATAATGCCGTCCTTGTCCTTAGGGTTATGGAATTCGTCCATGGTCAGGGTGCAGTGCATAAGCTTAACATCTTTCGTGTTCTCAAGGGCATCCCGAACCTTCACAGGATCATCCGTGCCGGCCCGCTCGATGGCATCCTTAAGCCAGTAGACGCAGTCATAAGCCATGACGGCATTCATGAACTCCATGCACTCCGTGCCGGTGGCCTTCTCATACTTGGCGAAGAAATCGGCCAGTGTGGGGTCGAACCGGTCCACGTGGCTGACCCAGTAGGAGTCCTTCATGGCGTCTCCTACAATCTCCCACATGAAATCGCCGTAGCCATCGCCGCCGATGATCTCCACGTTGAGACCAAGTTCCCGGGCCTGCTTCACCGCAAGGGGAAGGCATTTGCCCATAGTGGGGATGACCAGTACATCGGGGTTGGCATCCTTGATTACTGTGAGCTGAGCGCGGAAGTCCACATCCTCGCCCCTGTGACCTTCATCGGCCACGATCTCTCCGCCGTATTCCTTGAAGGACTTGATGAAGAACTCCCTGAGCCCCTGGGAGTAGTCGCTTGACACGTCATAGAGCACCGCTGCCTTCTTCCTGCCGAGGTCCTTCGCCGCGAAGACGGCAATAATCTTGCCCTGGTAGGGGTCGAGGAAGCAGATCCTGAAGTTGTAGGGGCGGACGTTGCCCTTCTCGTCCATGGTGACCAAGGGGTTCGTGGGAAGAGTTCCCAGGTGAGCTACCTTGCCGCGGTTAAAGATCGGGGCGGCGGCGATGCACAGACCGCTTCCGCTGGGCCCGATGACTGCCGTAACTTTGTCCTGCTCCACCAGACGGCGGGCAGCGTTCACCATGTCCTCCTGCCGGGTGCGGCAGTCGTACATGATCACTTCAACCTGTTTCCCCAGAATTCCGCCGGCCTTGTTGATCTCGTCCACGGCTATTTTCACCGACTCGACCTCGGCCACGCCGTAGGCGGCGAAGTCACCCGTTACCGTGGCGATTTCGCCGATCTTGATCGTATCGGCGGCGTAGAGGGGCAGAGCCATGCACCCCAGAAGAAAGACCAGCACCAGCGCCTTGCGAACCAATCCGAAACTCCTCATTCTTTCAACCTCCCTGAAAAATTTTAATCCTGCCCGAGAAACCGGAACTTCCCGCATGCCGAAAGGGTCAGACTTTTCCTGCCCTGTCGGACACAAAAGATGAGCTGAATTTTCAGGTGAAAATTTTCGCTCATACCTCTATATAATACTATAGAAGACCGTTTTTTTCATCCATGAGGCCGGTGATATTCAAGCAGGTTGGGGGTCAGGGTTTACGGTTTCGGCACGTACAGCCCCGCGGGGTTCGATCCCAGAAGTCCCGCCTGAACGAGATCCGCGTCGGCCGGAGAAAGGGTCTTCTCCCTCCCCTTTTCGATAAGGGGATAATAGGGCAGCTTCGCGAAGGCGTCGCCGATGTATTCGAGATCCTCATCGGTCTCCATCCAGTTTCGGGAGTCGAACTGCTCGAGTTTCAGGGGGCGGGAGCGGGCCCGGAGGGTCTTCTCTCCCAGGACGTTGAAGTAAAAATCGAAATAGGACATGGCGAGCTCCCGAAGGGTGCGGTAGACGGGCTCCCGGTAGCGGAGGGTTGTGAAGTTCGATTTCGCCACGGCCCCCCAGCACCCGTCCTTCTTGAAGAGGGCGATCACGTGGTCGTCGTCGTTTTCAGCCCGGAGATCCATCAATAGGGGCGGGTACCCAAGGCCCCTCAGCTTCGAGGCGGCGAAGAGGGCTCCCTCGAAACAGTGGGCCGTCCCCTCCCTCTGCACCCGGGCCGGGGACTTGCACTCGGGCTTCGGGTTGTAGGGCAGGGCATTGAGAAAGTGCTGTATGTCCACGGGTGCGGCGAAAGACCTTTCACTGCTTTCCACGGAATCCTCTCCTCAGTTGGGATAAATTTTACGCTGTGTACCTTCAATTATAAAGGAGAGGAGCCTCTTTTTCAGAGGCTCCTCTCCCGGTGCGGATAATCTTCCATACTCTTTCTCTTGAGAAAAAACGCATACCTTACATGTCGCTGACGGTCAGTATCACCCCGGTAGTGCCGGTACCCCGGGTGAGGCTCTGATCTCCCGTCATCCTCAGTACAGCCCGGCAGGGCATGGCGTAAATTCCGGAAAAGCCGGTGAGCAAAGCTGCCTCGCTGCTCCCCAGTCGCTGCGGCCCGGTTGAGGCTCCGGAAGCAGCGGACTGGATCTCAAGGGTCAGAGTAAGACCCGAGGGCAGAGGCCCGGAGAGACGCCCCGTGAGTTTTTTACGCCTGGTTCCGGTTGCCGTAAGGGAGAGGGAGAGAGCCTCCTCCCGGGGGTTCGATGCGATATATATGGTAAGAGGTGGCAGGGTACTTTTTACCTCTACGAACGCTGCCTCAGGAATGGTTATTTCCACAGGAAGGAAAGCTGACTCCGCCGCAAAAAGGGGTTCCAGAGAACCCACCGGCAAAAGGGCTGCCAGCAGAAGGGGAAAAAGGGCTCTGCGCAATTTTTTTATTAAATAAATAGATCTTTTCATGGCGCTCTCCTCCTTTTCCTCTTACTTGGCCTTTGAATTTTTCTTCGCCGGTGTTGCCGAAAGGGTCCCGCTGTCTATGAACTGAATGACCCTCTTCCGCTGAACAGCCCGATTGACGAACTCCGCAGTCTCTCCTTCCTTCAGTTCAATGGTCGCCGTCTCCGTCTCAAGATGGAACCCCGCAGGCAGGCCCGCATCGTAGAACTTGAGATTCCACGTCCCCGGGCGGATATTGTCGAAGAAGAACTCTCCGTTTCCATCGGTTGCCCGGCGGATGGTTTCGTCATCCCGGGAGAGTTCCACGAGAATGCGGGCGACCTCACCTGTCCGAACTTCCTCACCATTGACGGGGGCACCGACGACTCCCTCTTTGCTGCTCAGTTTCTCAGGCTCGGGCAGTATAACCTTGCCTCTGAAGCTTGCCCCCTGAAGGATGCCGATATCCATGACGATGGGGTCTCCTCCTCCCACGATCTCAAGAGAGATGGGGTATTTCCGGTCCGTGGTTTTACCGTAACCGATGGATTTCGGGTCCACGTAGACGCTGTATGTTCCAGGTGCCAGAGCCGGGAAGACAAAGCTTCCATCCTTACCTGTGGCCACGGCTTCCGGCCCGACCCGGATAACCACGCCCTCCATTCCGGGAGCATCCGGATTCATGGCATCGAAGACCCGTCCCCGGAAGATGCCAATGTTCTTCCGCTTCACAGTCTTGATACCGATGGGCATTCGGTAGGTCAAGCGGTATTCTGTCTCGCTGTTGTCCGTGATCACTTCGAGGACGATGCTCTGTCCATCCTTCATGGTATATTCAGCAGAGAAGTTCAGCTGATCTGTTTCATTGTCCCCGTTCTCTTCGATTCCCGACCGGGAGTAGGCCAGGTTGATAAGCCACTGCCGGGAGAGCCTCCATGAAATTGATCCTCCGAAACTTGTCGATCCCCTCAGCAGATAGCTGTCGGCGAGGACGTCGTTGTCGCCGATATTATAGTAAGCCGAAAGAGAGAGGTTCGGGGTGGGGAAATAGCTCAAAAGAATCTGGGCGTTCCACACGGAGCGGCTCGTGTTTGTTAGCCGGTCCGTCTGATCGCTGAACCGGGGTTCTATGGACCAGCTGAACTGGCCCATAGAACGGCCGAAGCGCAGCCAGAAGGACTGCTCCGAGTAATCGTACTGGGCCGGCAGGAGCCTGTCCGCCCGGTCGAAATCATCGTAGCCCAGGGCGATAAACCAACCGTTCAGCAGATCGTAGTCAAGGGTGACCTGGTTCAGATTTTCCACAGTGGCCGTCTGGGATTCACTCAGGCGCATGTCGAGGTTGTCTTCGTACCGGGAGGCGGAAAACCCCATGCGCAAGCGGTTGGTCAGGGGAAAATTCACAGCACCGTTCGTGTAGTCGTAGCTGTGATAATATCCCCAGTAGTCTGCCCCGGCCCGCAGTTTTCGAAAGGAATAGGCGAATTTTTCGCCAATAATTCCCCGCAGCTCCCCCCGATAAGCATCATCGTCGTCTCTGCCGGGACGATTGGTATTGCTCTTGCCGTACTCGAGTTCGAGATGGTTGTTCGCACCTATATTCAGCCGCGCCTCGAGGCTCCACAGGTCGTCCGTGTAGGCCGGTTTCGTATCGGTGGCGTCAGTCTCGCTGCGGCCCACGTTGAGCCGGAGGGCGGAGTCGTTTCCCAGGGAATGCTCAATGTAAAACCCCTGGTCAACCCATTCATCTCCGAAACGGTTTCGGACATGGAACGCTCCGGCGGCCCATCGCCCTCCCGCGAGGGATTTGAAGTCGAGGCCGATCCCCCGGCCGTAGGAGGAACTTATGGTGAGGGGAGAGATACCGTAGCTCATATCTCCCAGCCGAAAACCAAGAACGGGGCTGGAATAGGAGAGCCAGTATTCCTCCGTCTGGCTGTAGTTGTATGAATCGTCCAGGGTGGGACCGCTGAAGGAGAAGGAGAATTGCTTTTCTTCTTCCTCGTCCAGAGTACCGGAACCGCTCCATTCGAAGAAGGGCTTTGTCTCCCCCTCGGAGGTGTGGACCGCCGAAAGAGAGAGAGTCGTGGGGAGGATATGATAAGGCTCGGGTTTCCGTCCGACGGTGGGAACAACTTCTATAAGGACAGTATTGGTCTTGGTATCGGTGTTTTTTCCTTCCTTAAAGGCGTTGGCGGTTACCTGAACCGCCAGCACCGAACCCACAAATTCACTATTCACTTTCCCAGTAATCTTCAGGCTCGTTCCCTCGCCTGCCCCTAACGTAACTTCCTCCGGAGCGATAAAGACTTCAGAATCCGGGTCGGTTGTCTTCGCGCTGACTTTGTAGTCTCTCGGGGTATTGCCCGAGTTCGTGAGGCGCATCGAGAACTCGAATCCCTCCCCTGCCAGGATAGAATAAGGCTGCGATTCCACCATCAGGTCGCTCTTTTCCACTGGCAGAACCACCACATTGATCTCCTCGGTGCCCCGGATTCCGGGGTCCCGGCTATCGAAAGCTGTGTAGGTGATCTTATGGCTGCCCTCGACAGCGTTCTGAGGTACCTGGAAGGAGACCAGGCGTGTGGTCGCCCCACCGGCGGGAAGGGAGAAAACTGTTACTGGGAATACGAGGTTCCACCCCTTCGGAATAATCGCCTCCTCCCGAAGGCGAAGCTCCCGGTCGGTCCTGTTGGTCACGAGAAAACTCAGCACCTGGATCCGCAGAGGCTCCGCCACAACCTGGAGGGGCGATACTGCCCGAACCTCAATCCCCCGGCCCCGGAACTGGCCGAAGGCGGGAAGGGCAATACAAAGAAGAATAAGAGTGAAGACTGAGGAGTATATCGTTCTTCTCGAAGGGGACACCATTGTTCGCCCTCCTCTCTATTTCAGATCCAGGGTGTAGTTCGCCCCGAAAACATTTTCGTCGCCGTTGTCCGCCACCACAACGGCTTTATAGGAACCCGGTGCAAGCTTGGAGAGGTCCATCTCAAACCGGGCTGAGCACCCCGGGTAGATCCGACTGTTGCTGCCGTCGATCTGGCCGGTGGACTGACCCTTCGCATCGAAGAGTTCGGCCCAGACATGGGGGACGAGAAATTTTTCTCCGGTGTTTTCTAAGTCGAGTTTTAAAACCCGTCTGCCCTCTTCCTTCACGAGTTGGCGGTCCTTGAAGACGATTTTTGCCTCTCCGTCCTTGCCTATGTTTGTGATCATCTGCACCGCATGCCGTATGACCGTGACAACCTGCATAGTGGCTTCTTCCTTCGATGCGGGAGGTGGAGTCAGAAGGGCCTTCGGAACGGGTTCGATCATGATGAGGCTCCAGTAGGTTCCCCTGAGCTTCGGATCGGCGGGAACGGAGATGGTATATTCCACCTTCAGTATTTCCTTGGGCTGAATAATGCTCTGGGAGGGAGACAGGGAGAACCATGGGGTGTTGGACCGTTCTACAGTCCCCGGCTTCGTAAAGAGGTTTCTGCCATCCGAATAGTGCAAGTAATCCGCCAGGTAGATTTTGACATCTCCCGCCTCGTCCCCCTGGTTTTCAATCCGGATTTCTCCCCTGATTCTTGCGCCCGGCGCAAGGGTGAATTGCTGGGTCAACTCACCCACTACGTTGAGATTCATGGCGCCAAAGGCACAGTAGGATCCAGAAACAAAGAAAAAGATGACAATAAGGAGGATAAGAGAGCATTTCCGACATTTCATGGCTGTGTCACCACCGTAAAGATGATTCCGCTCCGCAGTTCTCCCGAAGGAGTGGAGGGATTGACGCCCGAGAATTTCACCTGAAGGGGGATCTGCATCCGGTCCCCCGACCCGCTGCAGAGGGTCACGGGACGCTCACCCAGGGATACAAAAGCAAGGCCGCCGTCGATCCACCCAAACCCCTGCCCCGTTCCGGTTCTGCGAACCGAGAGGACGGTATTCCCCGGCGGAAGAACTCCCTGCAGACGAACTTCGATCTTCCAGGGCTCATTCCGGCCTCCATCGTCGACTACATGGAGAAGTACAGTACCTGGAGCACTGCGCAGTACCGGCACCGCTGAGGCCCAGAATTCATGGGAGGGAGGAAAGGAGCAGGCCCCGGAGACGAGGAGCTCCAGGGCTGCGGCAACTTTCGGGGAGGGAACGCTGAAAAGGAGGAATCCGATGAGGAGGCAGAGAATCATGGAGTGAAGTTTTTTCATTGCTTTTCCCTCCTGTCCGTAGATTTACGCTGTTTCCATGCTTCAGATTTCAATGAAGAGGAGCCGGCGGGGCCGTATTACGCGAGGAAATAGAACTTACATCCAACGAAAGTTCAAAGAATTAAATGAATGGTCAGAGGTTATGCGCCCTGATCCATAATGGTAAGCTGCATTACAACGGAACTGGTTACCGCAGAGGCTTCGTTCGAGGCACAGAGTTTCACTTGACCGGTCCCGTTGGCCCAGCACATCTTACTGATGCCTTTTACAAGATCAACGTCACTGGTGGTCAGAGGCTGCCAGCCCTCGGACGTTCCAGAGTTATCGGGTTTGTTAACGATTGCCGAGAGAGTAAGTCCGACGGGAAGGACGGACTGTATTTTGCCGACAATCTTCCTCATAGTGCTGCCGGTGGCGATGGCCTTGTAATTGAATGTCTGCGGCAGACCACAACCGCTTTCGCAGCCGATGTAGGAGCAGAGCTGGACATCTCTTGTGAGGATATCGATGCTCGTCAACGGCACAACTTCATAATTGACCTTGAGGGTATCAAATTTCTGCAGAAAATCAGGGCATGGGTCAGGGGGGCAACCGCCGCCAAGAGCTGCAATCTCCTCAGCCATAACCACACCAGCCAGAGAAACAAGGAGCATAACCGCGAGGAACATCGTAAACAACTTCTTCACTGAGCTCACCTTACCTTTCTATTTTGTCTGTGGACCTACAGGACCCCGCCGGCCCTGTGAAACGCAAAGTAACAACAGTACCTTTCGCTGAAAAAAGCCAAAAGTTTCAGAAGATGACATTCTCAAGTTCTATAGGTGGACTGAACAATAATTACCCGTCGCGAGACTATGCTTAGGATAGCTCGACTTAATGGAATGAATACATGAATACTATTTGCTTAAAACACTTGCTTTACGCCTGTCTTCAAACTGAGTAGACTATACTCTCCCCTTTGGCTGGTGTCAAGAGAATTGACAGAAAACTAAAAGAACTTAATTAATTGTTCCAAAGCTGCATGGATACTGATTGGATTTAAATGCACACAATATCTACTCGTTCTTTGTGTACTTAAATTCTTTGTGTTTACGAAAAAAAGGCTCCCCCCGGGACATCCGGGGGGAGCCTTTTTCCCTTTGAGCCTTTTTGACCTGGTTCCCGAGGCTTATCCGAGGGCTACATCCAGAATCATCATGACAGTAAATCCCAGCATGGTGGCCATGGTCACCGTGTCTATATTCTCTTCCTTCCGCTGCGATTCGGGGATCAGCTCTTCCACCACGACAAAGATCATTGCTCCGGCGGCAAAGCAGAGGGCGTAGGGGAGGATATTCTGCATATGAAAGACGAAATATGCCCCTGTGACGCCGGCGATGGGTTCCACGATCCCCGAAGCTTGCCCGAGAAAGAAGCTCTTCCACCGGTCCATGCCCTCCCGACGGAGGGGAAGGGATACGGCGGCCCCCTCGGGGAAGTTCTGCAGCCCGATGCCGATGGCGAGGGCGATGGCCCCTCCCATGGTGGCCGAGGATAGATTCGCCGCCACCGCCCCGAAGGCCACACCGACAGCAAGTCCCTCGGGGATGTTGTGGAGGGTGATGGCGAGAACCAGCAGGGTGCTTCTCTGCCAGGAGGTCTTGGGACCTTCGCTGTGACTTTTATCTTGCCCCAGGTGGAGATGGGGCAAGATATAGTCCGCAAGGCGCATGAAAATCCCCCCGGCCATAAACCCGATGGCCGCCGTGAGCCAGGCGATGTGCCCGAGCTGCCCGGCCATCTCGATGCCCGGGGCGAGGAGGGACCAGAAGCTCGCGGCGATCATGACCCCGGCGGCGAAGCCGAGCATGGAGTCCATGAGCTTCTGGTTGACGCTCTTCGTGAAGAAGACAAGGGCCGCTCCTGCGGCGGTGACGCCCCAGGTGAAGAGCGTTGCCAGAAGCGCCTGGGTGACGGGGCTGAGCTGCATGAGATAATCGATCATGATCGTACCTCCTGTTTTGACGGCAGGGCCACGGAGGATGAGGGATCGAAGTTCAGGCGGACGGGCTCCCCTTCCTTCCAGGTTTTCTTTCCCGGCTCATAGGGGTCGAAGGAGAGGATGGTCTGTCCGGAGGGGAGGAGCACTTCATATTCCAGCCTTCCTCCGAGAAAGGTGGCCGTGGAGATCGTCCCGGCGATCCCCTCCCCCTCCGTGGGAGCGATGCTCTCCGGCCGGACCACCACCGATACGGCCGCGCCCGGAGAGAAGGCCTCGTCCTTCACCCCCCGGACGGGGTAGACCCTCCCCTCCATGGAGACGGAGAGCACTCCCCCCTCCACGGAGAGAACTTTTCCGGGCAGGATGTTCGCCTGGCCGATGAAGTCCGCCACGAAGAGGGAGCGGGGGTCGCTGTAGATCTCGAAGGGGGTACCGATCTGCTCCACCCTCCCCCGGTGCATGACCATGATCCGGTCGGACATGGTGAGGGCCTCCCCCTGGTCGTGGGTGACGTAGAGGCAGGTGACGTTCAGCTGCTGCTGAATTCTGCGGATCTCCGTGCGCATGTGGATGCGGAGCTTTGCGTCGAGGTTGGAGAGGGGTTCATCCATAAGAAGCACCCGCGGTTCGAGCACAAGCACCCGGGCGAGGGCCACCCGCTGCTGCTCCCCTCCGGAAAGCTGATTGGGGAAGCGTTTTTCCGCCTTGCCGAGCCCCACGAGGTCGAGCCCCTCCCCCACCTTCCTCCGGATCTCCTCCTCGGAAAACCTCTTGACCCGCAGGCCGTAGGCGACGTTTTCAAAGACGCTCATATGGGGGAAGAGGGCGTAGTTCTGGAAGACAAAGCCGATATCCCGGCGATTCACCGGAACATTGGTTACATCCTGCCCGTCGATGAGGATGGTCCCAGAGGTGGGAATTTCGAACCCCGCCACCATCCGGAGGACCGTGGTCTTGCCGCACCCCGAGGGGCCCAGAAAGGTGAGCATCTCCCCAGGAAGGGCGGTAAGGGAGACGTCGTCCACAGCCTTCACGAGGTCTTTGTCTTTTTTGAATATCTTGGTTATATGGGAAAGTTCGAGTTGTACGGCCATCAGGAGCGGCCTCCTTCACCTGAAATTCGCCTCGCGGCGTACCGGGTCAGCCCGGTGAGAACCGCCGTGGCGCAGAAGACGAGAAGTATGAGCACTATGGAAAAGGCGCATGCCTGGGCGAACTGCAGCTCGGTCATGCATTCGAGGATCCGGGTGGTCAGCAGGCTCCACCGGACGGAGACGAGGAAGATGGTGGCGCTGATGGCCGTCATGCAATGGATGAAGAGGTAGCGCATCCCGAGCAGCACCGACGGGACGACCAGGGGGACGGTCACCCGGAAGAAGGTCCTGGCCGTCCCCGCGCCGAGGCTGGCCGAGGCCTCCTCAATGGAGGGGTCGATCTGGTGGAGGGAGGCGATCACCGAGCGGATTCCCGCGGCGGAATAGCGGAAGATGTAGGCCGCCACGAGGATGGTCATGGTGCCGGTGAGCAGAATGGGCTTTTCGTTGAAGGCGATGATGTAGGCGATACCCACCACCGTTCCGGGGAGGGCGTAGTTGAGCAGGGAGGTGAACTCCATGGCCTTGACACTGAAGAACTTCTTCCGCTGAACCACCGTGCCGATCACTACGGCGAGAAGCCCTCCAAGGGGAGTGGCCACGGCAGCGATGGTGAGGGTGTCGGTGATGGCCTTGCGGCCGTGGGTGAAGACGTAGCGGAAGTTCTCGAGGGTGAGGGTGTTGTCCACCCCCCAGACCTTCACGAGAGCTCCGAGAAGGATGATGGAATAAAGATAGAGGATGAAGGCGGTGATGAAAAAGCAGACCGCGAGGGCAAACCCCTCGAGGAGGAGCCCCGTGCTTTTGAAGGACGAGCGGCTTCCCGTCTTGCCCCCCACGGTGACATAGCTTTTCTTCCCCACCCAGAAGCGCTGCATCAGGTAGACCGTCATGGCGGGCAGAAGGAGCAGAAAGGAGAGGGACGCCCCTCCTTTGAGGTCGTAGAGCCCCGTGATCTGCAGGTAGGCCTGGGTGGGCAGCACGGGAAAACTGTGCCCCGCCAGGACGAGGGGGGTGGCGAAGTCGGCGAGGGAGCTGGCGAAGAGCAGCAGCAGGGCGTTGGCGATCCCCGGAATGGAGAGGGGGAGGGTCACCGTGCGGAAGACCCGCCGGGGGGAGGCGCCGAGGGAGAGCCCCGCGTCCTCAAGGTTCGGATCGATGGCGGCCAGGATTGCCGCGAGGGTGAGAAAGGCCACGGGAAAAAAGGTCAGGGTCTCGGACATCCAGGTCCCCCAGAAGCCGTAGAAGTTGAAATTCTCGATCCCCAGCAGCTTGAGAAGAATTCCGTTGGGCCCGAGGGAGAGGGTGAGGGCGATGCTGCTCGTGAAGGGGGGAGAGATGAGGGGGAGAGTGGTGACGGCGCTCATTGACCATTTGAGCCAGGAGGGCATGGGGATGCGGGTGACCACAAAGGCGTAGATATAGCCGAGGAAGGTCCCCGACAGGGCGACCGCTGCGGCCAGAAAGAGGCTGTTCCGGAAGGCCTGGCGGTCGTACCAGTTGTCCAGTACGGAGGCGAGGTTCCCGAAGGTGAACTGCCCCTCCGTCGTAAAGGTGACAAGTAAAAGCCGCCCGAGGGGGTAGAGGACGAAAAGGGCGAGAGAAATCCAGAGAACGGCAAGGGCGGGGATGAGTGCAGGGTCCCGCTTCAGGAGAGACGGGCGGAGGGGTGATTCCGTCGGCTGGGATGAATTCATGGCATCAGTCTCCTTGGCGGGGTAATGGGAAGCTTGTCATCTTTTGAAAAAAACCCGGCGGGAGATATCTCCCGCCGGAATATGACACAAGGATCGACAGGCGTCCTCTACTTGATTACTTCGTTAATCCACCGGTCCACGTAGGCCTTCCGGTTGGCGCCCTTCCAGGCAACGTCCGTCTCAAGAAGCTTCGCCTTCGACATGTCAAGGGCGGGGTTCGTGACCTCCACGTCGGTTCTGGTGGGGATGTAGTTGATCTTGCGGTCCACGATGAACTGGGCGAACTTCTTGGAGGAAGCCCAGTCCATGAACTTTTTCGCGTTCTCCATGTTCTTAGCGCCCGTCAGGATGCCCGTGCCCTCGATTCCGTAGGAGACGCCCTCCTTCGGATAGCTCACCACCACCGGGTACCCCTGCTGCTGGATATCCAGGGCATCGACGATGTAGAAGATCCCCGAGGCGGCCTGCCCCGTGGCTACGGGCATGGCTCCGCCGGCGCCGCTCTTGGTGTACATCTGGATGTTCTCATGGAGCTTCTTCTGGTAGGCAAAGGCTTCGTCCTCTCCCATGATCTTCACGAGGGAGTAGATGCGCTCCGTGGCCGTGCCGGAGGTCCGGGTATCAGCCATCTGGAGGCCGTTCTTGTAGGCCGGGTCGAGCAGGTCGTTCCAGGACTGGGGGGGCTCCATCCCCTTCTCCTTCAGAAAGTTTTCGTTCGTCAGGAAGACGAGGGGGATGACCCCTATGCCCGTCCAGTAGTTTCCGGAGGAACGGAACTTCTCGGGGATGCCGTCGGCCCCTGCGGGCTTGTAGGCCTCGAAGACCCCTTCTTTTAT
The DNA here is from genome assembly GCA_022837505.1 of Synergistaceae bacterium. Classification (GTDB taxonomy): domain Bacteria; phylum Synergistota; class Synergistia; order Synergistales; family Aminobacteriaceae; genus JALHFZ01. The sequence continues at coordinate 23,551 of JALHFZ010000034.1, forward strand.
TCCCGCCTCATAGGTGTCGGCGGGGCCGCCGAGGATGATGTCCACCTGGGGGTTGTTTTTCTCAGCCACCACCCGGGCGAGGGCCTCTCCCGAGGAGAAGCGCATGAAATTGACCTTGATCCCCGTATCGGCGGTGAAGGCCTCGAAGACCTGGGAGGCGTACTTCTCCGGCATGATGGTATAGGCGTTGAGGGTGTCGGAGGCCGCTGCGGCTCCGGTGGCCAGAAGACCGACAAAGAGGATGGAAACGAGAAGGTATTTCAATTTCGACAACAGAATCATCTCCTTTTTTTAATGGGTAGGGGTTTTCCCCGAGGGGTCCCCCCGGTTATTATTGTCCCGAAGGGAGATTTTCGCAAGGGTCCGGCTAGATTTTCGATGTCCTCTTCGAGACGCACTGATTATCCACGTCATCCCAGGAGATCTCCGCCCCTATGCCGGGAAGTTCGCCCGGGGCGATTCTTCCTCCGGAGATCTTCAGAGGGTTTTTGAGGGGGAAGCGGAATTTCTCCTCGGGAAGGCTGTATTCGAACCAGCCGGTGTTGGAAATCGCGCAAGCCGCATGGACATTGACGAGATCCATCAGCCCCATGGAGGTGCCTGGCATTTCACAGGGCAGACCGAGCTCCTCGGCCAGGGAGGCTATCTTCAGCGCTCCGGTGATGCCGTTCTCCCAGGAGATGTCGGCCAGGGCGATGTCCACCCCTCCCCGCATGAGGACGTCCGCCTCCCAGCGGGGGCCCCGGGTGGTCTCGCTCGCGGCCACGAGGATGGTAAGCTCCTCGGAGAGCTTTCTGTACTTCGTCATCTGATAGTCCCGGAAGGGCTCCTGAAGCCAGAAGTAATTGAGATCCTCAAGATGTCTTCCCACGGAGATTGCCTCGTCGAGGGTGTAGTCGGCGCAAGGGTGAAAGAGAAGGATCATGTCCTCCCCCGCCTCTTTTCTGAGGGCTGTGGCAATTTTCATATCCACCCTCCAGGGCCCCTTGGGGCGGGCCTTGTAGGCCCGGATGCCCTGTTCGGCCAGACACTCCGCCTCGCGGGTGTATTCCGCCGCGCTCTCATGGCAGACCCCTCCTCCGTAGACCGGAAGGGATGTACGCTTCTCCCCCATGTATCGGAAAAGGGGAAGCCCGGCCTCAAGGGAGGCGAGCTCCCACAGGGCCACGTCGATGGGGCCGGGGAGAAAGGCCGGAAAAAAGGTCATGCGCCGGTCGTAGTTCTGGAATTCCTCCCAGAGAACCTCCCGTTCGGAGGTATCCCTGCCGAGGACGAGGGGAAGGATGGTCTCGTGGAGGTATTCCTCCGTGGCGAGCCCGGATTTGGAGGCCAGAAAGCTGACCGTGCTCTCATACCCTTCGCCGGCGGTAAGACGGAGGAGCACCATATCCCAGGGGAAGGCCGCCCCGCCGGAAGCTCCGCTTTGAAACTTCGGGTCTCTGCGGCAGAACCAGGTCTCCGCTTTCGTGATCTTCATGAAGAGCTATGCCTGCACTTTTGACACAAATTCAATTCCTCCTTGAGGGATGAAAAAGCAAAAAGGCCCTGTACGGGCATGGGAGAGTTCCTGAAGAAACTTGTTTATCCGAGGAAGACCGGTGGGTTTTCCTCTTGTTAAGCAGGCGGAAAGAATACGGAAGGGGCTCGCTACCCCCTCGAAAGAGTTTGGGATACACCTGAATTCAGAGTACTTTTCTCCCGCACTCTTTTCTGTGTGATTGTTTTTCAGAATTTATGAATATTATCCCTCAAAACCGCCTCTTTGGCAAGGAACACGGGGGGAATAACGGAGAAAAAGGAATTATTTTCGGGGTATATAGGACTTTTTCTTATCGGGGGAATCGGTTTCCCGGTCTTTTTCAATCTCCCCCAGATGTTCAAGCATCGCCCGGCCGTGGGCGCTTTCCCCTTCCTCCCCCGCCCGCCTTCTGTCGAGTTCCTGCACTCTCGTGAGAGCGGAATAGAGGATGAGGGTGTCCCCCGCGGTGATCCGGTCCTCTCCGCCGGGAGCGCCTATATAGACCCCTCCGGGCCTGCTGATTCCGAGGACGAGCACTCCCTCCCTCGGAAGGGCCGCCTCGGCCAGGGTTTTTCCGTCGAGCCAGTCCCCCTTCTCCACTTTCATCTCCGAGACGGCATACCCCTTGTGAAGCTGCAGCACGGCCACATAATCCGTCACGTCCAGGTGGGCCCACCGCTTGAGGTTCCGGGCGATGAGGCGGTTCATCCAGACTTCAAGCCTGCGGCTCATGGAGAGGGCGGTCAGGGCGGCGAGTCCGGCGGTCAGCCACAGAACAGAGAAGATCAGATTCCCCCCCTGCCCCGCCCCGAGGACGGAGAGGACAATGGTGGCCATGACGGTGGCGAGCCCCACGTTCCCCACGAGCATGAGCAGCATGATGATCCGTCGCCGCACGGGGTGGCCGATGACAGACTCGGCCTCCACGGTGGTGAAGCCCGTGCCGGTGAAGGCAGAGCGGGCCTGGAAGCGGGCCGACTCCCTGGAAAGTCCCGTCAGCATGAGGGCCATGGCGGCGATCCTCATGACCACCATGGACAGGGTTGCCACTATGAGCAGGGAGAAAACCGGAACCATGGATGCCCGCCTCCTTTTTTCATTTTTCTCTCTTTCTGCAAGTATACAGCATGGAAGGCTTTTCCCGGAAGGGACTGAAGATCACCTCGCGGCCAGAATGAATTCTCGGGCATGGCGTGCCCGCTCAAGAAGCCCTTCGAGCTCTCCGGGCGAGGCTGCCAGGAGTTCCTCAAGAATTTCGCCGAACCCTTTCGCGAGGCGGCGGATCTCCTCACCGTTGGTCTGAACCATGTCCGCTCCCAACCACGGAGGGCCTCCGGCGACCCGGGTGGTGTCCCGGAACCCTCCCGCCGCGAGCAGGGGGAGGAGGGGGTGCTGCTCCCTCTCCTTTTCGGCGAGAAGGGCGAGGGATGCGGCGAGAAGAAGGGGGAAGTGGCTCACGCAGGCGGTGATCCCGTCGTGCTCCTCCGGGCCCAGGAGAAGGGGCCTGCCTCCCAGGGCGGACGCGAGCTCCTCTCCGAGGGAGATCACCTCCGGAGCGGTTCCGGGGAAGGGGACGAGGGCGCAGAGGCTGCCCTGGAAGAGAGCAGGGTCGGCGTTCTCTATCCCCGAGCTTTCCTTTCCGGCCATGGGGTGAAAGCCGCAGTAGACCTCCCCCCAGTGGGCGCTCAGAAGCCTTCCGATCTCCTTCTTCGTGCTCGACAGATCGAAGACGGCCTTTTTCTTCCCCGGACACCCGGAAGCGGCCCGGCTCGTCTCCTCCATGGCCCGGATGGGGACGGCGAAGATGAGGATGTCCCCCAGGGAGGCGCATTCCTCCGCCGTGGTGCAGGGGAGGGAGATGATCCCCCTCTCCGCGGCGGTACGGACCGTTTCGGGGTTCCGGCTCCACCCCGCCACATTCCTGACCCCCCCGTCCATGGAGAGCTTCCACCCCAGGGAGGCGCCGAGAAGGCCGAGGCCGAAGATCGACAGGGTGCAGTCCTTCAGCCTCTTTCTCCCCTCGGGGCTTTCCCTTCCGGCCTCCGGGGAGACGCCGGAAATACCCCTCCCTTTTCCGCTGTCTGTGCTCTGTTCTTCGTCGGCGCCGAGTGCAAAAGGGGTCATTTTTTCCTCCTGAAGCTTTGATCTCCGTCAGCGGACGGGGAATCTTTCTCCCCTCCCCGGGAGAAAGTACATACCTTTTTCCTCTCCTTCATCGGGAGTTTTTCCTCCGGCCGAGGGCTTTTTCCCCCTCCACGGCGAGGAAGGTCACCGTTCCCACGCCGAGGGGAAGAAGCCAGTGGCGGAGTTCGAGGGGGACGGAGCCGAACCAGAGGTTCATGAAGGGTGTGTAGACAAAGAGAAGCTGAAGCCCCGCCAGCAGAAGCACCGACCCCCAGGCAATCCTGTTTGAGAAGAGTCTTTTGAGGGTGAGGCTCGACTTGTGAAGAAACCGGCTGTTGAA
>JALHFZ010000035.1 GCA_022837505.1 Synergistaceae bacterium
CTGATAGTGCCCATCGCCATGGAGGCGGGGCTTCGCTTTGCGGTGCGTGAAGGCGGCCATACGGTGGGCGCCGGAGTCGTCACCGAAATACTCGAATAAAGAACCGGAGGGACCATAGAAATGGCAGATATCGTCGGACTCGGCTGCACCGAATGCAAGAGGCGGAATTACAGCACCACAGTGAACAAGAAAAAACAGTCCAAGAAACTTGAACTCAACAAGTTCTGCAAATGGTGTGGGAAACACACCTTGCACAAAGAGGGAAAGTAGTATAAAATACACTCTGCTCGCAGGTCCGTAGCTCAATTGGCAGAGCACTGGTCTCCAAAACCGGGGGTTGCAGGTTCGAGTCCTGCCGGGCCTGCCATATTTATTTTGTTCAAAAAAGATAGGAGGCCGAGGTTGTGGGAAATGTCCTCACCTTCGTTCGAGAAGCTAGAGCGGAATTAAAAAAAGTTACATGGCCGGGAAAAAGACAGGTATGGTATTCCACTCTGGTGGTTATTGCTTTTACCCTTTTTGTTTCAGCCTACCTCGGACTCGTGGACATGGTGCTCACGGGAGTTTTTTCGAGACTTTTCAGATAATGTACGCTGCCGGTCCGGGCAGTTGTTTTTCACGATCATTCCAGAGATCGGCAGGGAGGTGAGGGGGCCGCAAGACCCCCTTTATATATGGACAGTATTGAAGAACGCCGCTGGTATATAGTGCAGACCTATGCAGGATATGAGAACCGGGTGAAGGCGAATCTCGAACAGAGAATCGCCACCATGGGCATGGAAGATCTCATCTATGCCGTTCTCGTCCCCGTGGAGGAGCGGGTCTCCGTAAAAGACGGAAAAAGCAAAAAGGTGATACGCAAGCTTTTTCCGAGCTACGTCCTTGTGGAGATGCGCCTCAGCGACCAATCCTGGTATGTGGTGCGGCACACCCCCGGCGTTACGGGCTTTGTCGGTTCCGGCAACCATCCTATCCCCCTCACTGAAAAAGAAGTTCGGGAGATCATGGTCAAGGTGGGCAAAGACCATGCGAAGCCGAAGATTGAGATGAACCTCCGCCCGGGCGATACAGTCAAAGTGAAAAGCGGCCCCTTCGAAGGCCAGGTAGGACCGGTCGTCGAGGTCAACGCCGACAAAGGCAAAGTAAAATTTGCCGTCACAGTCTTCGGGCGGGAGACATCTGTTGAAACGGACTATACAGAGCTTGAAAAGCTCTAGATATATAATCAACGCGGAAGAGACACGTCCCAGAGGGCAGGAGAATTCTTGGCTTCTTTTTTCCTCTGGTATTAGTGTTCCTTTCAGTAACGAGAGGAGATCTTAGGGAATGGCAAAAAAAGTAATAGCGCAGATCAAACTGCAGCTCCCCGCGGGGAAGGCAACACCGGCTCCTCCTGTGGGACCTGCCCTTGGTCAGCACGGAGTGAATATCATGGAGTTCGTAAAACAGTTCAACGCAAAGACCTCAGATCAGGTGGGGCTCATTATTCCTGCGGTAATCACTGTGTATGCGGACAGAAGCTTCACCTTTATTCTGAAAACTCCCCCGGCAAGCGTACTGCTCAAGAAAGCAGCAGGTCTTGAAAGCGCATCGGGAGAGCCTAACAAGAAAAAGGTTGCGACCCTCAACCGTTCAAAGGTGCGGGAAATTGCCGAGCTGAAGAAGGTTGATCTGAACTCTTACGATGTAGACGCAGCCATGCGTATGGTCGAAGGAACGGCCCGCTCCATGGGGATCGACATCGTCGACTAGAAATGCGAATTTAGTGGGAGGCCTTCGGGCTGCCTGACCACGAGGAGGAAAGATTTCATGGCACATGTCAGCAAAAGAATGAAGACAGCAGCAGAAAAAATCGAAAAGGGCAGGGCCTATGGGCTCAAAGAGGCAATCGCTCTTTTCAAAGAGACGGCTACGGCGAAATTCGACGAAAGCCTTGAGGTGCATATCCGCCTCGGAGTTGACCCCCGTCACGCCGATCAGCAGGTCAGAAGCACAGTTGTCCTTCCCCATGGCACGGGAATCACCAAGAGGGTCCTCGTGCTTGCCATGGGAGAAAAGGTCAAGGAAGCAGAGGAAGCCGGAGCGGATTACGTCGGCGGAGAAGACCTCGTCGCCAAGATTACGGGCGGATGGCTTGAGTTCGACGCCGTGATCGCCACCCCGGATATGATGAAATCCGTCGGCCGCCTCGGGAAACTTCTCGGGCCCAGGGGTCTCATGCCAAGCGCCAAGACCGGCACAGTCACCTTCGATCTTGCCCCGGCAATCAGTGAAATCAAGGCGGGCCGGGTCGAGTACCGGGTTGACAAATTTGCAATCATCCATAACGGAGTGGGGAAAAAGAGCTTCACCGACGAACAGCTCTACGAGAACGTTAAAACCCTCTACCAGGCTGTTCTTAAATCCCGGCCGGCATCGGTCAAGGGAACCTACGTCAAGAGCTTCAATATCGCAGCCTCCATGGGCCCGGGAATCAAGATTGACCCCTCGGCAGCCCAGAAAGAGATCGCCGGAGAATAGCCTTACCCCTTCGCTGCTGAAGAGCTTTTCCGGCCGTACACTATAATTTCAGAACTGCAGACAGCGGGTCCCGTAAAGGGATAAAGGCGCAGAGCCGCCCGCCGAGGTTCGGGAAGGGAACAGCTTCAACTGCTGTCCTTTGCAAGCCCGGGCTTTTCTCTGCCCGGGCTTTTTGTATCTTTTACTCAAGGAGGTGAGTACATGCCGGCAAAAATGAAATATGAAAAGGTAGAAGAACTTCGCGGAATGCTCGGAAGAACCCAGGCAGTATTTGTGGCGGAATACCGGGGAATGACCGTTGCCCAGATCACCGATCTCAGATCCAGAGTTCGGGGGGCGGGAAGCGAGATGAAGGTTGCGAAAAACACCCTCGTCAAGATAGCCATGAAAGAAGAGGGAATGCCTGTCTTTCCCGATGACGTAGCCTACGGACCCAACATCTTCGCCCTCTCCTACGGAGACCCCGTGGAACTTGCGAAAGTCCTCAGGGAATTCTCCAAAGAAAGGACAAACAAGTTCTTTGTCCTGAAGGGTGCAGTTCTCGGGAATTCCCTCCTGGGACAGGATCAGGTGAGTGCCCTTGCGGATCTGCCCACGAAGGACGTCCTTCTCGGACAGGTGGTCAGGACCATCGCAGCGCCCATCGCAGGGTTCCTTACAGTCCTCAACGGGCCTATCCGCGGACTGGTCACATGCCTCAACCAGATCAAGGAAGACAAGGAAAAAGCCGCATAGGGCGGCACGACCTATCAAACAGTTTCATAACACTATTTTAAGCAGCACATCCAGGGAGGATAAAAAGAATGACCCGTGAAGAAATGATCTCCGCAATCGAAACAATGACAGTGCTCGAGCTCTCCGAGCTCGTAAAGGCCCTCGAGGACAAGTTCGGCGTATCCGCCTCCGCTCCCGCCATGGCCATGCCCATGATGATGGGCGCAGCCCCTGCCGCGGCAGCCGAAGAAGAGCAGACCGAGTTCGACGTCATCTACAAGGCTCCCGGTGCGAACAAGATCAGCGTCATCAAGATCGTTCGGGAACTTACCTCCCTCGGCCTCAAGGAAGCCAAGGAGCTTGTGGACAACCCCCCCAGACCCGTCAAAGAAGGGGTCACCAAGGAAGAGGCGGAGGAAGTCCGGAAGAAGCTTGCCGATGCCGGCGCCGACGTGGAAGTGAAGTAGCCTCTCCCCTTTTCTCCCCTTTCAGCTATACTGAAGACGGCACCCGTCGGGTGGCGTCTTCAGTTTTATATGCCCTCAGGGCCCGCCGATTGGGAGGTGTACCATGATCATAGACAGCCATGTGCATATCTACCCCCCGGAAGTCATCCGGGATGTGGAGAAAATCGGGTGCAGCGAACCCCATTTTTCCGAGCTGACGAGCTGCAGAATCCACCGCTGGGCCGGAGCGGAGGATGTCATAGCGAAGATGGACGAAGAGGGAGTGGACGTCTCCTGGGTTTTCGGCTTCGCCTTCAACGACCTGGGATTATGCCGTCTGTGCAACGATTACGTTATCGACTCGGTGAAGCGGTTTCCCCACAGACTCAGGGGGCTTGCCGTAGTACCACCCCTCGCCCGGGGGTTCGAAGAAGAAGCGATCCGATGCCGTGAAGAGGGGCTCATAGGGATCGGTGAGATCTTTCCCCAGGGGCAGAACTTCGACCTCACCGACATACGTCAGACATGGAAGCTCGCGGGGGTCGCCGACGAGCTTGGGATGTTCCTCCTCATTCACTCCGCCGAGCCCGTAGGGCACGACTATGCCGGAAAGGGAAACGTCTGCCCCGGCGAGGCGGCGGAATTCTGCATCCATCACCCTGAAGTCCGGGTACTGTTCGCCCACTTCGGAGGAGGACTTTGGCTCTACGAGCTAATGCCGGAGATGAAGCTCGCCCTCTCCAATGTCTGGTACGACTCCGCCGCCTGGCCCTGGCTCTATGAACCCTCCATCCTTGCTGCCATAGAGGCGGCAGGCCTCGAGGATAAGATACTCTTCGGCTCCGACTTCCCCATACTCGCCTGCAGCCGCTATTTCGACCGGCTCAAGAGCTCCCGGGTCTCGGAGAAAACTGCCGAAAAATTCCTCTCCCTCAATGCCCTTTCCCTCCTTGAGGGGCAGGGCTGAACCGAGGCCGCTCCGGAATGAAGAAAAGGGGGAGACAAACCATCTCCATGGAAGGCATCCCGGTGGAGGTGACCTTCAAGGCAATAAAAAATATGTACCTCCGGGTCGTTCCCCCTCTCGGGGAGATCAGAATCTCAGCCCCCCGGGGAACACCCATGGAGACAGTCAGGCAGTTTGCCCTTTCCAAAAGACAATGGATACTCCGAAAACGGCTGAGCCAGGCTGAAGAGATACCGGCCTCACCCTTCCGATATATGGACGGAGTAGGGTGCACCCTCTGGGGAAGGGAGTATCATCTTCGGACAGAGGAAGGGGCGGGAAAAGAGGGGGTGGAGCTCGACGGCTCCGATCTTATTGTTCACGCTCTCCCCGGAGCCCCTGAGGGGCAGAAAAAAGAGATACTCCACAGGTGGCGGAAAGAACAGCTTTTCCGGGCTGTTGAATTGCTCCTCTCCCGATGGGAGCCCCGAATGGGGCTCAAGGTGGCATCCGTCTCTCTGCGGCAAATGAAGACCCGGTGGGGAAGCTGCACCCCCTCGAAAAGAACGATCCGCCTCAACACGGCCCTTGCGTCTGTTCCCGAAGAACTTCTTGAGTATGTGCTGGTCCATGAAATGGCCCACATCCATCAGCCCAATCACAGCCCTCTTTTCTGGTCCATCGTCGGTGAGCATCTTCCCGGCTGGAGGAACTCAAGAAAACGACTGAGGGCGTATTCACCGGAAAAAGCATAGGAGACAGGAGCTTTTTTTCTTGCCTGGCAAGAGGTGATAAGGGTTCGGTTGCTTTCCCCATCCTTATTTTCAAGTTCGGCAGGCAAAGTCTTAAATAATAGGAAAATTCTTTCTTCAAGTTGAGAGTTGACCGCCAGAGGATTTCCTTATATACTATCCCTCGCGTTGACGGAACAGATGGGCGGATAGTTCAGCGGTAGAACACCTGCCTTACACGCAGGGGGTCACAGGTTCGAACCCTGTTTCGCCCACCAGGCTTCATTGGAGTATGCGGGGTCGTAGCTCAGTCGGTTAGAGCGTCGGCCTGTCACGCCGAAGGTCGCGAGTTCGAGTCTCGTCGGCCCCGCCATTTTATAACTCCAATCGAGGCGGGATAGCTCAGATGGTAGAGCAGCGGACTGAAAATCCGCGTGTCCCCAGTTCAATTCTGGGTCCCGCCACCATTTTTAAAATCTGAAAAGGGACGCGGAAGTAGCTCAGGGGTAGAGCACAACCTTGCCAAGGTTGGGGTCGCGGGTTCAAATCCCGTCTTCCGCTCCATCAGCAAAACGGCGGCATAGCCAAGTGGTAAGGCAGAGGACTGCAAATCCTTTATCCCCAGTTCGAATCTGGGTGCCGCCTCCACTCATTAACGAGTTTATTCCTCGGTAGCTCAATCGGCAGAGCGGGTGGCTGTTAACCACTAGGTTCGAGGTTCGAGTCCTCGCCGAGGAGCCAAAATGAATTCCGCCCCTTCATGGGGCGGTTTTTTTGTTTCAAAACCCCGGGTGCCCCCCGGTCTTCTCCTCTCAAGTTGATTTTCTCCATTGTTTTCCTAGCTTTCTCTTTTTTTTTACCGCAAAAGGCTATAATAGAAAATCATAGGAAATAAAGGATATTCTCCGGTTGTACTGTTTCCTTCCGGCAGATCCGGCCGCCCTCCCTGTATTTTTTGGCCTGGCTGCCGGGAAAGACTATTGAATCGAAGGACGTGAGTTTTTATGGCTTTGAAAAAAACGCCCCCCCCGAGAAAGCAAAGCCCCATGCCGTCAAGAGTACCTCCCCGCACCACCTGGATCGTCTTTCTGGTGATTCTGCTTCTGAACTTCTGGCTCGTAAGACTGCTGCTGCCTGGAGCCGAGGAGCCCGTAACAGTCCCCTATACCCTCTTTAAGCAGGAGGTGGGAAGGGGCAACGTGAGAGTTATCTTCAGCCGGGGGGAGACCATTATGGGGCGGTTCAAGACACCTGTAAGCTTCCCTGCGGACGGAGAGAACTACGCCCGTCCTGGAGGGACGGCGGGTTCATCCTCTCCCGAGGGGGCCGCTGTCGTAGATGCCTTCACGACGACCCTCCCGTCCTTTCTTGACTCTGGTCTCGAGGAGTTCCTCATATCTCACGGCGTTGTCATCAGCGCGAAGCCGATTCAGGAAGAACGGGGCCCCATAGCCACGATACTCTACAGCTTCGGCCCGGGAATTCTCCTTATTGCCTTTTACATCTGGTTCTTCCGCCGGGCCGCGGGAGGGGGAGGAGGTATGGGAGGCGGACTGATGGGGATCGGCAAGAGCAAGGCCCGCCGATATGATCAGGAGGCCGGGCCGAAAGTCACCTTCGAAGATGTGGCTGGAATTGATGAGGCAGAGAACGAGCTTGTGGAGATCGTTGACTTTCTGAAGGATCCGAAAAAATATACCCGTTTGGGAGGAACCGCACCTAAGGGAGTCCTTCTCATAGGCGCTCCGGGAACGGGAAAAACTCTGCTGGCAAAGGCCGTAGCCGGCGAGGCGGGAGTTCCCTTCTTCTCCATGAGCGCCGCAGAGTTCGTTGAGATGATCGTCGGCGTGGGGGCGGCAAGGGTTCGCGATCTGTTCAAACAAGCCCGGGAGCACGCTCCGGCCATAATCTTCATCGACGAACTTGACGCCATCGGGCGGGCAAGGGGGCATGCGGCGATCGGCGGTTCGAGCGAGCAGGAGCAGACCCTGAACCAGATCCTGACGGAAATGGACGGCTTCTCCAGCCGGGAAGGGATCATCGTGCTGTCGGCAACGAACCAGCCGGAAGTGCTCGATAAGGCTCTCCTTCGCCCCGGCCGGTTTGACCGCAGGGTGGTGGTGAACCTTCCCGACAGAAAGGGGAGGCAGGCTATTCTCGGAGTTCATACCCGGACAGTTCCCCTGGCTGATGACGTGAGTCTGGATGAGCTTGCCGCGTCGACTCCCGGGTTCTCCGGGGCTGACCTGAGAAATCTCGTCAATGAAGCTGCGCTGCTCGCCGCAAGAAGGGAGCAGGAGGCAGTTCATCAGAAGGATTTTCTCGACTCCCTGGAGAAGATCGTCCTCGGACCGGAGCGACCTCTTCTTCTGAGCGGTGCGGACAAAGAGAGAATAGCCTATCATGAAGGAGGACATGCCATCCTGGGCCTCGTGATGCCCGGTGCGGACCCGGTCAACCGGGTGACGATCGTTCCCCGGGGGCAGGCCCTGGGCGTAACCTACCAGCGGCCGGACAGTGACCGATACCACTACCCTGAAGCCTATCTCCGGGCACGGATCGTCGGAATGCTGGGCGGCCGGGCGGCGGAGGAGATCGTCTACGGCACAAAGACCACTGGAGCGGAAAGCGACATCGAGCAGGCTACCGATCTGGCCCGCCGGATGGTGACCCGATGGGGGATGAGTCCGAAGCTCGGTATGGTTCAGCTTGCCCCCCGGGATAATCCCTATCTGGGGAGCACCTGGGGAGGAGCGGGGGGAGAAAGACCCTTCAGCGAGGTTACCGCCGAGACCATAGATTCAGAGGTCCTCAAGATCATCCGGGAAAGCCACGAAAAGGCAACGGAGCTGCTCACCTTTCACAGAAAAGAGCTTGACATGCTTGCCGAAGCCTTAATGACCCGGGAGACCCTGGACGAAGAGGATATACTCGAGGCCACGGGGCTGCCCCCGGCCCCCCCTCTCGACACGGGAAAGCTGCCTCTTTTGAACGGGGAGACCGATCAGAACGGTACCCCGTCATAGGGGCCTCGGATTGCATATTTTTTCTGACTCGCAGGAGTATCGGAGGAAAACATGAAAGTATGGCCCGGAAAACCCTATCCTCTGGGTGCAGTCTATGACGGAAGCGGAACGAATTTCTCGATCTTTTCCGAGATCGCCGAGGGGGTAGAGCTTTGCCTCTTCGACGAAGACGGAAGGGAAGATCGGATAGAACTTCCCGAGGTGACTGGGTACTGCAGCCACGGATATTTTCCCGAGGTAGCCCCCGGCCAGAGATACGAATACCGCGTCAGGAGCCCCTGGGACCCGGCGCAGGGAAGCCGGTGCAACCCCTCCAAGCTTCTGCTTGACCCCTACGCCAAGGCCATTGACGGTCAGGTGCAGTGGCACGATGCCCTTTTCCCCTATTCCCTTTCAGAGGGGGATGATGTCATGAACGAAGAGGACAGCGCTCCCTTTCTGCCGAAATGAGTCGTCCATCAGCCCCATTTCGACTGGAGCGGCGACCGGAGGCTTCAGCTCCCCTGGCATGAGACGATCATCTACGAAACCCATGTGAGTGGTGGCACGGCGGGCGATGTTTCCTTTCTCGTCCCGGGGGCGGACTATTTGGCCCGCTCCTTTGTCGCCTGCCTTCAGAACCACGACCAGGTCGGCAACAGGGCGCTGGGGGAAAGGACGGCCCGCCTTCTGAACAAAGGGCAGCTCATGATCGGCGCTGTCCTGGTGCTGACTTCTCCCTATGTGCCCCTCCTCTTTCAGGGGGAGGAGGGGCTTCCTCTCCCTTTCCTTACTTCAGCGACCATGGCGAACCGGATCTTGCCGAAGGGATACGAAAGGGAAGGCTCAGGGAATTCACCCCCTTCTTCAGGGAGGGAGAGCCCTTCCCCGATCCCTGCCGGCTCTGACGGGAAGTGGGAAAATCGCCGGGCGGACGACGAAAGGGCCTCGAGTCTTCACCCGACCCAGAAGGAGGCCGCTGATTCCGCCAGGAAAATGCTCAGGAACCAGGGAGGTGGAGAGTTGACGGTGAAAGGCCTTGACGGAAAAATTGTCAGCAAGGACACAATACCCCCCCGGAAACAACCCCTACCCTCCTCGGGATACGGAACATTAGAACGGCAGAAAGAGGAGGGTGAGGACACAGACCAGTCCGGCGTAAACTTTCTTATTATTACTCTTTTTGAAAAACACCTCTTGCGGAAAGATATAAAAATGGTATAATACTTTATTGAGGTAAGAAAGACCTGCCCGGCAGGTTCTTCAGGGCAGATGAGATTGTCAGTTTCCAGGCCGCACTGGATTCCCAGACAGAGCGGCCTGTTTTTATTGGGATGCCCATACTTCCCTGCAAAGCGGCTGTAACCGATACACCCCTTTGGAGCATCTCAGATCATCGGAATATCACTAGAAAGAAGGTACCAGAAATGTTCAAAAAACTCGTCTATATGAGCGGAAACCCCTACTGGCTCCTTCCTGAGGGAACTTTTCAGGAAGTGGAGCGGAAGGATGGCAGGATCGTTGATCCTGTTCTTTTCCGCCGGCGCAATGAGCAGTGGAACACTACCCTGTCCAGGTAGTACAGGAAGGATGTTCAGCCTCCGGGCTGACTTCGGAAATCAAAAGGGCTTTTTCTCCCTGAGGGAGAAAAAGCCCTTTTGATTTGGCCGTCTTCAGGCCTCTTCGTCAGGATCGACGAGAAGGATATCCCACCGTTCCTCCACGATCTTCTGCCCCCATCGCGTATGTTTGACTTCTTCAGTTGGGGAGAATCCGTAGAGTTCATAGAGATGCCGGGCAGTACGGAGGGATGAAAAGGTCCACAGGAAGACCCTGTGGTAAAGATTGGTCCGGCTGAATTCCATGGCCTTGTCCATAAGCATTTTTCCGATGCCGAGCTTTCGAAATTCGTTATTCACCAGAAGCCAGCGAAGCTGGGCTGTTTTCTCGTCAAACCGGTCGATGGCCACAGACCCGACGATTCTTCCGTTGTGTTCGGCAATCCACATCTGGGCCCGCCCTGCATCCCTGTTCTTCAGAAATTTCGTGATTCCGTCGAAAAGGTAGTGTTCAAAGGTCTTGTCAAGGCCGTATTCTTTTTCGTAGAGCTCCATATGGCGCGCGGCCACCTCTCCCGCCTCCCCCGGTCTTGCGGGCCGGACGATGACGTCCTTTGAAGAGCCGGAGAGAACTGTCTCGATGGTGGACATGCAGTTGAGCAGAAGGGTCATGTCGATTCCCGGAAGGGACTCGACGAGCTCGGAAGTCCTTTGATCCGAGGCCTTTTCGAGGGCCGTGAGGACATGCTCTCCCCTCGGGGTGAGCTTCAGCAGATAGGCCCTCCCGTCGAGGGCTGACCGCTCTTTCGTCAGAAGCTCGTCATGCTCGAATCTCCGGATAATTCTGCTCAGATATCCGGGGTCAAGCTCAAGCTCTACATTGATCTCGCTTGCCGTAGGATTTTCGGTGTGTTTTATTTCGTAGAGAACCCGGGCTTCGGCCAGAGAAAAGGGGCTGTTCAGCACTGACTGATTCACCGCACCGATGATCCTCGTATAAAATCTGTTGAAATTCCTTATTTTTTTTGTTATCGTTTCAAATGTCATGTCCATACTTATCGGCCTCCTTTGTACTCCTGCTGACTATACTATTCCGACATCTTGCTATTGTCAAGTATGAAAAGCCTCTTTGTAAAATTCATCTTCTCCAAATTTCATTTTACCATCCCTGTATGGAAATAAAAACCATGTTCCATAATTAAAAGGAATTTATTTTCCCTGATTTGCTTTATTTATCTTCGTCCGGTCCTTCAGAAACTGCACTTCCTCCGGAGAGAGATTGCCCGAAATATAGGAGGAGTAGGCGGTTTTATTCCCCAGCAGGGGCTCAGTTCTCAGGGCGGGGAGGGCGGCCGCCGCCTCCTCAAAGGAGAGGGTTCCGGGCACGGGGGAAAATACCGCCAGCTTCGGCCTTCCCCCCGCTTCGATCACGAAGTCGATCGTCTCCGCCACGGAGGAGGCCTTCTGACCGGGGAGCCCCGCAAGAATGTAGGTTTCAATCCGGCTGCTGTCGAATCCCGCTCTTTTGAGGCACTCGAGGGCCCGGAGAAATTCATCGGCTGTGGCCTTGAAGGAGCTTCTGCCGAGAAGAGAGGGATCGATGCTTTCCAAGCTGAGGCGAAGCGTCTGAAATCCGGTGCGCATAAGGACATTTGCGCACTCTTGGTCGATTTCCCGAACAGAAAGTCCGTTCGGGGTATGCCACGCGAGATCGGGGAACTCCTTTTTCAGCATCTTGCAGAGGGGGTAGAATCGTTCTTTTTTCCGGTAGAGCAGTGCGTCATCGTAAAACACCCCGTTTTGTATTCTGCCGCATTTCATCTGAAGGCGCAGGTCCTGCAGCACCTCGTTCAGGGGTCTTTGCCGAAAGACGGGGAAAAGACTTTTCGAGGCGCAGTAGTCGCAGTGAAGTGGACAGCCTGTAGAAGAAAGGAGAAGGGCGTACCCCGGGTCGGAGTAGAGGTCCAGAGCGGGCGCAGTAAAGTCAAAGTCGAGAGGTTCAGTCTGTATGAAGTCCGCTCCCGAAAGAAGGGCATGCCCAGGGCAGAGGCGGGCATAGGTACCCCCCAGAATAACCGGCACGGCGGGAAAAACCTGGCGCAGAAGCTCGATGGTCCGGAAGACCCCTTCGTACCAGTAGGTCATCCCCGATGTGACCAGGATATAGTCAGGGGTCTCCTGCCCACGCAGCCTGCGGAGAAAGGCCTCGTCGTTCAGGCCGAAGTGATGATACCGCCTCGGTATGTTTCGGAAAGGGGCAGGTTTTTTTATTTCTCCTTTGCAAATTCTGCTTCTTCCCCAGGGGAGAGGGCCCTCCGCCCCCTCGGCGATGCAGTCGATGAGGGAAACGGAATTTCCCCGTCTGCGGAGAAAGTCAAGGAGAAAAAGCAGCCCCAGGGGTTTGGCCCACAGGTCGAAAAAGGTAAAGTCAAAAACCGGAGGGTTGATCCCCAAAATAGAAGCCCCGTGGAGATTTTTCAAAAAACGTGACATATCCGCCATGGCATTTCTTCCTTCCCGGTGATTTGTGCAAAAAAGTATTTCTTCGGTATAATACCAAATACCGGGCATAAAGAGAGGAAGGGGTCATATTGTCCGGGCGTGGGGAGGGTCGAACCATGAGCAAGAGGCATCATTTCATGATAGTGTTTCCCACCGTAATCCTTCTTCTGTTGCTGTCTCAAAAAAACTTTCTCCTCTTCCATGCCGTTGTCGAATTCGGCTCCATGGGGATCTTCCTCTTCGCCGTCTTTCTCGGTTTTTTCGCCACTCGTCTTGTCAACAGCCCCTTTCTTTACGGTCTGAGCGTCACGTATTTTTGCGTAAGCATAATCAACTTCCTTCATGCCCTTTCATACCACGGGATGGGCGTCTTTCCCCTGTGGACCGCCAATCAGCCGACGCAGCTTTGGATTCTGAGCCGGTACATCCACAGCGCCGGAATACTTCTGACGATCCTTCTGGCAGAAAAGAAGGGATTCCGCAGACTTTTTCCGGTAATTCTGGCGCTTTTTTTCCTCAGCGGTATTGCTCTCATCTTTCTCGGTCTGTTCCCGGTTTGTTTTGATGCGGCCACGGGCCTTACACCTTTCAAAATAGCCAGCGAATATATAACCGCGGTCTTATTCGGGCTTTCCATCTACCTCTTCATGAAAAGGCCCCAGACCCGAAGACTGAACACGAACGATGCCTTTGCCCGCTCCCTTCTCTACTTTCTTGTCGCAGGGCTTGCTTTCACTCTCTATGCTGATGTCTATGGTATTTCAAATATCATAGGGCATATATTCTACTTTCTCGGAGCTTATATACTTCTGACGGGGTTTATAATTCCCTACTCCAAGGAGCTTCTCGACGCCCACTTCTTTGCCCTGAACAGCAAGATCCGGAGGCTCAATCGAAATCTTGAAGAACGGGTGAGAAGGAGGACGGAAGAACTCGAGAAGGCGATGAAGCAGCTCGAGGAAGACGTAGCCAAGAGGGAGATCGTCGAGGAGGGGATGAGGAGGGCCAAAATCGAGACGGAGATGGCCCTGAGGGCGCGAAACGAATTTATCGCCACCATGAGCCATGAAGTTCGCACCCCCCTGAGCGGCATTCTCGGTATGGCTGAATATATCTCGGAGATGCAGCTGCCCATTGCCGAGATGAAAAAATACATCTCACTGATCAAGTCGTCGGGGGAGTCCCTGCTCGAAACCCTGAACAACATCCTCGACCTCAGCAAGGTCGAAGCGGGCAGACAGAAGCTCGAGATCGTGCCCTTCTCCCCCCTGCGACTTGCCGAATCAGTGACGGCTCTTTTTTCAGTCCGCGCCGATGCAAAGGATATCACTCTGACCTATTCCGTTGACCCTGACCTTCCCCCCGTTCTTCTGGGGGACGCTCTCCTCCTTCGGCAGGTTCTCTTTAATCTCATAAATAACGGCGTGAAATTTACAGAAAAGGGAGAGGTAACCCTCGAGCTGAAATTGACAGGAAGAGATGGCGACAAGATACATTTTACCGCCGTAGTCAAGGATACGGGGATTGGCATATCCGACGAGGCCAGAGAGAGACTCTTTCAACCCTTCACCCAGTCGGACGGCACCATCACCCGCCGGTTCGGCGGCACGGGGCTTGGCCTCGTCATCTCTAAAAAATTTGTAGAACTCATGGGGGGGACCCTCGATTTCGATTCCCGCCCCGGAGAGGGGACGGCCTTTTTCTTCACTCTGGTCTTTACCAAGGGCAGGGAGGGAGAAATTGCCGGTGGACAAGAGGAGAAGATTGACCTCCCGGAAGAGCTTTCTATTCTTCTCGCCGAGGATAATTCAATAAACAGGATGGTAATCGCAAACTACCTGAAGCAGGACGGGTGGACGGTCACGTCGGCGGAAAACGGAGCGGAGGCCATTGAAAGGGCAAAAAGCAAAGATTTTGACCTCTATATTCTCGATATTCAGATGCCCGAGGTGGACGGATATCAGGCCGCCCGGGAAATCCGCGCCCTTGAGGTGGAGCGGGGCAACAATCCGCCCATTATCGCCCTCACGGCCTATTCCACCGTTGAATTCAGGACTATGGCGGAGGAAGCGGGCATGAATCTCTACCTGACGAAGCCTGTGAAAAAGACAGAACTGCACAAGGCCATTGCCCGGGCGATGGTCCTGAACAGGGAGAAAGACCAGCCTGTTCCCTCCCCCCTTGAAGAAGGGGAGGATGCTCAGTGAACCCTGACAGGGAACTTCTTCCTCTCCTTCTTGAATTTCAGAAGACTGAGACCACGGAGCACGCCATCTATTCTGCCCTGGCCGACCGGGTGAGAGGCCCCAACGGGGATATTCTCCGCCGGATAGGGGAGGACGAAAAACGCCACGCAGAAATATGGGGTAAGCATACGGGAGTCACCGTCACCCCCTCGTGGTGGAAGGTGCGTCTCTTTTTGCTTCTCGCAGCCATCCTCGGGGTGACCTTCGCAATCAAGCTTTTGGAGAGGGGAGAGGAGAAGGCGGAGAAAAACTACGGTCGTATCGCTCCTCACGTTCCCGAGGCCAATCTGATTCTCCTCGAGGAGACGGAGCACGAGGCCTCCCTCACGGCCCTCATCGACGAGGAGGGGCTTCAGTACATGAGCTCCATGATCCTCGGCCTCAGCGATGCCCTGGTCGAGCTGACCGGCGCCCTGGCGGGCTTCACCTTCGCCCTTGAGAACGGCCGGATCGTGGCCCTCGCGGGGATCATCACCGGCGTCGCCGCGGCCCTCTCCATGTCGGCCTCAGAATATCTCGCCCAGAAGACCGATGACGGAGAGAAAAAACCCCTGAAGGCTGCCTTCTATACAGGCACGGCCTATCTCTTCACCGTCTTCGTCCTCGTAATGCCTTACTTTCTCTTTTCCAATCCCTTTGCGGCTCTGCCCGTCACCATTCTGAACGGAGTGGCCATTATCTTTTTCTTCACTTTCTACAAATCGGTAGTCAAAGATATCCCCTTCCGCCGGAATTTTCTCGAGATGCTCTTCATCAGCCTGGGAGTTGCGGGCATTTCCTTCTTCATCGGCTTTCTCGCCCGGAGCCTCATGGGCGAGGCGGGGTAAGGCGGATATGCAGACCTTTCTTCCCCTTCCGGACTTTTTTGCCTCCGCCTCGGTTCTCGACAGACAGAGGCTCGGCAAGCAGCGGGTTGAGACCATGCAGCTTCTGAGGCTGGTTACCACGCCGAAGGAACTGCTCAAGGGGTGGAAAAATCACCCTGCCCGGAGGATGTGGTGCGGATTTCCCGAGGCTCTCAGCTTTTACGGGGTCGTCATGGTCCGGCGGTGGCTGTCCCTCGGCTATCGGGACACCTGCCGGGAGAAGATCCTGTCCATGCTTGACGAGCAGGGGTATACAGGCTCCGAGGAGAAGCTCGAAGAGCGGTACAACGCCGCCCTGACAGGGGCGGACAGGATTTTTCTTCCCCCCTGGTTCGGCGACGAGAACTTTCACCGGTCCCACAGATCAAACCTTCTGAGAAAGGACCCCGGGTGGTACGGCCGGTTCGGCTGGATGGAACCCGACGATCTTCCCTATGAATGGCCCGACGGAGGGTATGCCGGAGAACCGGAATAACCTTTACACTATCCTTTGAGGGAGTATAATAAGCTCATTCGCATCGGGGGAGTCCTTTACGGACTGAGAGGGGGCAGCTGAGCCCCGACCCCTGGAACCTGATCCGGGTCATGCCGGCGAAGGGAAGGTGCCGTACTTTCGGACTTTCTTCCGATGCATATCTGTTTTCAAGGAGGAAATGTCCGATGAACCCCACCCGCAACCGCATCCTCGTGGAAGCTTCCCTTGCAGTCGCTCTTTCAGTAGTCTTCTCTGCCCTCCGGCTCTGGACCATGCCCCAGGGAGGATCCGTCACCCTTGAAATGGTGCCCCTCTTTCTCTTCGCCCTTCGCAGGGGAGGGAAGGCAGGGTGCGCCGCCGGCGTCGTGTCGGGGGTTCTGCAGCTCCTCACCGGAGGGTATGTCGTCCACCCTCTTCAAGGATTGCTGGACTACCCCCTGGCCTTCGGCGTCCTCGGCGTCGCGGGATTCTTTCCCAAGCCCCTGTGGCTCGGGATCGCCCTCGGAGGTTTTCTGCGCTTTCTCTGCCATGTTCTTGCCGGTGCCGTCTTCTTCGGCAGCTTCGCTCCCGAAGGGACGAACGTGTGGCTCTATTCCTCCATCTACAACGGATCCTTTCTTCTGCCCACCCTCATCCTCTCCGGAATACTGACCTGGCTCATCGAACCCCGCCTGGGGAGGATCACCGGACAGAAATAACCCCCTTCGCGAAGAGAAGCTCCCGGGCCTTTCTGCTCGGCCCGGGAAGGGGGAGGGTCTCAAGCTCCCTCCCCTCTACCCATCGGGCCTGAGAAGGGGCGAAATCCGCCCCCGCCTTCCCTTCGAAGAGGAGCACTTCGAGGGTGAGACGCCACCGGGTAAAGGAGGAGCGGACCCGGCCGAGACTGCTGAAGAACCCCGGGGCCGGAGGGGGGAAGGGCAAAACCCTTTCCTCCAGGGGCGGAGCGCTCCAGGGAAATTCCTCAAAATCCGCCCACAGCCCTTTTGAAGGCCGCCGTCTCAGACAGACCATTCCTTCGCTTTTCAGCACCCAGAGCTGCCCCTCGATTGATGCCGATTTTTTCCTCTGGGAGAAGACCGGCCGTTGGGGGATCGTTTTTCTTTCCGCTGAAAGACATACCTTCCGCAGAGGGCAGAGGGGACAGGAGGGGGTGACGGAAAGACAGACCGTCGCCCCGAGGTCCATCACCGCCTGGTTGAAATCCCCCGGCTTTTGCCGGGGCATCATGCCCCCCATGAAATTTCGAAGAATTTCCTCCCCTTCAGCACGGTCCACGGGAAGTTCAAGATCCGTCAGGCGGGCGAAGACGCGCTTCGCATTGGCGTCGAGGGCGGGGACGGCTAGGCCGAAGGCGATGCTCGCCACCGCCGCGGCGGTATAGGTCCCCACTCCGGGGAGGGAGAGGAGGGCGTGAAGCTCCGAGGGCAGAGTATCCCGCCCCTCTTCTGCGAGGAGGCGGGCAGCTCTCAGCAGGTTCTTCGCCCTTCCGTAGTATCCGAGCCCCTCCCATGCCTTCAGGACTCCCTCTTCCGTGGCGCGGGCAAGGTCCTCCAGGGTCGGAAAAAGCTCCATCCACCTCAGGTAATAGTCCGCAGCCCTGGATGTCTGGGTCTGCTGCAGCATCACCTCGGAAATCCATATTCTGTAGGGGTCGTCCGTATTCCGCCAGGGAAAAGTCCGTTTGCTTCCCTCGTACCACCCGAGCAGATCCTCCCCGGCAGAGAGAAGTTCTTTTGTTATTTTTCCCTTCATGGATATATCCTTTCTGTCTTTTACTGCAAAGCGAAAGATCTGATTATACAGTACAATACGTACCAGCATATGTGCGCTCCGGAAGGAGGATGGGCAATGGACAGGACAAAAACGGAGTATGATTTCTCCCTATTCGGGGAGATGGACTCATATCTTTTCAAAGAGGGCAATCACTTTCGACTCTACGACAAGCTCGGTGCCCACATTCTGACAAAGGACGGCCGGGAGGGCGCTCACTTCGCGGTCTGGGCCCCCAACGCCCGGGAAGTGAGCGTCGTGGGGGACTTCAACGGCTGGAACCGCACCCTTCACTATCTCTCCCCCCGGAAGGACGAATCGGGCGTCTGGGAGGGGTTCATCCCCGGCGTGGAGAAGGGAGACCTCTATAAATATTCTCTGAGGACAGCCTCAGGGGAGATCATTGAGAAGGGAGATCCCTTTGCCTTCTTCTGGGAGGTCTCTCCGAAGACCGCCTCCGTTGCCTGGAAGAGCGAATACGAGTGGCAGGACGGCCGATGGATGAAGGAAAGGAGGGGGAAAAACTCCCTCTCCGCCCCCATGGCCATCTACGAGGTCCATATCGGTTCGTGGAGGCGAAACCCCCTGGAGAACTTCCGCTTTCTCACCTACCGGGAGCTGGGGCACGAGCTGGGAGACTACGCCCTCTCCATGGGGTTCACCCACGTGGAGCTTCTTCCCGTCATGGAACACCCTTTCTACGGGTCGTGGGGGTATCAGACCCTGGGGTATTTCGCCCCGTCAAGCCGCTACGGCACCCCCGAGGACTTCATGTACATGATAGACACCCTCCACCAGAAGGGGGTCGGTGTCATCCTCGACTGGGTTCCCTCCCACTTTCCCGCGGATGCCTACGGCCTGGCGAACTTCGACGGAACAGCCCTCTACGAGCACGCGGACCCAAAAAAGGGGTATTCCCCCGACTGGGGGAGCTCCATCTTCAACTTCGGCCGCAACGAGGTCCGAGCTTTTCTCATCAGCAGCGCCTTCTTTTGGCTCGAGCGCTTTCACGCAGACGGCATCCGTGTGGACGCCGTGGCCTCCATGCTCTATCTCGACTACTCGAGAAAACCGGGGGAATGGATCCCCAACCAGTTCGGCGGGCGGGAAAATCTCGAGGCAATTTCCTTTCTCAAGAAGATGAACGAGGCCATCTACGG
>JALHFZ010000113.1 GCA_022837505.1 Synergistaceae bacterium
GATCGTCTCCGGCGGCTTTTTTTATTCCGACGGAGGGTGATCAAGGTCTTTCAGTTGGGTATTGAGGGCGACTCCGGCGTCAAGGTGTTTTTTCTGAATCTGCCGAAGTTCTGCCATGTCGATTTTGTATTCCTGCCGTGAATAGGGGGCGCCGCCGCTTCGCTCTTCGAGCCGCCCGCAGATTTCCCGAAGTTTTTCCGCCGCTGTGCCCATGAGGGAGACGTACCCCCGAAGGAGGGCGAGAAATTTCCCCTCGGGTTGGGTTCCCTCGGGGTTTCCCTTTCTGATGGCGCTTTTGACGGCACCGAGCTCCTGAATGAGGGCCTCAAGTTTCAGGCAGTTGGCCCGGTAGTCCACGGGGGTGTAGAAAAAGGGCAACCGCACTATCTTCCGGAGGGTGGGCTTGAAAAGATCCTCCTGAACGGCCATATATTCCCTGAGCAGAAGACTGACCTGCCGGGCCAGCCGGGCTGTTTTCTCTCTCTCCATCACGGAACCGCGCCCCCTTCCCTCGGAACTTCCGTCTTTGCCGGAACAAGTATTTCGTCCAGAACACCCTCGAGGGCCGTAAGAGGGGTAAGAAGGGCTTCTCCCTTTACCCTTTCGGTTAGAAGCTTCCGGACTATCGTTGCCGAATTCTCAAGGCGGAGGACCTGTTTTTCCACGATCCTGCGATCGGGAGGAGAGAGGTTTTCAAGCTGGCTCCGGGCAAGGGATGCCAGCTCCTCTCCGAGGGAAACTGCGCTCTCGGCTCTGATGCGGAGAGGATCCGTCTCCCCGGGGAGAGTCTGTCCCCGGGTCAGAAGAAACAGGGCTGCTCCGGCGAGAGCCGAGAACGCAAGGATCATAAATAAGCGGCGCTGCCGTCTCTGCATGGCTCTCCCCCTCCCCGGATCATTGTATCACCGGAGAGGGGGAGAGGAGTAAAATTGCCTCCGGTTGAAAGAACTGTTTCGGTCAGCTCTTCGCCGTCCGGCTTCCCGGCTTGACGAAGGGCTTTCCTGCGGCGCACAGGGGGCACTCCTCGGGGCTCCACAGGGGGAAGTTCACCCTCCAGAGGGATTCAGGCTCATGGGGAAGGGAGGATTTTCCTCCGCTCCTGTCGATGATTGCCCCCGTACCGACCCAGTCGGCCCCGTTCCGGGCGAAAACAGCTCCCGCCTCACCGGAGGAAACCCCCGTGGTGATAACATCCTCCACGACGAAGACCCTCTTTCCCGTCTGAAAGGGAAAACGCCGGAGGGCCATGACCCCGTCCTGCCGCTCGCAGAAGAGAAAGGGGAGATTCAGCGCCCGGGCGACCTCGTGGCCAATGATCATCCCCCCGAGAGCGGGGGCCGAGATGATGTCAGGGCGGTAGGGAGCGGCCTTTTCGGCCAGGGCTTTTCCCGCGAAGGCCGCATATTCGGGAAAACGGAGCAGCAGGGCGCACTGCATGTAGTCGCTGCTGTGCTTTCCCGAGGTGAGAAGAAAATGTCCCTCGAGATGGGCGCCGCTCTCCTTCATCATCTCCTGAAGCTGCGCGAGCATTACCGATTCTTCCATTTCAGCCCCTCCTCTATCTCTTTAATTATGGACTTCACTGCCGATATCCGATCAGCGGCCTGAACGATGGGACGGCCCACCACGATGTACTCCGCCCCCGCCTTCAGGGTCTTTTCCGGCGTGGCCACCCGGGCTTGGTCATCCTGCGCGGCGGCGGGACGGACTCCAGGTACCACGGTGAAAAGCCCTTTACCCGCCGACAGAACTACGGGCAGGTCGAGGGGGGAGCAGACGATCCCGTCCATCCCCGTCTCCCGGCAGAGCCCGGCCCGAGCCTTCAGCGCATCCGAAAGGGCGCACCCCGGGGCCGCTTCCTCCCAGGAGGCCTCGTCGAAGCTCGTGAGGACGGTCACCCCCAGAAGGTTCGTCCCTCCGCCGGACTTTTCCTTCGCCCGGCGGGCCTCCTCGAGCATCTTCCGCCCGCCCCCCGCATGGAGGGTCAGACCCCAGAGCCCCTCGGAGGCGAGGGCGTCCACGGCCATGAAGACGGTGTTCGGGATGTCATGCACCTTGATGTCGAGAAAGAGAAAATAATTCTGAGTTATGATCTCCCTCAGAAAGGGCATGCCCCCTCTTGCGTAGAGCTGATGGCCTATCTTTATATATTTGAGTTCCCCCCGGAGGGACGCCAGCAGTTCCCGGGCTTCCTGCAGATCCTCCACGTCGAGGGCCAGGATGAGATGGTCTCTTCCGTCTGCCATTAATTTTTC
Organism: Synergistaceae bacterium; assembly: GCA_022837505.1. Taxonomy (GTDB): domain Bacteria; phylum Synergistota; class Synergistia; order Synergistales; family Aminobacteriaceae; genus JALHFZ01. Next base: position 2,256 of record JALHFZ010000113.1, read on the forward strand.
CTCCCTTGGTTCATACTCTGCCCCTCCCGACGAGCGCGGCAAGAGAGGGCTCTTTCTCTTCGGCGAGCCAGGCTCTCAGCCCACCGGTGATCTTCCGGGGCAGGTCGAAGTCGGTGAAGAGGGAGCTTCCGATCTCGAGGGCCGAGGCCCCCGCGAGGATCATGGCCGCCCCGTCCTCCCATCCGGCGATTCCGCCGCACCCGACGACCGGGATGGTGACGGCTCCCGCCGCCTGCCAGACGGTACGAAGGGCCAGGGGGAAGACCGCCGGTCCGGAAAGGCCGGCCACGACCCGCTGGAAGACGGGACGCTTCCTCCTGATGTCCATGGCCATTCCGAGCCAGGTGTTGCCGCAGACCAGGGCGTCCGCACCCGACTGCTCCGCGGCCTTCGCCACGGCGGCGATGTCCGGCGCCTGGGGGGTAAGCTTGACCCAGAGGGGCCCAGCCCACTCCTCCCGGGCGATCGCCGTCGCATGGGCGGTGCCCTCCGGAGTCATCCCCCAGGCCATGCCGTCGCCGTCCACGTTGGGGCAGGAGATGTTCAGTTCGATGGCCGGAATGGAAGAGGAACTCTCCCGGAGGAGGGCGATATTGGCCCGCACATCCCCCTCAGACTCCATGACGAGGTTCACAAGGAAGGGGCGGTTGGAGCCCTTCACAAGGGGAAGATACTCCTTCAGAAAGGAGCGGACCCCTCCGTTCTGCAGGCCGATGCTGTTCAGCATGCCGCAGGGGGTCTCGAAGACTCTCATTCCGTCGTTTCCCCGCCTCGCCTCGAGGCTCACGGCCTTCGTGCAGAGGGCCCCCACCCCTTCGAGGCGGTCCTCCCTCCACAGCTCGCTCTCGTAGGGCCAGACGCCCGATGCGATGATCACGGGGCTTTCGAGATCGAGGCCCCCCAGGGAGACGGAAAGATCAGCGGGACGGGAATTCATTCCACAACACCTCTGAAGCGGCGAATACGGGGCCGTCCACGCAGACCCGTTTCTGCCCCGACCGGGTGGGGATGACGCAGCCGAGGCACCCTCCCATTCCGCAGGCCATCCGGGCCTCAAGGGCGACCCGGATTCTCCCTCCGTCCGACGGATATTTGGCGGCAAGAGCCCGGAGCATCCCCTCGGGGCCGCAGGCCCATACTTCCGTATTTCCGGGGAGCTCCTCGGGCAGGCCTGAGAGGACCGTTCCTTTTATTCCAAGGGTACCGTCGTCGGAGTAAAGCTCAAGGGCCGGAAATACTTCCATAAGCCACGAGGCGAAATCCTCCCAGCCGCTTCCCGCGACGCCCATGACAGTCCGCTCTGCCCGGCCGCCGAGGCGCTCGAGGGCGAAGAGGAGGGGGGCGGCCCCTACAGCCCCTCCGGCGAGGATCACCTTTTCGGGGAGGGGCAGCCCCTCCCGGGAGGAGAAAAATCCCTGCCCTATGGGTCCCCGGACGGTCAGCTCATCTCCGAGAGTGAAGGTCCCATGCGAGACGGAGGCCACGGCAAGGGGGCGGCCAAGAAAGGGGTCGTCCCCCCCTCCCGGGCGCACCATAACGAACTGTCCCGGCTCGGCGGAGGCTGCGATGGCCGGGCAGAGCACGGTCAGCAGGCCGGTCTTCTCCCCCAGGAGCCGGTTGCTTTCGATTCGGGCGGAATAATCCCTGGGGGCCCTTCCGCCGCAGGTCATTCTCCCTCTCCGAGGGTGTCCATCACGATCCGTCCTTCCGCGAGGGTCATCACCGGCCACCCCTGGAGGATCTCTCCGTTCCAGGGGGTGAGGCGGGATTTGCTCTTCCACTCCCGCACATCCACAACCTTCGCCACGGCGAGGTCGAGGACGGTGATGTCCGCCACGGCCCCCTCCCGGAGGGTTCCGAGGGTGCGCCACTGCCTGGGAAGAAGGGCCGCAGGGCGGGAGGTCAGCAGGGCGAGGAGGTCTTCGAGGGG
>JALHFZ010000114.1 GCA_022837505.1 Synergistaceae bacterium
CATGCCGTCGGCTTCAAGGATCGTCCGGGCCAGGACCTCAGCGCCCCGGACGAGATCGTCGGGGGAGGTGTATTCCTCCCGGGAGTGGCTGATTCCTCCCCTGCTGGGAACAAAGATCATCCCGGCGGGGGCGATCCGGGCCATGGGGTTCGCGTCATGGGACGCGCCGCTCGGCATCCGGACGCAGGAAATTTCCATGGCTGCGCAGCTTTTTGCCACCGCGTCCTGAAGCAGGGGGGCAAGGTCCACCGCTCCCTTCCAGACCGTGGGCTCCATGCAGGGGGAGACCTTCGTCCGATTCTCGAGAAGACCGCGAAAAACTCCGGCGGCTTCATCCATCACTTCGTCCTGGAGGGAGCGTATCTCGAGGAGAAACTCCGCCCGTTCGGGAACGATGGCGACGGCTCCCGGATAGAGGGAGAATGTCCCCACGTTGCAGACCATGTCACCCCGCAGGTCCACCCAGGCAAACCATTCGGTGAGAAGCTCCGCGGCGGCTCTCATGGGGTCTTTCCGTTCGTCCATGGGGGTAGTTCCCGCATGGTTGGCCTCGCCCGTCAGGGTCACGGCGTACCGGCTGATCCCCACAATCCCCGTGGGGATGCCGATGGAGATGTTCCGCCGTTCGAGGAAGGGCCCCTGCTCGATGTGCAGTTCGAGATAGCAGGCGATCTCCGAGGGGTCTCGCCGGGCCGACCGGACTCCTTCGGCCGTCAGCCCCACGGAGGCAAGTTTTTCCTCCGGAAGGGGCTCCTCAAGCAGCCCAGCTGCCGCACGGCTTCCGAAGGTTCCCCCCATCTCTCCCCCCTCTTCCCCCGTGAAGGCCACAACCTCGAGGGAGTGCTTCAGCTCCGTTCCCTTCTCCTTGAAGGACCGGGCGGCCTCGAGGGCTGCCATCACGCCGAGGGGGCCGTCATACTTCCCTCCGCCGGGAACGGCGTCCAGGTGGGATCCCGCAAGAATGACCGGAAGGGAAGGGTCGCTCCCCTCCAGCCGTCCGTAAAGGTTGCCCGCTCCGTCCACCCGGGTGGCGAGCCCGGCCTTCTTCATGAGGTCTTCCACAAAACGGAGCCCCTTTTCGTAGTTCGGCGAAAAGGCGGGACGGTTCATCCCCTTTCCGTCCTCCCAGCCGATGAGTCCGAGGGCTTCAAGGTCGGTGAGGAATCTGTCCCGGGAGATGATCATGGCTGCTATACCGTGGGAATTCCCAGCTCCTTGAGGATCCGGGAAATCTCCTTCTTCGTCTCTTCGCTTGCCGGAAGGATGGGAAGGCGGGGAAGGCCGCCCTTGAAGCCCACCATGTCCATGGCCGCCTTCATTCCGCCGATGGCGAACCGGCTGGTGACCGCCGCGTTCAGGGGAAGGAGGGCAAGCTGCATCTTCCGGGCCTTCTCAAGATCTCCCCGCTCGAAGGACTCCTGGATCTCCACGCAGTAGTCGGGGACCACGTTCGCCACTGCGAGGGTTCCACCCACGCCGCCCAGGACGAGGGTCGCCAGAAGATAGCTTCCCGAACCGGCAAAGACGGAGAAATTCTTCGGCGCCCGGGCGAGAACCTCGGAGATCTGGACGATATTGCCGCCACTGTCCTTGATTCCCGTAATGTTGGGGTGGGCCGAGAGTTTCACCGTGAGGGACGAGGGGACGTTCACCCCCGAGTTGCCGGGCATGTTGTAGATCATTACTGGGATTGGCGAGGCATCAGCCAGCATAGTGTAGAACTTTTCGAGGGCAGCCTCGTTCATGTCTTTCTTGTAGTAGTTGGGGGTCACCACCAGGGCCACGTCAGCCCCCTTCTCCGCGCACTCCTTTGTGAGCTGCACGGTCTCCTTCAGAGACTCGCACCCCGTTCCGGCGATGATCATTTTGTCCTTCGGAAGATGTTTTCTCGCTGTCTCGACGAGTTTCACCTTTTCGTCATGGGACAGAAGGGTGAACTCGCCGTTGCTTCCGAGAACCACGAGCCCGGCAAGCTTCGTCTTCCCGAAGGCTTCCACATTCTCAGCGAAGGTGGCGTAATCCACCTCCCCCGAGGCATCGAAGGCTGTAGCGATGGGGGCAAAAATTCCTCTAACTGTTTTCATTTTAAAAACACTCTCCTTTTTTATGCATGATGTTTTCTGTAATGGTACTTCAACTCTTTCGCAAAAGCCAGATCTTCTATCGGAAGAACTTCAGCGGCCACAGGGAGATCATGGGAACATAGGTGATCAGCAGCACCGCCGCAAGGTTCCAGAGCATGAAGGGGATGGACCCCCTCAGCACTTTTTCAAAGGGCGTTTTGCAGATGTTCGACGCCACGAAGAGGTCCACCCCCATGGGGGGCGTTGCCATCCCGAGGGCAAGGTTCGCCACGATGAAGGTTCCGAAGTGGATGGGGTCGACGCCGATCTTCAGCGCCAGGGGCAGAAAGATGGGACTGAAGATGAGGATGTTTGACAGGGTATCGATGAACATTCCTCCGAGGAGGAAGACCAGGTTGAACATCAGCAGGATCAGGTATTTGTTCGTGGTGAAGGAGAAGATCAGAGTGGAGATGAGATTCGGGACGTCCTTCATGTGCAGCAGCTTCGCGAAGGCGCTGGCAGCACCCATGAGGAAGATGCACGATCCCGTGATGATCGCAGCTTCAACCATGGCAGTGAAGAGGCCCCGCCAGGACAGCCCCCGGGAAAGAAAACCGAGGATGATGGCATAGGCCACGGCCACTATGCCCGCCTCCGTGGGGGTGAATACCCCCGTGTAGATTCCTCCGAGGATGATGAGGGGCATGAGCAGGGCGGATTTTGCCTCCCAGACCTTTTTCATGACCCAGCCGGTTCCGCCTGCCCTTGGTTTTCCCGCGTACCCTCTTTTCCGGGAGATGTAGACTGCAGGGATCATCAGAAAGAGGCCGACGATGATGCCGGGGAATAGCCCTGCGATAAAGAGGTCGGTAATGGAGACGCCGCTGTTCACGCCGTAGACGATCATGGGAACGCTCGGCGGAATGAGCACTCCGATCCCGCCGGCGCAGGCCACCAGACCGCCGGAGAATCCGACGCCGTACCCCCGTTCGAGCATGGCGGGCAGCATGACCGTCCCGATGGCGGCCACCGTCGCGGGGCCGGACCCCGAGACCGCACCGAAGAACATGCAGGCCACGATAGCCGCGATGCCGAGTCCGCCGGGGAAGTCGCCGGCCACTGCCTCGGCGAGGTCGGTGAGCTTCCGGGCGATTCCGCCGTGGGACATGAGGGTCCCCGCCAGGATGAAGAAGGGAAGGGCTAGCAGGGTAAAGGAGTCTGCGGTGACCACCATCCGCTGAGCCACGAAGAACATGACCCGGTCGAGCCCTCCGGGGATCCACGGAATGAAGGCCAGGCAGCTGAATCCTATGGATGCCGCGATGGGAATGCTCAGAAGAAGGGCGAGAAACATCCCTCCGAAGACGGCGATCAGCATAATCTGATTCTCCTTTTCATGCCGGGTGCGACCCTTCAAGGCTCTTCCCGGAAAACAGAAGAGGAAGGATATCTTTCTGAACAATCCGGAAGGCCATCAGCAGAAAGAGCACCGGCCCCAGGGAGAAGTACGTCCAGGTGGGAATGCCCATGGCCGCCGTGGTCTGGCTGTTTTCATACTGCAGCAGGGCAATATCATAGGAGTATTTCACCACAAGGAGGGTGAACGCGAGAAATGCCAGGGATGC
>JALHFZ010000115.1 GCA_022837505.1 Synergistaceae bacterium
ACAAAAATTGTCGCCACGAAGAAGGACGCTTTGGTAGACCAAACGCCCAGCCCTCTCCATGCCTGGCCTGCCAGATATCCCCCCGAGAGATAGGTTCCCACACCGAGGGCGCTGCTGATCGCTGCGTAGCCGATAAAACTCCGGCGGGGCAGGTGGGAAGCGCCTGCGAGGAAGGGGATAACATTTCCTGCCGTCTGAAACCATCCCGAAATCATAGCCCGAAGTCCTTTCCGTGCGAGCAGCGTTTTTCCCCGTTCGAGCTGCGCAGAAAAGGGTTTGAATCGGGTAATGAGCCGGTAATCCCCGGTTCCAAGGGAATAGCTCAGATAATTTCCGGCCAGTGCTCCGGTGAAGCAGAACCAGAAGACATCGATCGGATCGAAGGCTCCGACGGCAACAAGGAAACCCGCTGAGGGAAAAAGAAGGATTCCTGGTATGGCCAGGCCGATGAAGGCTGTGGATTCCCAGAACGCGAGGGCGAAAACTATCCAGTATCCAAGAACTCTGAAATGTTCCGGAGTCGGGAGCAGCAGATTCATCAGATGCACAGGAATCATCCTCTCTCAGTTCAGTCGGCAAGAATTCGGAACTAAAAACATCCCAATTTTTTCCGGCAAAGGGTCATCTTATTTCATTTTGTAATGACTTGAATCAGTATAGCTGAAATGAAGGAATTCCGGAAAGCTCTGAATGTGTGGAAGGGATCACCTGATTTCTGAACGTCTCTTTCGAGATTCGTTCCAATCCGTTGAAAGAATTTTCCCATCTTGCCTCCGGTAAGGGGTGGGGGATATAATCCTCAGTAAAGCATCTTCTTATCGAAAGGAGTACGGCATGGAAAGCGACAGTTGCGACAGATCTGTTCCGTTATGTACCAGCCGGGTATATCGGACGCCCTGAAGATTCTATTCATGTCCGGCGCCCGCCGGGCGTGAATTGAGACCTCCCTTCTCCTTCACCCTCTTTTTCCGCCCTTTGCACGTTTTTTGCTTCGCCATTCACCTCCCTTCCAGAGGTGGAAACCTGCCGCACGGCAAAGGGGGATACGTCCCATGATCACCGTTTTGAAAACTTTTTCCGACAAGACTACGAGAGAACTGTCCCTTTCATCCCTCGAACCCGGAGCCTGGATCAATCTCGTGGCCCCCGCCCAGGGGGAGATTGAAGAGGTCAGCCTCGCCACGGGGGTCCCCCTTGATTTTCTTCTCCCCGCCCTTGACCCGGAGGAGACCTCCCGGATCGAGACGGACGACGAGGACGGCAATCTCCTCGTGGTCATCAATGTCCCCAAGATGGAGGGGAACTACCGGTTCGACGCCCTCCCCCTCGGCATCATCATCACAAGGGATCACCTCCTTACGGTGGGCCTCGAGAAGAACGACATCCTCCCCTCCGGTCCCTCGGCCATGGGAGGGGTGGTCACCTACAAGCGGACCCGCTTTCTCTTTCAGATCCTCTTCCGGACGGCCACCCTCTATCTGAAATACCTGGGGCAGATCGACCGGCGCTCAAGCGACATCGAGGGAAATCTGCGGAAATCCATGAAGAACGAGGAGCTCTTTCAGCTCCTCGACCTCGAGAAAAGCCTCACCTACTTCACCACGGCCCTCCGGTCGAACCGCTCCGTGGTGGACAAGCTCATCCGCCTCTGCGCCAACTCACAGATGCACGACATCATCAAGGTGCGGGAGGAGGATGAGGAGCTCCTCGAGGACGTGAAGGTGGAGTACGATCAGGCCTACGAGATGGTCCAGATGTACAGCAACATCCTCAGCGGCATGATGGACGCCTTCGCCTCCATCATCTCGAACAACCTGAACATCGTCATGAAGTTCCTCACCTCCATCACCATCATCCTCGCCATCCCCACGGTGGTGGCCAGTTTCTGGGGGATGAACGTCCTGGTTCCCTTCGCTGGAAAACCCATAGGATTCTGGACGGTCTCGGGCATCTCGGCCCTCTTTGCGGCGGGGGCGGCCTTTTTTCTCTGGAAAAAACACATGCTCTGACAATTTGCAGAAACCGGAAATCGTCTCTCTCCGGAGAGAACGAAAAAGTGCGCCGGAGCTCAAAAAGCTCCGGCGCACTTTTTATACCGCTGAAATTCCTCAGCCTTCGATATTCCGCACCACCATGGCGACTCCCTGGCCTCCGCCGATGCAGGCGCTCACGATGCCGAATTCCTTCTTCTGATCCTTCAGGGCGTAGACGAGGGTCGCCAGGATCTTCGCCCCCGTTGCCCCGATGGGGTGTCCCAGGGCGATGGCGCCGCCCCGGGGGTTCAGCTTTGCCATGTCGAACCTGATCTCCCGGTGGCAGGCAAGGATCTGGGCCGAGAAGGCCTCGTTGATCTCGATAATGTCCATGTCCTCCAGGGACATCCCCGCCATGGCGAGGGCCTTCGGCATGGCGACCACCGGCCCGAGCCCCATATGGACCGCGTCGAGGGCTCCGACGCCGTACCCGAGGATTTCCGCCAGGGGCTTGTGCCCCGCCGCCTTCGCCCATTCGCCGTCGGCCACGATGCAGGCACTTCCGGCATCGCAGAGGGCCGAGCTCGATCCGGCGGTGATGGTGCCGTCCTTTGCGAAGATCGGGGGGAGTTTAGCAAGGGCTTCCAGAGTGCTGTCGCTCCGGGGAATTTCGTCGGCATCCACGAGAATTGTCCCCTTCTTTCTGTCCTTCACGGGAACAGCTACGATCTCGGAGGCAAACTTTCCTCCCTCCATGGCCGCGACGGCCTTCTGATGGCTTGAGAGGGCGTATTCATCCTGCTCGGCCCGGGAGATGGAGTACTCCTTGACGAGGATCTCCGCCGTGGCGCCCATGAGCATCCCCGCAAGAGGACAGGCGAAGCCGTCCTGAGCGAGGCCGTCCAGGGCTTTTTTGTCCCCCATGCGGTACCCCCACCGGGCCCCCGGAAGAAGGTAGGGGACGTTGGAGGCACTCTCCATGCCTCCGGAAGCTACGGCCTTCAGATCGCCGAGGCGTATTTTGTCCGCGGCGAGCATGGTCGTTTTCAGGCTCGAACCGCATCGCTTGTTTATGGTGAAGGCAGGGATGGACTCGGGAAATCCCGCCCGGAAGAGGGCTATCCGTGCGGGGTTTGCTCCCACCCCCGCCTGCCATCCGTTGCCCATAATGACTTCCCCGATGTCTTCAGGGGAGAGGCCGGAACGCTTCAATGCTTCAGCGAGGGCGATTGCCCCAAGGTCAGGTGCTTCGAGGGAACTTAAAGCTCCTCCGAATTTCCCTCCGGGAGTTCTGCAGAGGCTTAAAAGTACCGGTGTGCCCATAGTCACTTCATTCCTTTCATTCGATTTCCTTTATTCGATTCCTTTCATAACGGCGAGGTCCGGCGAGACATCGTAGTCCATAGTGGTATTCTGCTGAATTTCCTCAAGAGTTACCTCGGGAGCCAGCTCGCACAGCACCATCTTCCCCTCCAGCTTGCGGAAAAGGCAGAACTCCGTCACCACGACGCTCACCACGTTCTTCCCCGTCAGAGGGAGGGTGCATTT
>JALHFZ010000036.1 GCA_022837505.1 Synergistaceae bacterium
AGCCCGTAGAATCCATTAACTCTCAGCGGCTGACCCGATTTCTTCCGCTCCCCTTGGCCCGGTAGAGGGCATCGTCGGCTTTGGTAAGGACAGTATCGACGGTTTCGCATACGGCAGGGACCTCGAAGAGTCCGAGGCTGGCGGAGATGAAAAAGGGAGACTGGTCCTCCTTCGTCTCACTGGGCAAAAAGGGCTTCTCCATAATGGCGGACCGGACCCTCTCGCAGATTCCGTCGGCTACGCTCCCGGAAAGGCCGGGAAAGACCAGGAGGAATTCCTCTCCGCCGTAGCGGCCAAGAGAATCGTAGGAGCGGATGACCGCCTTGATCCGCTGGCCTATTTCCCTGAGCACCCTGTCGCCCGTTACATGCCCGTAGGTATCGTTCACCTCCTTGAAGTGGTCGATATCGAGCAGGGCGATGCTGAGGGGAACGCCCGTCCTCCACGAACGGCTCAGTTCGTTTTCGAACCGCTCGATCACCGCCCCCCGGTTGAGAAGGCCTGTCAGATCGTCGTAAAGAGCGGCGGTGCGGAGTTGCTCCTGCAGATGGAGGATCCGCTCCCCCACCCGGAGACGCATCTGGAGTTCCTGGGAATCGAAGGGTTTCGTCAGATAATCGTCCGCCCCGGCCTTGAGCCCCTCCACCACGTACTCCTTTTCCTCCTTGACGGTGAGAATGATGATGTACTGATAGGGTTTTCCGTTCCCCTCCCTCCCCTCCCGGAGGGAAGAGCAGATCTCAGGGCCGCTTATTCCGGGGAGCATCCAGTCGAGGATGGCCAGAAGGGGCGGATCATCCCCGTTGAGCAGCTGCAAAGCCTCATCTCCGTCGCTAACTGCAAGGACCGTGTACCCCCATTTTTCGAGGAGTGATTCGAGCATAAAAAAAGATGTCTTGTCGTCTTCAGCAATCAGGATCTTCATCGGTCCTTCCTTCCCCTTCTCCGAGGTTTTTCACCTGCAAATCCATAGCGTCCTCCGCTTCGGCGGCAAAGCGCTCCATAGCCCCCCGAAGTTCCCCGAGAAGCCCCTTCGCTCTCTCCCGGTCGTCCCGGAGTGCCGCCTTTTCAATTTCTTCCGCAAGGAACATCATCTCCCGGGCCTCCACGTTGGCCGAAGCACCCCGCAGAAGATGGGCCTTCGTGAGGATGCCCCCGGTTCCGAGGTCCCGGGCTGCCCCTTCAAGTTCACAGAGGATCTTGTCCGAATCGGAGAGGAAAAGACGCAGGGCCCTGCGGCAGAGTTCTTCATCCTGCCCCATCCTTTCGAGAAAGACGTCCCTCTTGAAAATCGCCCGCTCCTGAGGTTCTTCCTCCCCCCTGTCCGCTGAAGGGGAGGCTTCTCCGTCTTTGAACAGGCTGCACAACAGGTCGCTCAAGGCCTCGGGAAGCAAGGGCTTTGCTATATACCCCTCCATTCCCGCCTCGAGATACCTCTCTCTCTCGGAAGGCAGGATATTGGCCGTCATGGCCGCCACGGGCACCTTAGAGTTCAGCCCGGGGGAGGAGGGGCTTCTCAGGCGGCGCACCGTCTCGATGCCGTCCATGACGGGCATCTGAATATCCATGAGGACAAGATCGTATCTCCCCGCGACGAGTTTTTCAAGGGCCTCGACACCGTTTTCCGCCGTCTCCACGGAGAATACCCCGAGCTTCTTCAGCATGGACAGCGCCACGAGCCTGCTTGTGGCGTTGTCATCCACCACCAGGACGGACAGGTCCTTCTTCCACGGGACGCCCTTCTCCGGGTCCTCTCCCTTCTGAGAGACCTTCACCGGAGGAGCGATCTTCTGCAGCGGAAGGGTAAAGGTGAAGACCGTCCCCTTCCCTTCGGCGCTCTCAAAGGATATGCTGCCCCCCATCCCCTCCAGAAGGCGCTTCGAGATGACGAGGCCGAGCCCCGTGCCGCCGTATTTTCTCGTGGTTGAGGGGTCTCCCTGGACAAAGGGCTGAAAGAGCTCCGCCCCCTTTTCCGCAGAGATGCCGATCCCCGTGTCCCGGACGCTCACAGACAGGGTAATGCCCTTCTCCTCCCCCTCCAGGATGGTCCCCCGGACAAAGACCTCTCCTCTGCTGGTAAATTTCAGGCCGTTTCCGATGAGGTTTCCGAGCACCTGGCGCAGCCGGTAGGAATCTCCCGACACCCTTTCAGGGACCCTCCCCTCAAGGATCATATGGAAATCAAGCCCCTTGTGGGCCGCCCTCGGAGAAAAGCTCTCCTTCACGCTCTCCCAGATCTCCCGGAGGCTGAAGGGGGCATCCTCGAAGAAGAGTTTTCCCGCCCCCATCTTTGAGAAATCGAGAAGATCGTTGACGAGACGAAGAAGGGAGGCGGACTCGTCTTTGAGAATTTTGATCATACCCCGCTGACGGGCAGTCATCTCCGTATCTTCCAGAAGGGTGCCCATACCCAGGATTCCGTTTAGAGGCGTGCGGATTTCGTGGCTGACATTCGCCAGAAAGAGGTCCCGTGCCCGCATGGCGGTGGCAAGATTCCGCTCCGATTCTTCAAGCCCCCTCACCTTCCGGCTGAGCTCGCTGTTGAGATTCTGCACGAGGGAATAGAGTTCGGCATTCTGCAGAATCCCCGCAAGAGAGCTGAAAAGGACGGTGAGGAAGGCAAAGGAGAGATCCAGTATCCCCGATTCATCCTCCCCCAGCAGCCCCATGAAGATCCCCATTGTCCGGTTCTGGGTGATGATCGAATGAAGGAGAATTTTGCTCTTTCCGTCAGAAGCCGTGACGATAACGGGGCGGTTCCGGTCGATTATCCAGGCGAAGGTGCGGTCCTCCACAAGAAGGTCCCTCTCTTTTTCGAAAAAGGGGAGCTCTGAAGAGGGGTCGGTGAAGGAGGGGAAATAATCGAGCCCGTCGGATGAGAAGAGAAAAAAAGCCAGGGATTCGAAACGGACGAAGGTGCGGATTTTTTTGGCGCATTCTTCGAGAAGAGCCTTCTCCGAGTACTCGTCATCCACAGCCACGGAGAATCCGAGGGCTTCCACGGCGGAGTCGAGTATCCCCTTGGCCGCCTCCCTTTCCCTGGTAAGCACGGCGATCCTTTTATTCAAAGCGTCCATGGCGTCTCCTCTGTTCATAGGGGCTCACGCGACCAGGAAGATGTTCATGATCTCCTGAAGCTGCCGTTCCGCCTGGATCAGCACGGATTCCACATCTCCGGGGGCAAGGGATATATAGTCAAGTATGGCCGGATCGAGAGGAGAGCTGTAGAGGGTTCCGCTTGTTCCGAAGCGTATGCCGTTCGCCAGGAAGTCCCCGCAGTGAACGAAGGCCGCCTCTTCGGGGGCCCGGTCGTCAAGGGGTGCATGGTGGTAGTCGCACAGGCGGCGAATGCCCTCGGGGATGTTCCATTCTTCAAGCAGCACGTGCCCCACTGCGGCATGGTCGAAGCCGAAGACCCTTTTCTCGGCCTGCCACAGGGGGATCCTCTCAAAGAGGGAGAGCTCAAGGGCATAGGTCATCTCGGCGGGGGATTTGCTGTAGAGGATGATTCTGCCGATATCGTGAAGAAGTCCGGCGAGAAAAAAGCGTTCCTCGCTGCGCACCCTCTTGCCGTAGGCCAGCAGACGGGAGAAGACCCCGCAGGCGATGGAGTGCTTCCAGAAGGATTTCATGTCCACATACTCGGGGGAGACGTGTTCGAAGACGGTCATGGTGGAGACCGCAAGGGCGAGGGAGGTCAGTTCGTTTGACCCCACGATGGCGATTGCCCTCGGTATGGAGAGTATGGGCTGGGGGAAGGCGTAAAAGGAGCTGTTCACCAGCCGGAGGAGGCGGGCGGTGAGGCTCGGGTCCTTGCTCACCACTCTGGCGATGGACGTGGCCGAGCTGAGGGGTGAGTTGATGACCTCCTGTATCTTGAAATAGATGTCAGGGAAGGAGACGAGGCGGACCTGGTTCCTGCCGAGCTCCCGGGCGGAAAAGGTCCTGCCGAAATGTCCGAGGGGAGGCCTGGGGGGGAGGGTGCGGTGAGGAAGGGGGGGCGGAAGAACCCCCGATTCGATACTTTCCGCAAACCGCCGGGTGCAATACTCCCGGACCTCCGAGACGCGCCGGTCCTCCCCCTCCGAAGGGGGAAAGTAGGAGGCCACGTAGGCCTCGCTCTGCCCCAGGGACTCCTCCCGGAGAAGATTCTTCTGGAGTATGTCGCCGTCCTCCTCCCCCTTCACGTAGGCTCCGGTGATCCCCCAGACCTTGAACATCCCGATGTACTTCTCCCTGAGGACGGCTCCCCTGCTGAGGATAATCCGGCCGCCGGGGGTCACGAGGTCTTCCTCAAGGATCATCCCCTCCTGAAGGTTGTTGACGCTCACCCTTCCCATGGCGGACTCCCCGGTTCGCCCATGCAGGGGGAAAGTTCCTCCTCCGGCGTAAAGGAGCCTCCGGAGAAATGGGAGAGGATCTTGTCTCCCGCCTTCAGACCTGAACCGGAGAGCAGGCCGACTACCGCCTCACCGGAGGAGAAGACCCCCCGGGCACAGAGGCGTTCCATTCCGGCGGCCACAATGGCGCTTGTGGGTTCCACATAGTACCCCCGCCGGGCGAGGGAGAGGAAGCCCTTCCAGATCTCAGCCTCTGAAAAGGAGAGGATCTCCCCGCCACTTTTCCGGACGGCGGCGAGAACCGCCTTCCCCCGGACGGGGTCGGCCGCGCTGATCCCCTCGGCGGCAGTCTCCCCTTTCTCCACGGGCACGGGAAGGGGCACCCCCTGCCGGAAGGCCCTGGCGAGGGGGTCGCACCGTTCAGGCTGAAGGGCGTAGATCCGGGGAAGGGACGAAATCTCGCCGCTCGCGAGAAGCTCGTCGAAGGCCAGGGCGCAGCCGAGTACAAGGCTCCCCTGCCCCGCCGGAAGGAGAACCGCCCCGGGAGCGCGGAAGCCGAGCTGCTCCCAGATCTCGAAGGCGAAGGTCTTTACTCCGTGGGCGAACCAGGGGCTCCAGTTGTGGCTTGCGTAGAACCCTCCCTCCCCCGCGGCCTCGGCAGCTCTCGCAGTATCCTCCCGGGTACCGGAGATACGCTCAAGGACCGCCCCGGAGGCGAGGATCTGAAGGCATTTCCCCTCAGAGGTATAGTCCGGCACAAAGACCCTGCAGCGGATGCCGGCCCGGGCACAGTAGGCTGCCATGGACGCCCCGGCGTTTCCCGAGGAATCCTCGATGACCTCCTTCACCCCGAGCGAAAGGAGCCGGCTGACGAGACAGGCCATCCCCCGGTCCTTGTACGACCCGGTGGGCATGGCATAATCCACTTTGAAATAAAGTTCAGGAAAGCTGCCGGGCTCGGCTGAAAGGGGTGTCCACCCCTCCCCCAGGGTGACCCTTTTTCCGGAGGGGACAGGGGGGAGGGAGGGAGCATAGCGCCACATGCCCGGTTCGCCCGGGAGGATTGCCCTCCGGGTCAGAGGGGTTCTCTCTCCGGGTTCGAGATTAAAATACCCTCCGCAGGGACAGCGCCACAGAAGAGAGCGTTCATCTTCGGTTTTTCCGCAGCTGGAACATCGAAACATACTGGTCCTCCCGGATCTTTTTTGTCTATTATACGTATTTTTCCTCTTTCATGCTGTAGCGGTATGAGAAACAATAGGTTTGAAAGCAATAATTTCAAAAAAATCATCCAAGAGAGGAGGATTCGCTATGAACAGAATCGGCAAAACGATGGGCGTCCTTCTTTTTCTTCTGGCATTTTCCCTCACGGGAGTTTCCGAAGGAGCCATTGATCAGAATACGGTGAACAGGGCCTGGAAAAGAATCTCCGCCCAGACGGGCATGGAATACAAGGGCGTACTCTTTGAACAGAAGAAGGAGCCGAACGCCTGGGTTAAATTCTCGTCGGGAAACCACACCGTCCATGTCACCACAGGGCTTATGAACATCCTCGACCGGGAGGACGAGATCGCCGGAATCCTCGCCCACGAGGCGGGGCACATCAAGCTGGGCCATTATAACAGCTCGGTCGGGCGGAGCATCCTGTGGTCCCTCCTCTTCCGCGCCCTTGAGGGGAACACCGCCGGTGAAGTAGCCGGCAGTGTGGGGATCGGCCTCGCCGAATCGGGGTTCAGCCGGGAGCAGGAGGTGGAATCCGACGACTACGGCATCCGCATCGCGGCGGATGCGGGGTATTCCCCCTGGGGCCTGGTCCGGGCCATGGAGAAGATGAAGGCCGCAGGGTACAAGACCTCCCCCAACGGGTTCAACTCCCACCCCCCCACGGAGAGACGGCTTGAGCGCCTTCGAAGAAACGCATCGGTCATAGAGCCGAGAAAATAGACCCCGGGGCAAACTGTAAGGGAATGATTTGCTCCGAAGGGGTGTGTCTGAGACACACCCCTTCGTGGTATTATTGTAGGGGAATATGTTTCGCTTGTGGCGTAAAATCGGAATAATAAAGCAAGAATATCACAATTCGAGGGAGGCATGGAGAATGAGCGGAATCTGGCAGGAAAATTTCAGCTCCATAGCGAAGAACAACCGGCCGTCGCCGATCAGGGAGATGCTGGCACTGATCAAAAAGCCGGAGATGATCTCCTTTGCGGGGGGGATGCCCGCGCCGGAGATCTTTCCCGTGGACAAGTTCTACGAGGGGGCCCACATCCTGAAGGATGACGGGCAGAACCTTCTTCAGTACGGAACCACCGAGGGGTACCCTCCCCTGAAGGAATTCCTCGCCTCCTGGACTGCCCCCCGGATGGGCCGGAAGGTCTCAGGGCAGGAGATGCTCATCACCACCGGCTCCCAGCAGGCCCTCGACCTCTTCGCGTGGTCCCTCCTCGATGAGGGGGATTACGTGATCACCGAAGACCCCACCTATCTGGCCGCCCTGACGGTCTTCTTCAATCACGGAGGAAAATTCCTGAGCGTCCCCATGGACCGGGACGGAATGCAGGTGGAACTCCTCCCAGACATAATCCGCAAGGCCCGCTCCGAGGGGAAGAAGGTCAAGTTCATCTACACCATCGTCAACTTTCAGAACCCCGCGGGGAGCACCATGTCCCTGGAGCGGAGAAAGCGTCTTGTGGAGATCTCGAAGGAGTTCGGCATTCCCATCTTTGAAGACGACCCCTACGGCTACGTCCGCTTCGACGGCGAGCACCTTCCCTCCATCTTCTCCTTCCACGATGAGGGAGGGGTGGTCTATGCCGGGTCCTTCTCCAAGATCCTCTCCCCCGGCACCCGGGTGGGGTGGATCACCGGCCCGAAGGAGATCATCCGCAATCTGACGGTCTTCAAGCAGGCCACCGACCTCTGCTCGAGCACCATCACCCAGGCCCTCGTGGCCGAATACTGCATGAAAGGGCACCTCGAAGCCCATCTTCCGGTGATTATCGACAACTACAGGATCAAGCGGGACGCCATGGAGAAGAGCTTTGAGAAACACCTCGCCCCCCTGGGGGTCACCTGGGTGAAGCCCGACGGAGGCTTCTTCTACTGGCTCAACTTCCCCGGGGTGGACACGAACAAACTCTTTGAGCGCTCCGTGGAGAAGAATGTGGCCTTCGTCCCCGGCGGGCCCTTCTGCCCCTCCCAGGGGACGGGAATCCACAACGCCCGGCTCTGCTACACCTTCCCCTCTCCCGAGACCATCGAAGAGGGTGTCCGCCGCCTTGCCGAGGCGGTGAACGAACTGGGCATCCCCGCCGTTCACTGATCCAACCGGCAAAATAACCTTCAGCCCTCTCTTCTTTCGAAGAGGGGGCTTTCTTTTTTACGAAAATGGGATTTTTGCTGTAAGATACAGGCGGGAGGTCATAATCTGCCCCGCAGGAGGAGGAAAGACCATGGAGAGAAAGGAAACCCCGCCCCCGGAGGGGGACATCATCGCCGCCATCGGCACCGCCTGGGGAGAGGCCGGAATTGCCATCGTCCGGATTTCCGGAGAGGGTTCCCGGGAACTCGCGGGAAAATTTCTCTCCCTCGCCGTCCCCCTGGAGGATACCCCGCCCCGTTTTCTGCGGAACGGCTCCCTTCTCGATGATAAGGGGGACCCCATAGACCAGGTCCTTGCCGTATGGTTCGCCCCTCCGAAGAGCTACACCGGTGAGGAACTCGTGGAGATCCACACCCACGGAGGGACCCTCGTGGCCCGAAAATGCCTCGACCTCCTTCTCTGCGGAGGCGCCCGCCTCGCCGAGCCGGGAGAGTTCACCAGAAGGGCTTTTCTCTCAGGACGGATCGATCTCACCCAGGCGGAGGCCGTCCTCGGCGTCATCCGCTCCCGGAGCGACGAGGCCCTCCGGGCGGCGGTGCGCACCCTGAGGGGAGAACTGGCCGAATTTGCCCGGGACATCTACAACGAAATTCTCGCCCTCTCGGGAAGCCTGGAGGCGGCCCTCGATTTTCCCGAGGAGGACCTCCCCTCGGGAGAGGAGGATGAGCTGGTCCTCGCCATTCAGGCAGTGGAACAGACCCTGAGGGACCTGCTCGACCGGTGCGCCACGGGGCTTCTCCTCCGGGAGGGGATCCGGGTCGCCATCGTCGGACGGCCGAATGTGGGAAAATCCTCCCTTCTGAACGCCCTGCTGAAGGAGTCCCGGGCTATCGTCACGGCCATCCCGGGAACTACAAGGGATCTCATCGAAGAGGTCATCACCTGCCGGGGGGTGCCCCTGCGGCTGATAGACACGGCAGGGATGGGCCCTCCCTCCGACGAGGCGGAAGCCATGGGCATCTCCCTCGCCGAGGGGGTCTTTCAGGATGCGGATGTACGGATCTGGGTGGTGGACGGCAGCGTCCCCCTCCATCCGGACGATCTCAAACTGGCGGAACGTCTTCCGGGAAGGGAACACGTGGTCGCCGTGAACAAGTCGGATCTTCCACCGGGAGCTGCGGAGGGGGGGCGGACGACTGCCGAGTTCGTGGCTGACCTCCTGCCCGGAAGCACCGTCCTCTCCATCTCGGCGAAGGAAAACCGGGGGATCGAAATGCTGAAGGACGACATTCTCGCCGCCATCGCCGGAGGGGGCACCCTTGAGGCCGGGCTGAACGCCTCGGCCCGCCAGGTGGAGGAGATACGGTCTGCGGCGGGCTTCCTCAAAGACGCTGCAGAGACCCTTTCCGCCGGTATGGGTCAGGACGTGGCCGCCTCAAGCCTGGGGGAAGCCCGCAGGGCCATGGAGCGCCTCCTCGGGATCGAAAAGGACGATACCCTGCTTGACTATATCTTCAGCCAGTTCTGCCTGGGGAAATAATACCGGTACTGTCGAAACAAGGCGCGGGGCGGCCCCTTAGGGGCCGCCCCGCGCCTTTTGCTCTTTCTATCTGCAGCCGAGAAGGTATTCCAGGCAGGTCCGTACGGCGTAGCCGCTGGCCCCCTTGCAGCAGACGGAGTATTCGTCCTTGAAGAAGTCCACCCCCGCGATGTCGAGGTGAGCCCAGGGGATCCCCTCCTTCACGAACTCCCTGAGGAACTGGGCGGCGAAGATCGCCCCGCCGTACCGTCCCGCCGCGTTCACGAGATCGGCCACGGGGGATTTCAGCGTCTCGGTGATCCGCTCGTCATCGAGGGGCATCCTCCAGAACCGCTCGCCCCTCCGGGCAGCCGCCGAGAGAATCCCTTCGGCAAGCTCGTCGGAGGAGGCGAAGAGCCCTCCCATATTGGTCCCGAGGGCGACGACGCAGGCCCCCGTAAGGGTCGCCATGTCGATGATTCCATCGGGGGCAAGATTTGAGGCGTAGCTGAGGGCGTCCGCAAGGACCAGCCGCCCCTCGGCGTCCGTGTTGTCCACCTCCACTGTCTTGCCGTTGTGCATCCGGAGGATGTCGTCCGGGCGAAAGGCCCGTCCTCCGGGCATATTCTCGGCGAGGGCGACGATTCCGTGGACCTCGCAGGGGATCTTCATCTTCGAGACTCCCCGGAGGATGGCGAAGATGTTGCATGCCCCGGATTTGTCCCCCTTCATGGTCCGGATGAAATCCCCGGGCTTCAGATTGAGGCCGCCGCTGTCGAAGGTGATCCCCTTCCCCACGAGGGCGATCTTCCGCAGAGCCGTTCCCTCGGGCTTCCAGATCATGTGGACGAGGCGGGGGGGCGTGGCGGACCCCATCCCCACGGCGTAGAGCCCTCCCATCCCCTCCGAGGCGATCCGCTTTTCGTCCCAGACCTCCACGGAGAAGCCGAAATCTTCCCCCCATTTCAAAGCGAGATCCGCCAGGGTCAGCGGGTTATGCACGTTGCCGGGCTCGTTTGCCAGATCCCGGGCCCAGTTCTGGGCGCACCCCAGCAGTTTTCCCTTCTCAAGGCCGGCATCGTCCCCGCCCGCGAGGATCACTTCCTTCGTCTCGGGGAGGCGGTCCTCCTCCCTGACCGACTTGTACCGGTCGAAGGAATAGCGGCCCAGTTCAGCCCCCTCGGCAACGGCGGAGCTCATCTCCCCATCGGGCTTTTCGGGAAGTATAAGGGTAATTCTCTCAGTGCCGTCGGAGCGGCAGCGGCGCAGCAATTCCGCCGTGCGGGATCGGACGTTCTCTTCGGAATACCCCTTCCTCTCTCCGAGGCCAACGAGATAGAGGGATGAAACCCCCTCCCCCTCCAGGGGAATTCTGACGATCTTTCCTTTTTTCCCCTTGAAGGAGGGGTCCTTCAGAAGAAGTTCTGCCATCCGAAGGGTATTCTCTCCGGGCAGGTGAGAGGGGACCGGCTCATCGGAGAGAAGATAGAGGGCCAGGGAGCCCCTGGAAAGGGGCTCTTCAGTGGAAAAGGGGTGAGAGTATATTTTCATTCGCTGATACCTCCTGAATACAATCTGGGTGCTTCTTTACCCTTTACTTCGGTTGACAAACCATACTCCGAGAAAGACAAGAGCCCCTCCTGCGATCATCGAGGGGGTCAGGGGTTCTCCGAGGAAGAGAACGGACAGGGAGACCGCTACTACCGGGTTTACATAGAGAAAAACTCCCACCTCCGAGGCGGGAAGCTCCCGGAGGGCATCGTACCAGAAGAGATAGGCCGCAGCGGAGCAGAAGACCCCCAGAAAAAGGATGTTCGCCCACCCCGAGGCTGCGATGGAGGGGATCTCACCGTATCCTCCGGTCCACAGAAAGGGAACTGATGAGTAGAGCCATCCGAAAAGAAGGACGTACCCCATGGCCAGAGCGGGCTCGCGGTTCTGCAGAGCCTTTCTCGAGAGGACGGAAAAAAGCCCCCAGGAGAAGACGCTGAGGACCATGAAGATCTCTCCGGCAGCAACCCCCCTTCCCGAAAAAGAAAGGCTCCCCTTCGACATGATGACGAGCACGCCGAAGGCAGCCAGGAGTATTCCCGCCACCTTCCTACCGTTCAGGCGCTCGGCGAGGATCAAAGCGCCGAGAAGGGCGATGGCGATGGGGTTCGCCGCGACGATCAGGCCCGACATCCCCGCCGAAAGGCTCTGGAGGGCAGCCCCCTGTACGGAGTTGTGAAAAAAAACCCCGATGAAACCCAGGGACGCAAAGATCAGGGTCTCCCGGAGGGAGAGAAACCGGAGCTTTTTCTTCAGGGCGAGGAAGGCAAAAAGAACAAGCACGGCGGTTCCGAAGCGCAGCCAGAGGACCGCGGGAACGGACGCCTGGGATACGGCTACCTTTGTGGAGGGAAGGGACCCTCCCCACAGGATGACCGCGAGGAGGGCCTTCAGCCGCGCTGATGCGGAAGGGCTCATTCTTTTTCCGGGACGTCCCGCCCCTTCAGGCCGAGGGTCATGAGATCGGCAACCCTTCGGGCGAACTCCCCCGGATTTTCAATCTGACCGCCCCCGGCAAGAAGGGACTGGTAATAGAGAAGCCACCCGTAGTCCTCAAGTTTTGTACGCTCCTCTTTCCCGGCCGAGGCAAGGCGCTGCCCGAGGGCCGTGATCAGGGGTGAGGCGGGGTTGATCTCGAGGATGCGCTTCTCCGCCGGAACCTCCCTGCCCATGGACCGGAGGAGCTGCTCCATGGCCATGGACCCTCCCTCCCGGTCGTTCACAAGACATGCCGGCGAGGTGGTGAGACGGTCGGAGAAGCGGACTTCCTTGACGACATCCTTCAGAACCTCCCGGAGGAAAGCGGCCGTATCCTCCGGCTGCTCCTGATCGTTTTTCTTCCCCTCCGTCCCTGCGGGGAGGGCATCCACCCGCTCAAGGGAGCGGAACTCCATGCCTCCCCAGGTGGTGAGGGAAGGGGCGAGAACCTCGTCCACCGGGTCAGTAAGAAGAAGGACGTTCTCCCCCCCGGAAGCGCATCGCTCAAGAAGAGGGGATGTCCGCAGGGCAGCCTCCTTCCGTCCGGTGAGGTAGTAGATCTGTTCCTGCCCCTCCTTCCGCTCCTCCTGGTACTCCTTCAGGGAGATGAGCTTGCCGGGGCGGGCTGTTGAGGAGAAAAGGCAGAGATCGAGAAGGGCGTCCCTGTGCTCCCCCTCGCTTCCGTCGAAGGAGACAAGCCCCTCCTTGAGGACGGCGCCGAACTCTTTCCAGAAGAGAAGGTACTTTTCCCGGTCGTCGGCCATCAGTTTTTTCAGGGCGTTGAGCACCCTCCGGACGATCCCCTTCCGGATGATCCGGAGGAGGGGGTCTTCCTGAAGCATCTCCCGGGAGATATTGAGGGGGAGGTCCTCGGAATCCACCACTCCCCGGAGGAAGCGGAGCCATGAGGGGACGAGCTCCTTGCAGTCGTTCATGATGAAGACATTCCGGATGTACAGGTTCACCCCCGAGGGGATCATACCGAAATGGAGGTCGAAGGGGGCCCTGGAGGGGACGAAGAGCACTCCACGGAATTCCGTACCCCCCTCCACGGAGAATACGACCCGCAGCAGGGGAGGCTCCCAGTCGTGGCTGATATGCTTGTAGAATTCGTTGTACTCTTCTTCCGAGACGTCCTTTTCGCTCCGCCGCCAGATGGGTTTGCCCGAGTTCAGAGTCTCGTCGGCAACCTCCTCTTTTCCCTCCTTCGTCTTCTTCACCGCCATGACGATGGGGTAGGTCACGAAGTCGGAGTATTTCCGGACGATCTCCCGGATCGTCCATTCGTCAGTGTATTCCCGGTCACCCTTTGAGGAGTCGCTCCCTTTCAGATGAAGGAGCACCGTCGTCCCCGGCTTCCTTCGCTCTGCCGGCTCGATGGTATAGGTTCCGTCTCCGGAAGAGGAGAACTTCCACCCCTCCCTCTCGCCTAAACGGCGGGTCACCACATCAACCCTGTCGGCCACCATGAAGGCGGAATAGAAGCCCACGCCGAACTGGCCGATGAGGGCCTCCGCCCGCACTCCTCCGCCGCTGGACTTCAGCGCCTCAAGATATTCCCGGGTGCCGGACTTTGCGATGGTGCCGATGTATTCTTTGAGCTCCTCCCGGTTCATCCCGACGCCGTTGTCGGAGACGGAGAGGGTTCTCCCCTTTTGATCGGGGTCGATCCGTATTTCCGGAGCCCCGAGCCCCTCCGAGGGGTCCTGATCTTCGAGATCGGGATTCGCCGCAAGCTCGATCCGCCGTTTGTCCAGGGCATCGGAGGCGTTGGAGATCAGCTCTCTTAAAAAAATATCCCGGTTCGAGTAGACGGAGTGAATCATGAGGTCAAGCAGCTGCTTCGCCTCCGTCTGAAAGGTCAAATGTTCTTTTTCCATGGGAACTCTCCTTCCGGTGAGATATGCAGTTTTACTCTGACGGAACTTTTTTCAGTTTTCCCCTCCGAGTTCATCGTCTCGATAGACCCGGGGAACCCGGGGGCTGATGATCGCGCCTATGGCAGCCACGATGGTATCCATTTTTTCAGCGTATTCATAGATGGTGATCTCTTCGTTCCCCTGTCTTCCTATCAGGACCGCTTCGTCCCCCACAGCGGCTTCCGGAAGGGCCGAGACGTTGACCATGCACTGGTCCATGCAGATCCGGCCCGCTACGGGGCAGCGCACACCCCGGATGAGAACATCCGCCCTGTTGGACAGATTCCGTGCAAATCCATCGGCATACCCCACGGGTAGAACCGCCATGCGCTCCTCGGAGGTGGTGGTATAGGTCATGCCGTAGCTCACCGTCTTTCCGGCGGGCAGAGTGCGGAGGGCCCCGATCCGGGTCCTGAAGGAGAAGCCGGGGAGGATGGGGATGCTTCTCGGCACCTCGGGGGTGGGGTACATTCCGGCCAGGATCTGCCCCGCCCGGACTCCGTCCATGGCCCATTCGGGATAGGAGAGGGTGCCTCCGGAGTTGCAGCAGTGCCTCAGGGGTATATGGATCCCCCTCTTTTCGAGGGCCTCAAGGGCAGCGAGAAAGGCATCATGCTGTTCTTCCGTATAGGCGAGGTCCTTTTCGTCCGCCGCGGCGAAATGGGTGAAGATCCCCTCGCAGACGATTCCCGGAAGGGAGGCCACCCTTGCCGCCTTCTCGACGACTTCCTCCGGAGAGAAGCCGATTCTTCCCATGCCGGTATCGACCTTCAGGTGGACAATGGCCTTTTTCCCGATTTTTTCCGAGGCAGCCGACATGGCCCGGGCCATCTCCATATCGGTGATGGAGGCGCGGATCCCCTGGCGGACGTACTCCTCCGCCGCGTCGTAGGGGGATGCGCCGAGGACGAGGACGGGGACGGTTATTCCTCCCCGCCGGAGCTCCACGGCTTCGTCGGCGGTAGCGACGATGAAGAAATCCGCCCCCTCCCTCCGGAGGGCCCAGGCCACCGGAAGGGCCCCTAGGTTGTAGGCGTTCGCCTTGATGACCGAAAATACCCTGGGGACGGGCGCGCCTTCCTGCCGCGCCGCAAGAATATGATCCCGGATTGCCCTGTAATTTGCCCGTATATTGTCGAGGCGTACTTCCATCCATGTAGGTCGCAGGGTCATTTGAAAACCTTCCTTCTAAAATGTTTTTGGCATTTATACCTGAAAACCGGCATTTTCGCTGCCTGATTGAACGCAATTGTAACATGGGAATTCGAGAGCAGAAAATCAATGCGTCATTATATCGACAGTTTACTGCAGATGCAGTAAAATTTGCCGGGGTGGATTTTTAAGAAGATCACATGTATAATCGCTTGTGTGTAAGAAAGAGTGCATTGTATAAAACAATGGATTTAAAAATTTCGGGTACAACAAATCTTTTTGAACTGCTCCCTGATTTCAGTTGCTATACATTCGATACGCTTTGTTAAATAACGATTATTCCCCAGGACAAAACCATTATACCAACCATCCCAGAGGACAAAGAGAACAATATTTTGATAAACATTATCGTTTAATCGAAGCCTGGCTTTAAATGACAGTGACTTTTTAATAAACAAAGATGTCCGAAATGAATCCAGCTAAAAAGCTGCCGCCTCTGTTTGTAAGGCTTCAGGC
Source organism: Synergistaceae bacterium (assembly GCA_022837505.1). Taxonomy (GTDB): domain Bacteria; phylum Synergistota; class Synergistia; order Synergistales; family Aminobacteriaceae; genus JALHFZ01. The sequence continues at coordinate 15,298 of JALHFZ010000036.1, forward strand.
GGTAGTTTTGACTCAATAGGAAAGCAGACCTCTTACTTCATTGCGAGTTTCTAAGGGAATGCAAGCCCGCTTGTCGCAAGGCTTAAAATATCTGCATTCCCGGCGGGCGGAATTTATCCTGGACAACAGTGAAACAAAAATAAAGAAAAGGGCGTGTGTATTTTGTTTGATGTCCTATTGCTTGGGGCAAAAATTATCGACGGCACCGGAGCACCATGGTATAGAGGGGATGTAGGCGTCAAAGACGGCCGCATCACAGCTGTAGGGGAACTTTCAAAAGAAGATGCAAGGGAAAAAATAGATGTTTGCGACAGAATTTTATGCCCCGGATTTATTGATGTACATACCCATTCAGATTTTGTTGTATTTCGAGACCCCGTCATGCTTTCAAAACTGCATCAGGGAATAACCACCCAGTTTGTAGGCCAGTGCGGGCAAAGCGCTGCCCCCGTTAATGAGAAAACTCGAGAGCTTCTTGAATCATATCTCGGATTCATTTTGGCTGGCACGAAAATTTCCTGGGACTGGAAAACTTTCGACGACTGGCTGAAAGAGGTGGAAAAACTCCCTCTGGCGCTCAACATGGCCACATGCCTCGGGCACGGAACATTGAGAGTGGCAGTCATGGGATTCGAAGACAGAAAAGCTGCCCCCGCAGAAATGGAAGAGATGAAAAAACTTTTGAGAGAGGGAATGGAGGCAGGCAGTTTTGGCCTTTCCTCAGGGCTGATATATCCTCCCGGAGTCTATACACCTAAGGAAGAACTTCTGGAGCTCGCAGAAGTCCTTCGTGAAACCGGGGGACTCTATATGACACACATGAGGAACGAATCGGCCGAGTTGCTCAGCGGCGTAGCTGAAACCATCGAAATTGGAAGACAGGGCGGCATACCAGTACAAATCTCCCACCACAAAGTCCTGGGTAAAGAAAACTGGGGTCTGGTAAATAAATCACTGCAAATGGTAGATGAGGCACGAAAAGAAGGAATTGATGTAACCATTGATCAATATCCTTACAACAACTGCAGTACAAGCGTCCGCGCATGTCTTCCTCCCTGGGCCCAGGCGGGGGGAGTCCAATCCATATGCGAACGGCTGGAAAATCCGGAAACGCGGAAAAAGATAGCAGAAGAGATAAGAACTTCAATGGACATGTCAAAACCCTGTGGATGGGAAAGCATGCTTCGTCATGGAGGCGGCCCGGAAGGTGCATTGGTAGTGTACTGCCCGAATACACCCCAATGGGAAGGAAAAAATCTCAGGGAGATTGCATCAGCAATGAACATGGATCCAGTGGAATCTGCTTTTGAGATAATTATGAAAAACAACGGCAACGACCTGGCCTGCTACGCAGCCATAAGTGATGAAGATATCAAAACAGTACTTGCTCATCCCGCTACAATGATCGGGTCCGACTCAATTCCTCCTGCGGAAGGAGCAAAGGCCCACCCGAGAAGTTTCGGGAGCCATCCGAGAATTATCGCCAAATACGTCCGCGAGGAAAATACCCTTGCTATCGAAAACGCAGTCCAGAAAATGACAGCTCTGCCGGCTGCCCGCTTCGGCCTTCAGCAAAAGGGCCTGATTCGCCCGGGAATGGATGCAGATATACTGATCTTCGACCAGCAGAAAGTGCTGGACAAGGCGACATATGAAAAACCCACGGAGCTTGCACAGGGAATGGACATCGTGTTGGTAGGGGGCAAGAAGGTTCTAGACGGAGGTTCTTATACGGGTACTGCCTCAGGAACCGTCATACGCAAAGGACGCTGAAGTATTTTCGGGAAGCTTTACAGTAGGCCTGGAATAGTTTGCCCAAAATAATACGGAGCACAGAAACAATGCTGTTTGACAGAATTCGCGCATGCATGCTTTTTCGTAGCATATCAATCAATATCCATATTCTAAGGGGGACAACGACTGTGAATAAACTCATGAAGAGAGTTACCCTGGCATTGTTGTTAGTTTTCATTGTCACAGGGGCAACATCGGCGGCGCCTAAGTATAAATGGTCTTTTGCACAGCCATGGACCCGCCCTGTTGCGGATAAAGGGTATCAGCTTTTTTGCGACAAAGTGAAAGAGTATACGAATGGTGATATTGAGATTTCCCTGCACTCCAACGGACTGCTCGGAACTCATGATGAGTCGTTCCACGGCGTTCGTGACGGGAGCATTGAGATTGCTACCCTTTCTCCCTACGTTAATCTTGTCCCGGGCGGAATGATGAACTGGATGCCCTGGACGGTCAGCACCTTTGATGAAGCGAGAATAGCCTATGCTTATCCAGACGGCATCCTCTTCAAGGTGATGGAGGTAGCGTGGGACGAAGTGGGTGTCCAGATGCTTTTCAGCTGCGCCCAGGGAGCTTACGGCCTTGGAAACATTCAGCGCCCTCTCAGACATCCGGATGATCTCAAAAATCTGAAAATGAGAGTTTCCTCCTCTCTCGCCTCAGTCCGCTGCCTTGGCAACATGGGCTCCGGAACTGGAATGACTATGCAGACTATTCCATGGGCAGAAGTATATAACGCCCTCTCCCGGGGAGTGGTAGACGGATGCTGAACAACGTGGTCATCAACAAGAAAATATGGAATAGTCTCGACCCGAAATACAAGGAGGCAATATTCAAGGCTGCGACAGAGGCAGAACAGTATCTGAACGATCTCTACGAGGCCGAGGAAAAAAACTACATCAAAACAATCGAGACCTCCTATCCTGACCTCAAGATTACTGTGCTCACCGATGAGGAAAGAGCAGTTTGGCGCGAAAAAGCAAATATGGCTGCAATTTGGGCTGAAGTTTGTGATCCCTGGCTTGAGAAGCACTGGCCGGGTCAGAACATGGGAGAGAAGATCCGTGCGGAACTTGATGCAGTAAGAGAAAAAGCAGCCGCAAAAAAGAAATAGAAAAGACTTGATGGAATAAAAAATCCAGGCCTGCTTATGAAAGTTGGCTGCGTGACCGAAATACAACGCAGCCAACTTTTAATTCAAACTCTGCGGTTGTGAAAAAAACTCGGAAGATAGAGCAGCACACAGTATTGTACAAAAGACGAGGAGTATAAAAGTGCATGGCTTTGAAATAGCAAGCTATTTCCTCAGAGACTAGTTTCCGGGTGCTTTTTGGCAGCAACAGCATTCAAAAGCTTACCAATTAAAAATTCTGTTTCATTTCTCCACTTATCTTGGAAATCAATGTGTAATTATACATAACTCTAAGAGGAGCAATCTATGAAAAAAATTTATTTTTCCTTCGTCGCGCTGCTCACATTTCTTGAAAATTTTCTGTGCGCCTTCGGCCTTATTTTTGCAACAGTGGCGACGGTAGCCCAGATTATTAACAGGTATTGGCTGCACATTGAGATCATGTGGATTTCAGATCTTTCACTCTATATCTTTATATTTGCCGCTATTATTTCAATAGCAATAACCACAAGGGAAGACGCCCATACGGCCGTCGATGTTTTCGTTGAGAGGATTTTTAAAGGGAAAAAAGCATTTAAAATTGGCAAAATTCTTATTAATTTTGCCAGCCTTGGAATAATTTACCTCCTCATGCCAATTTTTTATAAATATTTCCTGAGCGCGTTGGAGTTCGATGAATGGGCAACGCTTGTGCCCTGGTTTAATACCAGCTGGCTTGTAGAAGCTATTTTTGTTATGTTCATTCTATGTGTATTTCATATCATTCATAATACTACTCTTCTCATGATCGACCTTTACAGATTTGGCCACGGGGGTGCGCAAGAATGAGTCTCGGTTTAATTACAGCAATTTTGGTTTTTATTTGCGGCATGTTTTTTGGCATTCCGATTGCCTGGCTTTTTTTCGGCGCTCCTATCTTAGGTTTGATAGCTGACGGGATGAATTACGCATTTATTTCGGGCACTTTTTATCATGCTTTGAACAGTGCTACTGTGATGGCCATTGCATTTTTTGTTTATGCCGGCAGTCTCATATCGTACGCCGGTCTAGCTGACCGCATCGTTCGTTTCTCCTACGCGCTGGTCGGCCGAGTACGGGGAGGGATGGCCCTTGTCGGAATCGTCTCTTCTGTTTTTCTCGGGGCTTTAACCGGGTCATCTGTACCCTGTATCTCAGCCCTTATCCCTTTGCTGGTTCCCCGTTTAAAAAAGTACGGCTACGAACCCAAATATACGACAGCCCTTTTATGTTCATCAAGTTTTCTCGGCTATCTGATACCACCGAGCGTTCCTGCTCTTATATATTGTCTTCTGGCGCAGCAGTCTGTAACCGCACTTTTTTTATCAACGGTCATCCCAGGACTTCTCCTTGCCTTAGGGTATGCAATCCTGAATTATTTCATCTGTCCAAAATATATGAACCCTGCCCTTATAACGGAAAAAATAGAGGAAGCTCCGGCGACAATAGGTGCAAGAATAAAGGAACTCATGTCCGCTACATGGGTAGCTATTCCTGCACTTGGCTGCCCGGCTATCATTCTCATCGGAATATACGGTGGATTTTGCACACCAAACGAGGCCGGAGCAATCGCCGTTGTATATTGCTTCTTTATCGGATTCTTTGTGTACAGAGAACTCACAGTCAGAAATTTTTGGTCCGCAACATTCACTTCTATCCTCTCCATCGGGGTAATCACAATGCTTATCGGCGGAGGAACAGTTCTTGCACGCTACCTGATCCGAGTCGGAGCTGCTCAGGAAGTAGCAAATTTCATGCTTGGCATGTTCAGCAGCAAGATCATGATATTGTTGGCCATGAATGTATTCTTCCTGATCCTCGGTATGTTTTTGGATGGAACCCCTATCCTCATTCTCGGTGTACCACTGATACTGCCGCTTATGCAGCATCTTGAGATGAACCTTGTTCATCTTGGAGCTATCATAATAGTAAATGTAGGCCTTGGTGTAGTGACGCCTCCATTTGCCATGTCTATATTTGTCGGTTCCCGCCTCTCTGGCTGTTCATACGCAGAATTAGTCCCCATCATGATGAAGTTTCTTATCTTTGTGGGCATCCCCGTTCTCCTGCTGACCACCTATATACCGGCACTATCCTGTTGGTTGCCCACCTTCGTTCTCGGCCCCCAAGTGGTTGGGCCCTGGTAAAAGATTTTTTAAAAAAATCAATAAAACGAGGGTCCTGTTTTCATATTGAAAACAGGACCCTCGTTTTATATCCCATTTAAAACCTATACTCCGGGGGATTAAACGTTATGAGGAGTATTTATTGAAGTTGACGTCATCGATAGATGAAAAGAGAAATGAAGATTTATTTTTTTCACTCCTACGGAAGAGGGGCCGGCTGGTATTCGCTCATGACCTGCTTCAGACTGACCAGGGCGAGGTACATCTCCTTGATGGCCGTCAGGTGCTCCGTCCTGACCCGCTGGTTGTCCACCTGGGCGTTAAGGAGGTCGATCTGGGCGCCCATTCCCTCTTTATACATGAGCTGGGTGATCCTCAGCTCCTCGTTCGAACGGGCGAGCTGCTTTCTCTTGCTGCCTTCAATGGCCACCGCCCGCTCCCACTGGGTTATCGCCTTCACCACTTCCTCGGCCACGGTATTCTCCCTGGCCTTCAGGCTTTCCTCGAGGGCTTCAATGGTTTTGCTTTTCTCGGCGACGTCTTCTCTGGTCTGCCCACCGTCGTACACCGGCACGGAGAGATTAAGAGAGAGGAGAAATTCATTCTGACGCTGCTGGGTCACCGGGGCATCGGTAAGCAGGGTATACCCCACCGAACCTTCAACCACAGGGGACATCCCCTTTGCCGCGAGGGTTTTGAGCACCCTTCCCCTTTCAATGGCCACCTCAATGGACCGGACATCGTTGCGCTGCCTCCGGGCTTCTTCCACCCCCGCCTTGACCGAGAGGGTCGGCATGAGAAGAGCCTCGGAGGCCGGGGTCACGATCACTCCACCCGCAAGGGACCCCATCTCCGCCAGGACACTCTGATAGGATGATTCGGCTTCCACCACGAGACTGTCCGCCTCCTCGACCTTGGCCTGGGCCCGGATGACATCGAGACGGGGGATAAGCTGCTGGCGGAATTTCTCTTCGGTGATGCGGAGATCTTCCCGTCTCTGGGCGAGGATCTCCTTCTGGAGGGTGATATTCTCCCGGGCGATGAAGGAGCGCCAGTACAGATTCTCCGCCAGGGCTAGGGTATTGTTGACGAGGGAAAAATGATCGAGGGTAAGGACATTATATTGAAGAAGAAGCTCTCTCTCCCTGGCGGGGTAGACACCGCTGACGTCGATTATGGAGGAGACGGCCGCAGAAAGAGTATAGGACCCCTGCCGGGCTCTGTCGCTGTCGCTGTACCACCCGGTGTTCCCCCTCACCCCTGCGCTCGGCCGCTGGGTGGCCACGACGGACTTCACTGTGTGGGAAAAGGCCTCCACCCGGTTCAGAGATGCCTGGAGGGTGGGATTGTTCTCCCTTACCAGATTGAGAAACCCCTGGGAATCAACCTCTACCGCCAGGGACGGCAATGCAAGAAGACCCGAGATGAGGAGGGACAGAAAAAGAACGGACTTTTTTTTGATCATGGAATTTCCTCCTTATATACTTAGCCGGCTCTGAGATGCACTCCTCTGCTCCGGTGAACCGGAAGACAGAAGGATGAACTTTTTTAGAACTCATACGGAACTATTATAAATGAAATCCTCCTTCTCTGGGATCTTTTCACTATTTTTCATCCCTTTCACGAATATAAAGTTTTTTATCATGAATGAAGGGGGAGTCAACTCCGGATAATTTTCTAAATACCCTTGATTTGCCCAATTTTTTTCTTATTCGCAATATTAGGGGAATCCCCGAAAAGAAATTGACTTCTTTTCACAAGGGGTCTATTATCTATAAGAAATCATATCATTAAGGAGGAGGCAGGTTCATGAAAAGATCAATTCTTACTGCATTTGTTCTGGTTTTTGCGCTCGCTCTTTCTGTATCGGCATTTGCAGCGGATGCACCATTCCATATCGGTGTCTGCACCGGTACCGTCTCCCAGTCTGAAGACGACCTCAGGGGAGCTGAAAAGCTCATCGAGCTCTACGGCGACGTCAAAGGCGGCGGCATGATTCAGCATATTACCTACCCCGATAACTTCATGACGGAGATGGAGACAACCATCTCCCAGATCGCCAGCCTCGCCGACGATCCCAAGATGAAGGCGGTCATCGTCAACCAGGGAATCCCCGGAACAGCACCGGCCTTCAAGAAAATCCGGGAGAAGCGCCCCGACATTTTCCTCTTCATCGGCGAAGCCCATGAAGATCCGGGAACTGTGGAGCCCGTGTCGGATCTCGTCATCAATGCGGACAACATCGCCCGGGGGTACCTCATAGTCGACGCCGCAAAGAAGATGGGCGCAAAAACCTTCGTTCACATCTCCTTCCCGAGACATATGAGCTATGAGCTTCTCTCCCGCAGAAGAAACATCATGGAGGTCGCCTGCGCAGACCTCGGCCTCACGTGGGCCTTCGAGACGGCTCCCGACCCCACGAGCGACGTGGGAATCCCCGGAGCCCAGCAGTTCATCCTCGAAAAAGTCCCCGCCTGGCTTGACAAGTACGGCAAGGATACCGCGTTCTTCTGCACCAACGATGCCCACACCGAACCTCTGCTGAAGAGGATCGCCGAACTCGGCGGTTATTTCGTCGAAGCCGACCTTCCCTCTCCCCTCATGGGGTACCCTGGAGCTCTCGGTATCGAACTTTCCGACGTGAAGGGAAACTGGCCGGAAATTTTGAAAAAAGTGGAAGCCGCAGTCATTGAAAAGGGCGGAGCGAAGAGAATGGGAACCTGGGCTTATTCCTACGGATACACAAACTCCGTGGCTCTGGGCGAACTCGCGAAGAATCTCATTGAAAAGGGCGTCACCCCCGATACTTTGAAACTGAAGGTCAAGGACGTCGCTGACGTCTACGCCAAATTCACCCCCGGCGCCAAGTGGAACGGCAGTCTCTATACCGACATCGCCACCGGCGTGAAAAAGAGAAATCATATGCTTCTGTATCAGGATACCTATGTCTTCGGCCTTGGATATCTCGGCATGACGGACGTAACAGTCCCGGAAAAATATTTCTCCGTGAAATAAGCATCTTTCAGAATGGACGGCGGAGGGGAGAGAGGCACTTCTCACTCCCCTCCGTTCCCTTGTCCTCCTTTGATCATGAAGAGGTGAATTAATGGCTGTTCAGGAACTTCTCAGAATGCAGGGAGTGGGAAAATCCTACTTCGGCAACAGAGTCCTCGCAAACGTGAATTTTACCCTGGGAAAGGGAGAGATCCTCGGCCTCGTGGGAGAAAACGGGGCGGGCAAATCCACCCTCATGAACATTCTCTTCGGAATGCCCGTCATCGCCGAGACCGGCGGTTTCGAGGGGAAAATACTCCTTGACGGAAAGGAAGTATTCTTCACCAACCCCTTCGAGGCCCTTGAGGCCGGTGTGGGGATGGTCCATCAGGAATTCTCCCTGATCCCGGGTTTTTCCGCCGCAGAAAATATCGTCTTGAACCGGGAATCGACGAAATACAATCTCATCGTGGAGGCCTTCGGAGACCGCCTCCGCACCCTCGACCGCCCGAAGATTGACGCCCGGGCGGAGAAGGCCATCGACACCCTCAACGTTGTTCTCGATAAAAAAACCATTGTCTCGGAGATGCCCGTAGGGCATAAACAGTTTGTGGAGATCGCCCGGGAGATCGACAAGGAGACGACGAGGCTCCTCGTCCTCGATGAACCCACGGCGGTCCTTACTGAAGGCGAAGCGGCAATCCTCCTTCAGTCCATGAGGCGGCTGGCCGACATGGGCATATCCATAATCTTCATCTCCCACCGCCTTCAGGAGATACTGGATGTATGCGACAAAATCATCGTCCTCCGGGACGGGGAGGTCGTGAAGGAGCTCACCCCCGAGAAAACGGACATCTTCGAGATCGCCTCCGCAATGGTGGGGAGGTCCATTGATAAGCAGTTCCTTCGGGAGGAACGGGTTGAAATTCTCGGAGAACCCCTCCTGAAGGTTGAAAACCTCTGGGTGGACATGCCCGGTGAAACTGTACGGGACGTGAGCTTTGAGGTCCGGAAAGGTGAGATCTTCGGCATCGGCGGCCTTGCCGGACAGGGAAAGCTCGGAATCGGAAACGGGATCATGGGCCTCTTTGCTGCGGGAGGGACGGTTGCCTTCGACAGCCGCCCCGTCCCCCTCAACGACCCCATGGCAGTGCTGAGCATGGGGATAGCCGCGGTCTCTGAAGACCGCAGGGAGGTGGGGCTGCTCCTTGACGAGCCCATATCCTGGAATATCATCTTCACTGCCCTGCAGGTACAGAACCGTTTTCTGCGCACCCTCCCCGGCGGCTTTATACGCATCCGGGATATAAAGGCCATCAGAGAATGCGCCCGGCAGTATATCGAGGCCCTGGAGATCAAATGCGTCTCGGAAAGACAGAGGGTAGTTGAACTTTCAGGGGGAAATCAGCAGAAGGTCTGCCTCGCGAAGGCCTTCGCCCTGGAACCCCGCCTCCTTTTCGTGGCCGAACCCACCCGGGGGATCGACGTGGGGGCGAAGAAGGTCGTCCTTGACACCCTCAGGGAGTACAACCGGAAAAACGGCGTAACCATTGTGGTCATCTCCTCCGAGCTGGAGGAGATGCGGTCGATCTGCGATCGGATCGCCATTATCGACGAGGGGCGGGTGGCCGGAATACTCCCCGCTTCGGCCCCTTCAGCGGAGTTCGGCCTCCTCATGCTGGGCAAGGTCGAAAAGACAAAAGAAAGAGTGAACGTCTGATGGAACGGATAAAATCTTTCATAGAGGCCGCAGGGTGGCCGCGCATCATCATAGCCCTCTTCCTGCTCTCCCTCTTCATCATCGCGCCCTTCGTCCAGGTCCGCCTCGACGCCTCCATCAGCGACACCCTGGTGCGGTTCGGAATGAACGGCGTCATGGTCCTCGCCATGGTCCCCATGGTGCAGGCAGGGTGCGGCCTGAACTTCGGCCTCCCCCTGGGCATCATCGCGGGCCTTCTCGGCGCCGTGACGAGCATCGAGCTCAATCTGACGGGCCTTGCAGGAGTTCTCACCGCCATGGCCATCGCCATCCCCATCGCCGTCCTCCTCGGCTTTGCCTACGGCCTGCTCCTCAACCGGGTCAAGGGGGGCGAGATGATGATCGCCACCTATGTGGGGTTCTCCTCCGTGGCCTTCATGTCCATCATGTGGCTGCTCCTCCCCTATAAAAGCCCGAACATGGTCTGGGGGTACGCCGGAACGGGCCTTCGGACCACCATCTCGGTGGACCAGTACTGGATACGGGCTATCAGCGACGTTTTCGCCATTCAAAAGGGAGATTACTTCTATTTTCCCACGGGGATGTTTCTCTTCCTCGGGCTGCTCTGCTTCCTGATGTGGATCTTCATGCGGACAAAGACCGGCACAGCCATGACGACCGTAGGGTCGAACCCCGATTTCGCCCGGGCCTCGGGGGTGAATGTGGACAGAATGCGCACCATCTCCGTCATACTGTCCACGGTGCTCGGTGCCATAGGGATCATCGTCTACCAGCAGAGCTTCGGGTTCATCCAGCTCTACATGGGGCCCTTCTACATGGCCTTCCCCGCGGTGGCCTCCATCCTTATCGGCGGGGCCTCGGTGAACAAGGCGAGCATACTGAACGTCATCATAGGGACCATACTCTTCCAGGGAATTCTGACCATGACTCCATCGGTCATCAACAGCATTGTACAGACTGACATGTCAGAGGTGGTGCGCATCGTGGTATCCAACGGAATGATTCTCTACGCATTGACCAGGGTGGTCTCGGTGAAATCCCGATGAATATAACGTGGCGCGACCGGATCACCCGCTTTCTCATCACCTACGCCGTCCCCATAATCTTCATCCTGCTGAGCATCGTGGCCATCCCCCTCTCCCGCTTTTCCGGCCAGTACCTCGTGCAGGAAATGGTAGCCCGGCTCGCCCGGGATTCCTTCCTGGTGCTCTCCCTGCTCATCCCCATCATGGCGGGCATGGGGCTGAACTTCGGAATGGTCCTCGGCGCCATGGCGGGACAGATCGGGCTGATCTTCATCTCCGACTGGAATATCATGGGAATTCAGGGGCTCGTCCTCGCCATGATCATCTCAACTCCCCTGGCTGTCTTCCTGGGGTGGATGACCGGCTCGATCCTCAACCGCGCCAAGGGCCGGGAGATGGTGACCTCCTTCATCCTGGGGTTCTTCATGAACGGCGTCTACCAGCTCGTGGTGCTCTACAGCTTCGGAAATATAATTCCCCTGGGCAACCCGGCCCTCATCCTTTCGAGGGGGTTCGGCGTACGAAACGTGACGAACCTCTCGGGAATTCACCGGAGCCTCGATAACCTTATCACCCTCAATATCATGGGGGTCACTATCCCCGTGGCAACCTTCCTGCTTATCGGGGTCTTCTGCCTGTTCATTCTGTGGTTTCAGAGGACAAAGCTCGGACAGGACATGCGGGCCGTCGGGCAGGACG
>JALHFZ010000116.1 GCA_022837505.1 Synergistaceae bacterium
GCAAACACGAGTTCATCTCCGTCCAGTCCATGGAGAAGGCCGTGGAGGTCATTCTGAAGATCACGGAGCTCTACGCAGCCAAATAGGCGGGACCGATTTCGAAAAAATACACGGGGGAGGAACCGGTGAACGGTTTCTCCCCCGTGCTCTGTTTCGAAAACCCTATTTCGACTGGCGCACCACCAGAGCGGCAAAATATCCCGCCCCGAGGCCGTTGTCGATGTTCATCACCGAGACCCCCGAGGCGCAGGAGTTGAGCATGGTCAACAAGGGGGCGATGCCCCCCAGGTTGGCCCCGTACCCTGTGCTCGTTGGCACGGCCACCACGGGGCAGGAGACAAGCCCGCCCACCACGCTGGGGAGGGCCCCTTCCATCCCCGCCACGGCGACGATGGCCCGGGAGCTCTGGAGCACCTCCACGTGGGCCAGCAGGCGGTGGAGCCCCGAGACCCCCACGTCGTAGAGGCGCACCACTTCGCACCCCATGTATTCCGCCGTGACGGCTGCCTCCTCGGCCACGGGGACGTCGCTGCTGCCGGCGGTGATGACCGTGAGGCCGGGGATGGGGTGGTCGGGCAGTTTTCCCCTGGAAATGATCCGGGCCTTTTCGTGGTAGACCGCATCTGGAATATGCTGGAGGACCAGCTCATAATGGGCCGGTGTGGCCCGGGAGAAAAGGACGGTCTCCGGATTGCCCGCGAGGGATGAGGCGATGGTCTCCATCTGGGCGTCGCTTTTTCCCGGACAGTAGACGATCTCGGCGAACCCCTTCCGGAGGGATCGATGGGTGTCGTATTTGACCTCCCCCATGTCCCGGAAGGGCATGGCCTTCACCGCCCGCACCATTTCCTCCTCGGAGAGGGTTCCCTCCTTCATCTGGCGGAGGAGAGTGAGAAGAAGCTGTTCATTCATCGGGAAAAATCCTTTCATGCAGAGGTTCCCCGGGAGGGCGGTCCTTCCTTTCCGCATCTCCCGGCAGGAGCCCTGCTGAAAGAGGGGAGAGAAAGAGGTTTTCGGAAGGATCTGCTCCATAGAGGTGAAGATATGGTAGCATATATTTCCAGGTCCCAGATTCTTTTTTTCTGCCGGATCAGGGATTTCCGGAGGGGTTTTTCCGGGAAAGGCGGTGCGGAAAATGGCGGCTATACAGGTAATTTCTTTCATACCGGGGCCCGGCTCGGAGGATCTCCTTGCGTGGCGGTACAGGGACCCCGCGAACCCCGAGAAGAGCGACGAACTGGGGACGTGGTCCCAGCTCGTGGTGGGGGAATCCCAGGAGGCTGTCCTCTTCCGGAACGGCCAGGCCCTGGATCTCTTCGGCCCCGGACGGTACACTCTCTCCACGGCGAATGTTCCCCTCCTCTCAAGGGTGGTGAATCTCCCCTTCGGAGGGGAATCCCCCTTCAAGGCGGAGGTCTGGTTCGTCAACAAGGTCCATGTCCTCGACGTGAAATGGGGGACCGCCGTTCCGCTGCAGCTCCAGGACCCGAAATACGGCATTCTGCTCCCCGTGCGGTCCTACGGCCAGTTCGGAGTGCGGGTTGAAGACTCGAGAAAGTTTCTGATAAAACTTGTGGGCGCCCTTCCCCGTTTCGACCGGGAAGCCCTTGTCCGCTATTTCCGGGGACTGCTGCTCACCCGGGCGGCGGATCTGATTTCCACCTACCTCGTGCACAAGAGGATCTCCGTCGTGGAAGTGAACGCCTTCCTCGACGAGATCTCCGATGAAATGCTTGATCGGGTGCGCCCCCTCTTCGCTCAGTACGGCATCGACGTGGTCAACTTTTTCGTGAACTCCATCAACATCCCCGAGGAGGACCCGGCGGTGGCGGAGCTCAAGAAGACCCTCACCGAGCGGGCGAAGATGGAGGTGCTGGGGTACAGCTACCAGCAGATGCGCTCCTTCGACGCTCTCGATAAGGCCGCCTCCAACGAGGGGGGCGGAAGCCTGATCAACGCCGGCCTCGGCCTCGGCATCGGCGTGGGGATGGGAGGCCCCTTCGGCAAGATGGCCGGAGAGATGGGGCAGAACCTCACCTCCGGCGATTCCTCCCGGCAGGGGACCCTTCCCTGTCCGAAATGCGGCCAGCCCTCCCCCGGGGGAACCTCCTTCTGTTCCCGGTGCGGCGAACCCCTTCTGGGGAAGAGGGTCTGCCCGAAGTGCGGCGCTTCCCTCCGGGAGGGTGCGAAATTCTGTTCCGAATGCGGACAATCTCTGGTTCTTCCCTGCCCGTCCTGCGGAGGGACCCTTCCGCAGGGGGCGAAGTTCTGCCCCGAATGCGGCAAGCCCCTTGGGGATGAGAAATAGGCAGGGAGGAAAGGAAGGACAAATTCCCCATGAATAGGATGTTCACGAAAAACTTCATCGTACTGCTCGTTGCGGCCGTCGTGCTCGCCGGTCTCAGCGCGGTCATGCTGCTCCTGACCCCTCCGGAGGCCCGGGAAGGAAACTTCTGGATCTCCTTCTGGATGATCCTTCTCGCCGGGGTGCTGATCTTCGCCTCCGTTCTTCTGCATCTGCTGGCGGCAGGGAGGGGAGGGACGCCCCTCCCCCTTCTTCTGGCCGTTTCCACCACGGCGACCCTCTACGGATTCTTCGTCCTCGCCGCCGTGGGGATTTTCCATTATTGGCTTGATATAGGAGTCAATGCCTATCTCGCCGTCCATATCGGGGGATTTCTCCTTCTCGTGGGCGGAGGGGGAGCCCTTTCCCTTCTCTCTCTTTCAGCGGGAGAGACCGACATGGGGGCTTCCCTCAAGAGGAGCCGCCTTTTCGTACTCACCACCCGGATAGCATCCCTGGGAGAGGAACTGAGGCTCTCCCCCTACCGCAGCATGCTTGAGGATATCCTGCCCCGGCTGAAAGAGCTGAATGAGGCCCTCCGGTACAGCGACCCCATGGCTTCAGACGAAATGGAGGAGGGGAACCTCGTCGCCGCAGTGAGCGGTGTGGAGGAGAAGGCCCGCCGCTTCATGGCCGCCGCCACTGAGGGTGAACGGCGAAAAATCGCCTCGGAGTTCTCCCTCTCGGTGGACCGGGCCTTTTCCGTCCTCGAACTCCGGAACGAGGCGGTGAGGCAGTCGAAGAAGTAAGTGAAGAAATGCGTATGACAAATCAAGGGGGGAGACCTATGGAACGACTTGAAAAGACCATATTTGAAAATCTGAAGAACCGGGGGGAGGAAGATTGCCTCTGGTGGGAGGGGGCGTGGCTGACCTGCTCCGACCTCGCCGACCTCGCCGAGGGGTGCGCCTCGGTTTTGAGGGTGGGCAATTTCGGCAGGGGACAGAGGCTTGCCGTGCTGCTCCCCAATTCTCCTCTGGTGCTCGCCCTTTCCCTCGCGGCCTGGAGCCTCGGCGGGGCCATTGCGCCCCTGAATGCCAAGTCGGGCCTTCCCTCCCTTCTCGGCACCCTGAACCTCATCGAACCCTGCGCCGCCATCCTCGCCCCGGGGCTTGACGAGCTGAAGGAAGCCCTTCATGGAAAGGGGGTCCCCACCGTGACTCCCTC
>JALHFZ010000117.1 GCA_022837505.1 Synergistaceae bacterium
TTGGTCATCTGGTAGGCGAGATCCTCGGGAAGATCCTCCCGGCAGACGATGAGGTCCGCAGGGTCTCCCGCAGTCACGACGTCATAATCCTGGTTGGTGTAAAGATTCGCGGGAATGGTTCTTCTCTGAATCCACTGATTGATCTTCTTCAGGTTGGCGAAGGCTTCGTCAGAGATGGGCAGCATGACAACCTTGCCGGAGACCATGAGCTCGGCAACTGCCGAAGCGCCGGGGGTGAGTCCGAGGATGGCTCCGTCGATGAGTCCGTCGGCCATCATGTCCACAGCCTGTCCGGCTTCCACATATTCGGGGGTGATGTCATCGAAGGTGAGGCCGTAGGCCTTCAGAATTTCCCTGCTGTCCACTTCTCCGCCGCCGCCCAGAGGCCCCACAGCAATCCTTTTGCCCTTGAAGTCGGCGATGGTCTTGATGCCGCTGCTTTTAAGGGCTGCCACCTGCTTGGCGTCAAACATGACACCGCCGGTGAGCGAACGGATCCAGGGCATTTTCTCTTTGTACTTCTCGATGCCGTTGAAGGCCCGGTTCGCTTCGACAGCTCTGCATACGGCCACTTCGATATCCTTCGTCCGAAGCATATCGATATTGTTCACCGAACCGCCGGTGGCGATAGCTACGGCCTTGACGTCCTTGACATTGCTGTTCCACAGGGTCGCCATGGCGATTCCGAGGGGATAATTCATTCCGCCCACGCTGGCGGTTCCCACAGTGACGTGAATGGTCTTCGCCATTGCGGGGACGGTGCCAAAGGAAAGACACAGGATCAGCGCTGCAGCCAGAAGCAAGGAGATGCCTTTCATTTTCCCGATTCTTTTCATTCGATTGCCCTCCTGTTGAAATGTATTTTTTTGATCCATACCTGCCCTCGACTTCTTTTCTTTTTCCCGGGCCTCACCTCCCTTGGAGTAACAGAACCATCTGAAGCATTCAAAAAAATACCGCAGATTTTCTCAGGACGTCACAGTCCCCGTACGAGCCCTTTTTTCTTCATGAAAAGGGCGAAGAGGGCCGCTCCCCCTGCCGTGGTAAACCCTATGGCATCGGTTGTAATTCCCGGCATCATCAGCGTCAGGGCTGAACCCATAAAAACCAGCCGAAGCCAGATTGGAAGGGATACGAAAAGAAAACCCTCAAGGGCGACGGCCAGCAGATAGGCTCCGATGAGCCCGGAAACTGCAGCGATGGCGATCACCAGAGAACTGTCGGAAATCAGGAGAATTTCCGGAGAGTAAATGAAGAAGAAGGGGACGATGAACCCCGCAAGGGAAAGGCGGAAGGCCGCCCATCCCACTTCGTTGGTATCTGCCCCGGCCATTCCCGCCCCCACGTAGGCCGACAGGGCCACAGGGGGGGTAACTGTGGAAAGGCACGCATAGTAGAAGACGAACATATGGGCGGGAAGACCGACCACTCCCATCTCCCGCAGGATAGGAACTACGATGGAGGCCGCGATGATGTAGCAGGCGCTCGTGGGCAGCCCCATTCCGAGGATGATGGAGACCACCAGACTGAGGAAGAGGGTGATAAGCAGGCTGCCGTGAGAGAGGGCCACGATATTGTCCGCAAGGATGATCCCGATCCCGGTCATGGACAGAACCCCGACAACGAATCCCGCGTTGGCCATGGCCACGCTGAGGCTGATGCAGGCTCGAGCGGAGGTCACCGAAAGGTCTACCAGTTCCTTGACTCCCATCCTGGTCTCCTTCCGCAGAAAGGAGAGAATCCATGTGAAGATGCAGGAGTAGAAGGCGGCATAGATCGGGGTGAATCCCTCGAAAAGAAGGTAGACGAGGACGAAGATGGGGATGATCATGTGTCCGTAAGATTTGAGGGCTTTCTTCACACTGGGCATATCCTCCCGGCAGACACCCTTGAGCCCGAGCTTCCTGGCGCGGAGGTCGATCTGGAAGAAGACGGCGGCGAAGTACAGAATCGCCGGAATCAGCGCGGCCGCGGCGATAGTCAGATAGGAGATGCCAAGGAACTCGGCCATGATGAAGGCTCCAGTACCCATTATCGGGGGCATGATCTGCCCTCCCGTGGAGGCGGCGGCCTCGACGGCCCCGGCGAAGTAGGGCTTGTACCCCACCTTCTTCATGAGCGGAATGGTGAAGGCTCCCGAAGTGGCCACGTTGGTGGCCGAGCTTCCGCTGATCATTCCCACAAGGGCGCTGGCGAAGACGGCCACCTTGGCGGGACCGCCGACCATCCCACCGCCGATGGACATGGCGAGGTCATTGAAGAGGGAGCTCAGACCGCTTTTCCCCAGAAGGTTCGAGAAGACAATGAAAAGGACCAGGTAGGTGGCCGCGATGCCGATAGGCTGGCCGAAGATCCCCTGGGTGGTGAGGTACATCTGGTAAATCAGCCTCGTGAGGGAGTATCCCCGATGGGAGAGAACTCCGGGAAAATATTCTCCGAAGTAGGCGTAAAGCAGGAACAGGGTGGCAAGCCCCAGAAGGCCAGGCCCCGAGACCCGTCGGCAGGCTTCAAGGAGGAGAAGCAGATAGATTCCTCCGAAAATGTAGTCTTGGGTAACCGCCATTCCCGCCCGGAGGGAGAGAGAATCAATATTGTAATAGGTGAAGACGGTGAGGCCTATCGTGAGAAAAACCAGCCCCACGTCCAGAGTGCTCGGACGGTTTTTCGGGCTGTTCCGTACTGCCGGGTAATACATCCACACCAGAGAGAGGATGAATCCCAGGTGAATGGCCCGGTGCTGAAAGGCCGGCGGCATGCCGAATCTGGAGGTTATGAGGTGGTAGGCGATGAAGACGACAGAAATGCCGACCACCGCGGTCTTCCAGAACCCCTCCATCTTGTTTCTGTAGTTCGATTCCCTGTCCAGCTTTCGAAGGACTTCTTCACCGTCGTTGACCTCGGGCGCCCCGATATCAAGGCAGGCATCATCGGTGACATTCTTCTTCATAGAGCCTTTTCCTCCCCATTGTTTTTCTTGCGCTGCTGAACATCATCAAGGATACTCCGAAATTCTTCATCCGTAAGAAGGCCTCTTTTTTCCGTGCCTGCCGCCTTGACTCTCGACAGGATTTCTACGACTGCCGAGTCCTCAAAGCCGGTGATCCCCATTTCACTGAGTTTATATTCGACCGATGCCCGGCCGCTTTTCTTTCCGAGGACGATTTCCCCTTTTCTGCCCGTCAGTTCCGGCGCTACGGCGAACATGGCCAGGGGCTTCTTCAGAACGAGGTCGATGCCGATTCCCGATTCCCGGGTGAAGTTCCTTTCCCCCGTCACGGGCTTGTTCCGGGCGATGGGGACTCCGGAGATCTCCTCTACTGCCCTGCAGAGAGGAAGGATTTTATCGAAGCGGTATTTCGTCTCCATCCCCATAAGGATCTGCAGCCCCATGATAAGTTCCTCGAGGGCGGCATTTCCCGTCCGCTCGCCAAGGCCGTTCACGCAGCTGTGCACCAC
>JALHFZ010000258.1:0-419 GCA_022837505.1 Synergistaceae bacterium
AGGCGTGTTCCTCAATCAGGTGGATGGACAGATCCGTCCAGCGCATTTCCCGGCCGGTCTTCTTGTCCTTCACCCAGGTGTTCCGCTTGGCGGCGCGGCGCGCGTCCTTGAAGGGGCAGCCCAGCCAGCCCATGTATTCCTCGCTCTTCACCAGGTATCCGCCGGCGTCCACCTCTTCCCCCATGCCCTCCATGCCCCGGCGGGTCAGCCTGCGCATGGCCCGGGCCAGCTCCTTGTGGCTTACCCGGAGTTCGGCCAGGGTATCCAGATCCTGAGAGATGATGTCGCTCAGCGGCCGCTCATCCATCCCCAGAAAGCCTTCCTTGATCAGACGGCCAGCCTCCATGTCGATGCGCAGCAGGGCGTCCTTCGGGTTTTCTTTCATGGCCCCTCCTCCTTAAAACTTGTCATAGAAGATG
>JALHFZ010000258.1:430-1035 GCA_022837505.1 Synergistaceae bacterium
TAGAAGATGGTGTCGTCGGTGAAGCCTTTGTCCTTCAGGATCTTGATGCAGGCGTTGAGCATCCCGGGGCTTCCGCAGAGATAGGCCTCTTTGTCCTCGCCGCTTGCCACCTGTTCCTCCAGCGCCACCGTCACAAAGCCGGTCTGGCCCTGCCAGCCGGAGTCAGGCTCCGGCTTGGCCACGCAGGGGATGAAGGTGAACTGGGGATGCTCCTCCTGGATCCGGGCGAATTCCTCCATGTAATAGAGGTCTTTGGTGGTGTTTGCGCCAAAGAAGAAGCGTATTTTGTGGGGCAGGCCCTTCTCGATCACATCGTAAACCAGGCTGCGGATGGGCGCCAGGCCGGAGCCGCCCGCGATCATGATCAGCTCGCTGCAGTTCCCCCGCAGATAGAAATCCCCGTAGGGCCCGGACAGGCGCACCTTATCCCCCTCTTTGAGCACCGTATGCACATAGGTGGTGCAGATGCCCTCCGGCACCAGGCGGATCAGAAACTCCAGATGATCCTTTTCCGAAGCCCTGGAGGAGATGGAATAGGCCCTGAACACCTCTTCCTTCACCTTGCCGTAGGGCTTGGTATAAAACTGCATGAACTGCCCGGCCTT
>JALHFZ010000118.1 GCA_022837505.1 Synergistaceae bacterium
GTGCTTTTTTTGGGGCTGGCTACGGCGGGCATCGGCTTTTTCACCGCTTTCATCCCTGCCGTCTTTGACCCCCTTCCCCGGGCGCTCATCGCCCTTTCCTTCGGTCTGGGGGGGCTGGTCCTTCTTCTTCAGATGCTTTTCGCCCCGGACAAGATGCGGGCATGGGTCAAATACGGCGGAATTTTTCATACCCTCATCATGGCCAGCGGGGTGGTCTACAGTCTTTCCATTCTCGTCGGCCTGCTGGTTTTGAATCAGTTCCTGCTGCCCCTGAGGGTGACGGCCTTCGTCGTGCTGATCTTCGGAGGGGCCGTTATCTTCCTCTCCCTCCTTCTCGAAAGAATCTACTCCCGCTACCCCGACGGCGCGAGACGGTGGCTTGAAGACGGGCAGATCGCCCCTGACAAGGCCCTCATCCTGGTGACGGGAGTTTTCATGGTGATTCTCGGATTGCTGCTGATTCCGGTCAACATGGGAATTCTTCCCTTCTCGGGAAGCGCGCAGATCGGTCTTCTGACGGTGTTGATCGCCTTTCAGATGATCGCCACGGGAAACACACCCATCGGCGCTTTTCCCCGCTCCCTTCTTTTAGTCATCACGGGTTTTTGTTTTGCTGTTCTCGGCATCATATCCTGCCTCATTCCCTATATCCTTGTTCCTCTGCTGACCGTGCTGATAGGGAGCTTCAACATCCTCGGAGGCTCGGTCAATCTTCTGAAAATTCTTCTGCCGGTTTTGGGGAAGAATTCCGCCCCCTCAGGATCTGCTCCCATAATCCTCGTGAAGCTGAGCATCACCCAGGTGACGATGAATATCGTCTCCATCGTCTTCGGTACGTCCATGTTCTTCTCCCATCTTATTCCGGGAGGCATCGTGGGAGGTGTGCTCGTGGCGAACGGCGGGCTTCTGCTCTATCTGCTCCATCTGCTGAACCTGATCGACGGGATGAAGATGCAGGCCCGGGCTCCTGCCTGATCTTGAGTCCTCTCTTTATTCAGGCTCTGAGTCTATTCTATAAATGAAGGGTGCCTGAGAGAAGAATTCTTCAGGCACCTTTCGCAGTTGCGGGTTATCAGAGCATAAATAAAAAAAGCGCTGACGCTTATCAAAAGTACGTTCCCTTCGTGCGGTAATTCTCCCGGCGTTCATCGGCGACTTGGCGTGAAAATTTATCAAAATCTTCTCGCTTCTCCCGGAAGAGTTTCTCAAATTGACGCATGGACTCAGGGAATATGACGTTCAAAGATTTCTTTTCCATCTCACCAAAGATGTACTCTACCGCTTCATCTACGGAGACCGAATCGGCCGGGGCCGCCATATCCCCGAATATGGCGGTTCTCACGTTGCCGGGGCAGAAGACAGTGAACTGAAGTCCCTCGTTTTCAAGCTCGTACTGAAGACTTTCGGTCATCCTGATGACGGCTCCCTTTGTGGCGGCATAGACGGCCTGGTAGGGAATGGGAATAGCGCCGGCAATGGAACCGGCGTTGATGATATGGCCGAACCCCTGTTCCCGCATGATCGGAATAGCCGAGTACGTTCCGTAGACGACTCCCATGATGTTCAGATCGATCAGGAATTTCCAAATTTCAAAGGTGATCTGTTCCGTCGGAAGGGTCATTCCCATCCCCGCGATGTTGAAGAGAAAATCGAGATGCCCGTCAAAGGCCCTTGCCGACTGGACGAGTTCGTGCACCTGTTCTAGCTTCGTCACGTCGGTGAGGAGAGGAAAGACTTTGCCTGGGTAGAGATTCCGGAGGCGGTCCGCCTCCTTTGCAAGGTTCTCCTCCTTCACGTCCCCCATAAAGACGGCCAAAACTCCCCGGGAAAGCAGATGTTCAGTCATTCCCAGGGCGATTCCCGATGCTGCTCCGGTCACTGCGACGACCTTGTTTTCAAAATATCCGTTCATAACCTTTCATCCTCTCCGGAAAGAATTCTCGAGTCGCCGACGTTCAGGCGGGCGGCCCCCTTTATCATCAGGGCGGACAGATACCCTTTTATTGGAAGCCCCGCGAGGGATGCGATTATATTGCTCTGCTGAGGATGCTGCTCAGGGGTGAGGACAGTCCACTCAGCAGCCCCCTCCCCTGTCCAGGCCTCCTTGACATGCATCTCCTGGGGGTAGAGGGTTATCTGGCTTAAAGAAGCCCCCCCTTTGCCCAGGTTCGGCAGATATCGAAAACCGAAAAGGTTCACTCCTGGGTGTTCATTCATTCCGGCGATGACGCTTTCAGGAAGCTTCTCCCCCCTATGAAAGTCAAGGGAGAGAAAGGTGTTGCATTCGTAACACGCAGAGGTGAACCAGTGATCCTTCACGTGCCGTTCGCAGGCAATATCGGCAAAAATTTTAGGTACGCCGTCTTCCTCCCTGCCTCCGATGATGGGACAGGCTTTGTTCTCCCAGACCACGAGACCATATTCCCCGGTCAGCCCTTCGGAATTTCCCATAAAACGCACGGGGGCGGTGACCTGCACTATGCGGTATTCTCCTCCGGACATCCACTCGATTTCCCGGCAATTTGTGAACTGGAGGTTCACCGCAGGCTCGAGAAGCTCGAATTCCTCGGGGATGAACTGAAGCAGCGCATCCTCATCGGTTTGATATTTCACCGCTAAAACAGTCATGTCAGGGTAAACTACCCGGGCGGGATAAAAGGGGTACCCCCCGAAGTGCACCGGCATCTTGTATACGTAGTCCTTTTGGAGTCTGAACTTTCCACGCATAGTTCCACCTCCCCTGCAAAATGTGGCATAAAATCATTATAGAATATTTATTCTTGACAGACAAGAAGGCACTTTCAGAAATTTAGTTCTTAAAAAGGGCCCGTTCTCGCAAGAACGGGCCCTTGTTTTTTCACTCCTTACTTTTTTTCTTCCCGACCGGTAGTTCCGGCAATCCGTCTCTGAGGGGCAAACCGTCATGCCAGGCCCGGCCCACGGAAGTTCCTATAGACCAATAGCGGTTGTCAGGCATGGTAAGGCAGAAGGGGCGGACCTTTTCCACATCGGGGATGCCGCCGGTGAGGAACCGATCTTCGGTCCAGAGGCCCTTTACCTCTCCGAGAAAGAGGGTGTCGTTGGTAAGATCGATGGACTGGAGAAGGGAGCATTCGAAGGAGACGGGACATTGGGCGATCATGGGAGCTTTTTTGAGGGGACCGTAGAAAATTTCGAAAAGCCCCGACTTGTCGAAATCTTTCCCGCCGGCTATTCCCACAAGGTCGGTCTGCTGCAGAAGATCGACGGAGGGGATGTTGATGCTGAATTCTCCCGTTTCGCGAATGGCATCGGTGGTGGCATGCCCTTTTCCCAGGGCGATGCCCATGATCAGGGCCAGATTGGCGGTGACACTGCCCACGGCGTTGCCGATGGCCATATCCACCTTGCCGTCAAAGGCCGCCATGGAGGACAGGGAGATCATCGAGCAGTC
>JALHFZ010000259.1 GCA_022837505.1 Synergistaceae bacterium
CAGGGTCATCGGCCTTGCCGCCGCCAAACTCGTGGTCGCCTCGGGAATGATCAGCTCGGTCGTCGCGGGGGTTTCCTCGCAGCCGGCCGTGGACTTCCTGAGGGGCAGGGGCATCCCGATGGAATCGGGAGCAACGGTCCCCCGTATCATGGCCCGTGACGGCGTCTCGCTTTGCCCCATGGAGCAGCGGGCCTTGGCAACGGCGGATCCTGATCTTTTTTTCAACGAGTTGAGGAATTTTTTCCGCAATCTGAAGGAAAAAAGCTGAAAGGCCGGCGCTCACAGACCGGCTGGTGATTTCCCTGGAGGGAAAACGAGAGGAAAAGCCCCCGGTTGACGACACCGGGGGCTTTTTTTTCACTTTCCGTGATTACTTGACGGCGTTCTTGAGTTCCCGCCCGGGGATGAACTTCGGCACATTCTTGGCGGGGATCTTGATCTCTCTGCCCGTCCTGGGGTTTCTCCCCTTCCTTGCAGCCCTCTTGGTTACGGCGAAGGTCCCGAAACCCACCAGGGTTACCCTCGCTTTCTTTTTCAGTGCCTTCGTGATGACCTCGAAGACACAGTCCACCGCGGCAGCGGCGGCTCTCCTTCTTTCACGATGATCTCGACTTTTGTCCGGGGCTCCCCCCGGCAATCCAGGTTGACAGGTCGTGCCTTTCCTTTCCTCTATCGTCCTCCTTTCTCCATTAATAGGTGGCCGCGCGCAGGCGCCGTTCGTGGACTTCCTTGCGTGACTGACAATCGATACAAAGGGTGGTCGTCGGACGGGCCATCAGTCTCTTCAGGGTGATGGCTTCCCCGCAATCCTCGCAGATCCCGTAGGACCCGCGGTCGATCTGCTCGAGGGCTTCCCGGAGCCTCCCGAGGAGTTCCCGCTCCCGTTCCTTCACGATGAGCCTGAAATCCCGATGGGAGGTCAGGGAGGCTACATCGCTCGGGTCGGGAAGGTTCAGGTGAATGCCCCTGATTTCTGAAAGAGACAGGGCCTTGGAGGTTAACTCATGAATCATCGCGACGAGCATCTTACGGATCGTTTCGAACTCTCTCCTTTTCATTTCATCCCCCTTTTTCAAGCTTTTCCTCGTGATGAACCGTCCTGGACGAATTCTCCTGTCTAAAATTGTAAATGAGCTTTTTCAGATCCCCGTTGACCGCGGGATA
>JALHFZ010000119.1 GCA_022837505.1 Synergistaceae bacterium
GTTCGTCCCCGTGAGGAAGACATCGCAGGTGAGCTGCTTTTTCCGGATCTCATGCCGCTCCTCGTTTGTCAGCCCGGGGGCGCCGTGGTCGAGGAGAGTGTTTCCCCTTCCTTCAAGAGCCTCTGCTATGCCGAGATCCTTGACGGTCCATGATCCTCCGAAACCCACTTCTGCCCCCTCGGGAATAAGCTCAAGGATCTTCTCTTTAGCCTCTGCGCCGGTGGCGCACCACTCGGCCTCGAAGCCGTTTTTCTTCAGGGCCTCCACTGTCTTGGTTCCAAGGGTCTCGTAATGCCAGGGTGTGAATTCGTTCATGCTATCCCCTCCTGAAAAGTTTTTGTTTTGATTATCTTCAGCGGCCCTCGGGCCGCTCCACGCCCTTGAGGTATTTCAGAATTCCCTCCCCGGGACGCAGAAGCATGGGCGTGCCCGGAAGGACATCCCGATAGAAATCCATGGTCTTGATGAAGAGATAGAGGTCCTTCGCCTCTCCCGTGGCCTTCGCGAGGGTATCCTGGGCGATGCTGTCTCCCTCTCCCTTGGTCTCCTCGGCTGTTTTCCGGGCTTCGGCGATCATCTCCACCTGTTTGCGGTCGGCTATGGAGCGCCGGGTGATGGCCTCCGCCTGCCCCTCCGCCCGAAGTTGTCCCGCCACGCGGTTCCGCTCCGCCTGCATGGACCGGTAGACCGCCTGTTCGTTGTCCTCCGGAAGGAAGACTCTCTTGTAGGCCACGGAGAGGATCTCCACGCCGTACTCCCGGGACTGGGCCCTGGCGATGGAGGTGGACGTTTCGATGGCCTCCTGACGCTTCTCGTTCACGAGCTGATCGAGGGTGAGCCGTCCGGATACGATCCGGACCGCCGCGTAGACCGAGTCGTCCAGCCGCTGCTGCACCGAGGCTACCGTGCGGACCCGGCGGTAGAAGGCCTCGGGGTCGGAGATGCGGAAGAGGGCGATGGTGTCGAAGACCAGGTTTTTCTTGTCGCTGGTCACCACGGCCACGGGGTCGGCATCGTATTCGATGAGTTTTTTCGTGTACTTCGTGATCTGGTCGATAAAGGGGAGCTTGAAATAGAGCCCCGGCTCAACCCTTGTGGCGACTACCTTTCCAAGGCGCAGCACCACTGCCTGCTCATCCGCCCGCAGCAGGTAGAAGGCCCCTGAGAGGATAAGGAGCAGTACGAGAAGCGCTATGGCAAAAATATTTTTCTTCATTGTGTCCGTCCTCCCTGGGTTCCCGATGGGGCAGGGATATCTTCCGTCGGGAAGAGTCTTTCAAGGGGAAGGATCTGAAGGGAATCGTCCCCTCCCTCGACGATGACTATCTTCAGCTTCGGCCAGACCTGCACCATGGTCTCGAGCCAGAGGTTGTTGAGGACGAGATCGGGGTTCTCGCGATAGGCCTTGTTGAGCGAACCGATCCGGGCCGCTTCCTCCTCGGCGAGGGAGATCCGGCGGAACTTGTACGCCTCGGCCTCGTTGAGAATTCTGTCGGTCTCTCCCTCCGCCTTGGAGAGGACTTCGTTGGTGTACTTGTCCGCCTCGAGAATCAGACGCTCCCGCTCAGCCCGGGCGGAGTTGATCTCGCTGAAGGCGGCCTGGACGGCCTTCGGCGGGTTGACATCCTGAAACTGCACGGCCACGATGAAAATTCCCGTCTCAAGGAAGTCCATTTTTTCCTGAATCAGCTTCTTCGCCTCCGTCTGGGAGGCCTCTTTTTCCGTGGTGAGTACGTCGTCGAGCTGGCGGGAGGCGATGACCTCCCTCAATGTGCCCTCGGCAACGTCGCGGATCAGTTTCTCCCGGCTCTCCCGGTCCTCGGGAAGGTTCACCACGAAGGCCGCCGGGTCACCCGCCTGAAACTGGAGCACCCACTCGATCTCCACGATCTTGTTGTCCCCCGTGAGCATCTTCGACTCCTCGGGCCGGTCGGCGTAGGTGGCGGGGGGGCCGGGGTTCACCGTCCGGTAGCCGTATTCGAACCTCTGGATCTGCTCGGTATTCACAATGGTGACGAGATCGATGAGGGGGATTTTAAAATTGACCCCCTGATCGGCCACATAGTTCACTTTCCCCAGGCGGAAAACGACGCCCCTCGATCCTGCCGGAACGATATAGAACCCCTGCCACGCCACAAGGGCAATTAGCAGAACGGGGATCACCAGTTTCAGAAAGCCGAAGGACATCGGCGGCCGCTTCCTCTTCTTTTCTCCGTACTCCTCGCCGTCGAAGGACTGGTCCTTCTGCCTCTGTTTTCGGAAAAAATCCTCTATTTCATCGAGCAAATTTCTCATTCTTTCCCTCTCTTCCGTTGTTTCAATTTGTCTTCCAGTCTTTTAGTCTACCAGAAGGGCGGGTAAAACAAAAATTTTCCCAAAATCAAACAATTTCCGGAGGGGAAATGCTGCTCAATATCAACATCGGTGTAAGGGGGCGAAAAATACAGGGACCGGCTCGTTTATTATCAGGAAAACAACTCATAGAGGTGGGAGAGGGCTGAATAAGGCTGTACAATAGTATTCATTGTATCGGCGGGAACGAAGAACCTTATTTCAGTAGAAAGAGGGAGATCCCCCTGGCGAAAATCTTCTCCGATACGCTGGGCAAAAAGAAGCGGATCAGCCTGTTTATCGCCGATATCATGGCGATGATCTTCTTTTCGGCGGTGCTCTGCATGGGGATCGAGATCTTCA
This sequence comes from Synergistaceae bacterium, assembly GCA_022837505.1. Lineage (GTDB taxonomy): Bacteria > Synergistota > Synergistia > Synergistales > Aminobacteriaceae > JALHFZ01. The sequence goes on from JALHFZ010000119.1 coordinate 2,695, forward strand.
TCGCGAGGATGACTCTTTTTCAGTCCCTCCAGGCCCGGCTTGCGGCCATTCCGGTCAACCTTCTGACCGGCAGGCCCTACGGCGTCTTCCGGGACAAGCTCTTCGCCTTCTTCTCCATTGACGCAACAAAACCGGTCCGGGCCTTCTTCGGCGACACCCTCGCCTTCGTGATCTTCTGGGTTCCCCTCTACGTCATTGTCCTTCTCACCGCCGGGGCAACCTGGCGGCAGATCGCCCTTTCCACAGTCTTCATGTCCCTGATCTTCTCCCTCGCGGGACGCCCCTACGGCATTTTCCTCGAGCTGTGCCGAAAAGGGGCGGACCGGCTGATGAGGATACCCTCAGAATAGAATTCTCTCTGAGATTTTCCTCCGGCAAATATTTATCCTTTCGAAAATATGAAATATATTTTCGCTCCTCGTTGACGGAAAAAAATTTTGCGTTTATAATGATTCACATAATCAGACATCGTCTTATTGTATGAGACAGGGAGGTTTCTTCATGGATCCTTCAAGATATCTGAATCAATCTGTTCTCCGTTCTCTTCGCATACTCGAACTTTTCGCAAAGCCCAATTCTTCTTTGGCAATACCCGAAATATCCAGGCGAATCGGCCTGCACCGCAGTACTGTCCACCGTCTTGTCCTTACCCTCGAAAGCGCCGGATGGCTCCGCAAAATA
>JALHFZ010000120.1:0-3639 GCA_022837505.1 Synergistaceae bacterium
CTTCCTGGGCGATGCCCTCGGCGGAATGCCCGCAGACCGGCGCTTTTACGATGAGGACGGGTACGTGCTGTACCGGCGTATTGCCGAAACGCCAGCCTTTCGGGAGGCCGTGGACCGACTGCTGAAAGGGCTTGAGAAGCACCGAACCGTTCTCATGTGTGGCGAGGAGAACCCCCAGGGCTGTCATCGTCACCTCCTGATTGCCCGCGTCCTTCGGGAGAAGGGGGTCCAGGTGAGGCACATCCGGGGAGACGGGAGGGTGGAAAGCGAGGAGGATCTCTGCCGGAAAGACGGGCTTGGCACTCGCGATAATCCGGACCAAAATATCCTCTTTCTCGAGCTGGAGGCGCCGCAGGAATGGCGTTCCCTGAAACCGGTCCCGAGACAGAGGTCCGAGGATTCCGGGTGGACCGAGGAATAGGGGGAGCGGGAGATCATGGAGATCTGCACGATCGGTTTCTCAAAAAAAACGGCCCGGACGTTTTTCGAAAGCCTGAAGCTGTACGGCATTAGGCGACTCATCGATGTTCGTCTGAACAACGTCTCTCAGCTCGCCGGGTTCACAAAAAAGGAGGACCTCGAATATTTTCTGCGCGAGATCTGTGGCTGCGCCTATCTGCACCTTCCCTTTCTGGCTCCCACCAGGGAGCTGCTTGCCGGCTACAGACAGAAAACCCTCAGCTGGGAGACGTACGAAAAGTCCTTCCGCGATCTGCTCTGTGCCGGGGCCGTAGAGCATAAGCTGGATCGAAGTCTTTTTGAGGTCCCCGTGGCGCTGCTTTGCAGCGAGGCGGAGGCGACGTTCTGTCATCGGCGGCTGGTGGCGGAATACCTCCAGGAGCGTTGGCCTGACGTTACCGTCCGCCATCTCTAAGGAGGGAAACCATGAGAATCGTTGTGACCCAGGTGACGCGCATGAAAGATTCCCGCATCTGCGTCGCGGGCGTCGACTGCGACTCGGGCTGTGACGTGAGACCTGAGCCTCGTCAAGGCGAACCTCATCTCAGTGTCGACGATCTGGATACCCGGGCGGGGGGCCTTTTCGGCCTGGGGAAGGTGATCGATCTCGGGCCCGTTGTTCCCCGCTCCGATCCTCCCCATACAGAAGATCGGCTCTATTTCCGCAAAAAGGCAACAGCCGTTCAGGCAATGGCCGGTCCGGAGTTTTGGGGCCTGGTGCAAAAGAGGGTCAAACCCTCACTTTCGCACTGCTTCGGCCCGAGCCTTAGCAAGAGCGGCAAGACTTGTGCCATGGCCAAGGGAACGGGAGAGGTCTCGCTGGGCTACCTGAAGCTGCACGGAAAGGCAAAGATCGTTCCGAGGGAAGACGTCAAGAAGGCCTATCTGCACTGGCGCTGTGTCTCTTTCGGGGATCTTGAGACGGCCCTTACGGATCTCCGCTTTTTTTCGGTTCCTGATTTTGATCTCAAAGCCCCCCTTCTGGAGGAGGCAAATCGGAGGCTTTCCGCCGGCGCCCCGGCAGTCCTGGGGCTGGGGCTCTCCAGGGCCTTTGCCGGTGGAGATTTCAAGGAGAAACGCCATTGGTTGCAGATCAACGGGTTGTATTTTGAAGAGGATTTCGCCGCTGCGATAAGCGGCACTCGCCTTTCAGCGGCCACCCTGGGTAGGGCCCTTTTTCACGGAAAAGGCTGATGATCGTCTGTGGGGCTGATGCGTCGCGGTTTTGACGAAGAGGGTGAAAAGGGGATGGAGAGGGGCACGAAAGTCGACTTCAACAAGGCCTTCTGGGTTCATGTGAAGGGGGCTCTCGGGATCGGCGTCTCGGACCAGACCGAACTGGAACCGCTGGGGATGGTGCCTGTCCCTTTACGGGGGCTCCTTTTGACGCAGTTGGAGTTGCTTCCCGATCCTCCCGTCCGCGTCTTTTGGCAGACACAAACCCTTGCCGACGGGAAAGTCTATCGCTTTCCCGAAAGCTGGGAGTTCCGCGACCCGGCATATCGGGAATCGCTCTTTCAAAGGCCTCTCCCGGGAGATGCGCCGCGAGGTGAGCTTTGGCCGAGATTCCCTCTGCTGTGGCGGACTTATCAGCTTGCGGCGCTGGGAATCCTTTACGAGGCCACAGCCGCCGGGGTGCCGGAAGTCGTTTTCGCAGATGACCATCCGGGACTTCCTCTGCTGGAGCTGGCCATCTTGGATGTCCTCGAGACGGCCCGGAATGTGGCCCGTCTCTGGGGAGTCAGAAGCTGGAAAGGCCCTTCTTTCCGCATCGTCATGATCTCCCCCTCGCCGTTGACGCTCATTCTCCTCGAAGAATATTGCCGACTGCTTAATCCGACATCGACCTCAATCTTCAATCCCCTCGACGGAGTGGTCCTTTGCCGGCAGGAGACGTTGCCTTCGGAGGAGGTCCCCCTCTTCGTGGGAGAGTCGCTTCGGGAGTCCGGTTCTGAGGGCCACAGATCCCACAGCTGCCTGAATTTAGTCGACCTGGACGAGTGGATCGGGGCGCTCCAGGCCGAACTGGGCTGGCTGTCTCCCCTTTCCATTCGGTCCCAGGAGCCCCCCTGCTGGTCGGCGACGGAGGACGTCCTGCACTTCTTTGCCCGCCGCTTTTTCCCTTTGGCCTGTCTCAAGGACGAACAGACGGCGCTGCTTCTGCGCCTGATCGGGGGGGGAAGCTGCCTCGGCGTCTTGCCCACCGGTTTCGGGAAATCCCTGGTCTATCAGCTCTTGGGCATCCTTTTCCCCGGCCTGGTCCTGATCATCAGCCCCTTGATATCTCTCATCAGGGATCAGCTTTTCAATCTCTCCGAACAGGGGCTGATCTGCGCCACGGCCCTCTTCTCCGGGGAGGAAGACGCGACCCTCCCGTCTTCGGTGGACGATCTGGACGTGACCGGCACCCGTCTCCTTTTCATCGCTCCCGAAAGGCTTCGCATCCGAAGCTTTCTTCGCGGTCTGAGGGCAAAGCTTCGGTCACTCACGGTACGGGCCATTGCCGTCGATGAAGCTCATTGCCTTTCCGAGTGGGGCTACGACTTCCGGCCAGCCTACCTCCAGATCGCCGACTTCCGCGCCATGCTCAAAGAGGAGCAGGGAGTGCCCATCCCGCTGGCGGCACTGACGGCGACGGCCTCGTCCCGCATTGAGGACGATATCTGCAAGATGCTGGATATCCCTTCCGATTCGTTGGTCCGATCTCCCTCTTTGGACAGACCCAACCTCACCTTTTCCGCCTGGGAGCTTTCACCGGAAAAGGGATCTCATCCCGAAGGGAAGATCCTTGCCGTCAAGGAACTCCTCTGCAGGCACATCCCCAGGGCTCTGAAACTGGAGGGGCTTTTCAGGCCTGATCATGAAGGCCGCTATCCCCATTCAGGACTGGTCTTCGGATTCTATGCGGCCCCTGCGGTTCCCGCTTCTTTCGGCCTGCCTTGCAAGAAGACTTCCCTTCTGAAAAACAGAAGAGGCCGCTGGGGCATTGCATGACCTGCCTGAACTGCGGCAGGGTGGTTCCCGAGAAAGAACTCAGAGATCCGGCCCGAGAGGAATGGGAGCGCGAGATCCATCGGACCCAGCAGGATTTCAAGCAGAGCCGTTTCCCCCTTCTTGTGGCGACCAAGGGTTATGGCATGGGCATCGACAAGGGCAATATCCGGTACGTCGTTCACAACG
>JALHFZ010000120.1:3647-6964 GCA_022837505.1 Synergistaceae bacterium
CCCTTGTCTATCTTCCTCCCTGCCCGGACTGCGTTGACGAGATCCAACGCCGGATGAGGGACGATCCCAAGGCGATTCCCAGGCCCCGGTGTCATGCCGGCTGGGCCTGTGGCTTTGGCCGTTCCTACCTCTGTGATTTCGGAAAACAGTCGAAACTCCTCTTTTCATCTTTTCAGGGTGAAGAAAAGGAGGTCAAAGCGGCTCTTGATCTTTTTGTTGCCCTTCAATCGGGGAAGAGCCCTCGGGTCAAGAACGATGAGGAGCTGAAAAAGACGGAGCTTGCCCTCTTTCGGCTCCGCGTTCTCCGGACGATAAAAAGCTATTCGCTCGATTATCGCGGGCCGCAGCCCCAATGGTTCGTTGAAGGCTTCGATGAACCCGCCTTCGAGGTGATGTTTCAGGGGCTTTCCGATTTCCTGAGAAAAACGGACTTGAGCGAAGACAAGATCGCAGAATGTCCGACCTATATCTGGAATCAAGCCGAAAAGAAGGGAAGAGGGAAAGCCTCTTTTCTGGCCCTTCTTGAGGGCTGCCTGGGCCTGCTGATCCGGAGGATCTACCAGGTCATTCCCCGAACGCGCTTTCAGATGCTCCTCAACGAATACCAGTATGCTCGTGGCGGTGCCCTCAAGGAGGCGTCTCAAGCGGTCTGCCGCCGAGCCTTGCTGCTGAACCTCCTTGGGATGGAGACGGTACCTGACGATTATCGCTGTGAACGTTGCGACGTCTGCCGTCCCGATTTGGATTTTCAAATAAAGGACCTTGCCGGGGAAAAGGCCGATGGTCCCCGCAGGCCCTATGACCAACTGGTCCTGAGGCTTCAGGAGGCTTTAGGCCGTCCTTTCAGCTCTACTGAACTGGATGACCTGGTGGAGGCTTTTGTCTCTGCCCGTTTTCTGACCCGTCTTTGGGGTACGGTGCTTGCCTTTCTCGAACAGGCCTCTTTCAGCCTTTCCGCCCTTTATCTGGCCGGCCAGGCCAGCCTCAGGATGGAAGGAGGGGACGAAGAAGCCCTGCGCTATCTTTCCGACGGCTTCAGGGAGGCCCTGATTCAGCTAACGGACAGGGAGGGAGTGCTGGCCTTCTACAGACTGGCGTCCGATGCCTTTCCCGACGAGGCCTACTCCTGGCTTTACAGGGAGGAGAGCCTCTGGCGGGACGACCGTTCCTTCTGCCACAAGGAGGCCTGCCGACTTTTCGGTGACGAAAGCGCCCAAGCTCGAACGATCCGGCTTCTCCTTCGCCTGGAGCGGCTGGAGAGGGTCAAAAAGCCCCTTCAGGTCTTTGTCGAAAAGAGGAGATTCCTCGACAGGGCCTGGAGGCCAAGGCCCGAGCGGGGATCGACCGGTGGCGGAAAGCCCAAAAAGAGAGGGAGGGGAGAAAGAGAAAATGCCACGTCCTTTGGACGGTCTTGAAGAGATCGAGGCCGAGTTCGACCGCCTGGAAGAGGATCTGTTTTCGGTCTGTGCCGTGCTCGATGAACTCAACGAGCTCGGCCAGACGAGACAAGAGATCGTCGCCCTTCATGATCGGCTTCGCCTGGGCCTGGAGGAGCTGAATCAGGCCCGAGAGAGGCTGGAGCAGACGATTGATCGTCCCCTGCAAGGGATCATGCTTGCCCAGGAAAACGTGGAGACCGAACTGGCCGACCTTAAAAAACGGCAGCAGGTCTTTTCCTCCAACATTGACGAGCGGCAGGAACAAATGGCCCGGGAGCTTGAGGCTCGGTTCCGGCAGTGTCTGCTTCTGGACGATAGGCTCAAGGATCTGAATGGCCAAAAGGACCGGATTCGGGGTGACCTGGAGGCGCACGTCGCCGCTTGCCAAAGGGCCCAAACTTCCCTGGCCGGGCGGTTGGACGCCGTCGAAAGGCTCATAGAGGAACAGGGAGGAAAACTCCAGTCTCTTCATCAGGCAGAGGAGGCTCTCAGCGATCGCCTGACCCTGATTCGGAATATCGCCGCAGCTTCGCTGCTTTTAGGAGGAGCCGGTCTTCTGCTGGCCCTGATCGGTCCGTGACCGGGCGAGGGCCTCTGTGGCCCGACAATGACGCTGTCCGTTCAGGCTCAGTCGCCAAGTTGACTTGACAATTTTCGAAGGTCCACGTAATTTTGTCCTAATTTAGCCTGATCCAACCTGATGAGAGCAGATTGAGACGACCTAAGCCCTGTATCAGTGACTTTAGTGCCCTATGAGATGGCGACGAGTGGCTGGAGTGAAAAAACATATGGAAGACAGATGGCTATCGGTAGATGAGATTGGAGCCTATCTCGGTGTGAAGCGAGATACGGTCTACAAATGGATCGTCGAAAAAGAAATGCCCGCTCACAAGGTCGGTCGTCTCTGGAAATTCAAGAAAGACGAAATCGACGAGTGGGTGCGCAAAGGCAGAGCCAGTGAAACAAGAGAGTAGGATGACGGAAAAGAANCAAGCGATCAAACAAGAGAACTGCCTGGGCAAGCGCTCCTGCAAAAACCGGGTTCTCACCTATCGGCACCTTGTCGATCTCTATTCCCTGGACTGCACAAAGGCTCTTTTTCGAGCCCTTCGCTATCTCTGGGATCGTGAAATCAAGGGGCAAGCCCTGCTGGCACTGCTTTGCACCTACGCTCGAGATCCGATTTTCCGCTCTACGGCACCGTTCATCCTGCATTTTCCGGAAGGGACGACTGTCCTGCGCGAATCCCTTGAGGAGTTCATCGATGATCTGGAGCCCGGTCGGTTCAGCAAGGCGACTCTGACATCGACGGCCCAGAACATCAATGCGACGTGGACGCAATCGGGCCATCTTCGAGGGCGAGTCAGAAAGGTGCGATCAAGGGCTCATCCGACGGCAGGAAGTCTTTCCTATGCCTTGCTCCTGGGCTATCTCTCGGGTGTGCGAGGGCAGTCTCTCTTTCAGACGGAATATGTCAAGTTGCTTGATTGCCCCCTCGACGGGGCCATTGAGCTTGCCGATGAGGCGTCTTGCAGGGGCTGGATTGCCTTTAAACATCTAGGTGGCGTTATGGAGGTCCTCTTTCCCAAGCTGATCAGTCAAGAAGAAATGGAGTGGCTCCGTGAGTAAAATTAAACGGCTGGTCCAATCTTATGCCAAATACATCTCTATCCCCTGGCGTGACGATGCCGCTGCCGCTCAGCGGGTGGTTTTCTGCGTCTACAGTGAGGCGGAGGAGCGCCGGATCCGGGCCAAAATGGATGAGTTCGAAATTGCCACCAGACAGGCAGGCCACGAATGGGCCCTTTTCGACCTGACCGATACTTTTGCCATTTGGCTCGCCTCGCAACGATACGCCAAGAGCTACTTTCAGAAACC
>JALHFZ010000260.1:0-1022 GCA_022837505.1 Synergistaceae bacterium
ATCATGATTTTGTGGAAAACCACACCTACGGCTTTGAAGAACTTCGGGAATACGCCGCCCGGTTTGACGTCGACTATGTCGAGAAAGAGACGGGAGTGAGCCGGGAGGAGATCGAAAAGCTGGCCTTCCTCCTCTACAAAGCCTCTCCCCACGTCTCCATCTACATAGGCAACGGCACGGAGCATCACGTCAACGGCGTGAACAACAGCCGGGCCATCGCCTCTCTGATCGGTCTCTGCGGGGCCTTGGACCGCAAGGGCGGGAGTCACATCCTGGAAGGGGCCGGCGTACGCGATCTGACGCTCTACGAAGAAAAACCCCTGAAACATCTGGGACCGATCGGCGCCGACCGGTTTCCCGTCCTTTACGACCAGCGCCACGAATGCCACACCATGACGGCCATGGAGACCATCCTCTCCGGCGACCCCTACCCCTTGAGGGGAATGATCCTCACGGGGGCGAACCCCGTGTCGACCAATCCCAACGTGGACAAGGTGAAAAATGGAAAGACGCCGAGGAGCTGAACTCCTGGCTTCTGGAGCCCACGGGCTACACGGTAGAGGACCTCAAGGCCCATCCCGAAGGGATCGTCTACAAGCCCCTTCGTTACGAGAAGTGGAAGGAAGCCCCTCTAGCCACTTCGACAGGGAAGGTGGAGTTCCTATCGCCTTACCTGAAGAGCTTCGGCCTGAGCGAATTGCCGGAGTATGTTTCGCCCTCCTACAAAGCGAAGCCCGACCCTCAGTACCCCTATGTCCTGACGACCGGAGCCAGGAAGCTTCTCTTCGTCCACAGCCGCTACCACAACATCCCCCGATTCCACGATGCCTGTCCCGAGGCGGAGATGGAGATCCATCCGGAAGATGCGGCCGAGCTGGGGATCCGCGATGGGGAAAGCGTCGTCCTGGAGTCGAAGGTCGGGGCCCTGGAGATGAAAGCCCGGGTAGTGGCGGAAAACGAGATCATCAAGGGGTGTGTTCATGGGATCCACAGTTTCATCAGAAACAACGTCAACCGAATTA
>JALHFZ010000260.1:1085-1530 GCA_022837505.1 Synergistaceae bacterium
CCATTGCGGTGAAAATCAGCAGGATCGAGGGACAGCCGCAGAGGAAACAAGGCCCCCTTTCCTGACCGTGCCGGAAAAGAGGCTGCAGGAAGCCTGATCTCCCGTTCCTGAACGGTCGGGAATGTGACAGATCTTCCGTCAGGGGCCCCTGACGGAAGATCTGTCACATCGGGACGACGATCAGTGAATCCAGCCGACTCTGGAACCCATCTGACGCATCTTCTTCCGGTAGCGCTCCTCTCCCTCGGCAAGGATGAAGGCAGTGAAATCCCCGGGGACGGCGACTCCCCGCCGGATCAGCTCGGCCTTGGCCCAGCAGAGGATGGCCACCCAGGTGGGTCGCTGAGTCTGGGTGACGAGCTTTTCCGCAAGGGCGAAGTGCTTCCGGCTTCTGTCCCACTCTCCCTTGAGGCCCGCCACGAGCCCCATGAGGCTGAAGGCGATG
>JALHFZ010000121.1 GCA_022837505.1 Synergistaceae bacterium
AGCAGGTTGCCGAACATGAGAATTCCCACGAGGGGGACGGACGCTGGGAGGATGAGCCCCGAGGCCATGGTGGTGACGATGGGGAAGAGGATCTTCTCAAGCTTCGCCACGGGGCGGAGGGAGTCCATTCGGATGGCCCGGTCCGCCTTTGTGGTGAACATCTTTATCACCGGCGGCTGGATGAGAGGGACGAGGGACATGTAGCTGTAGGCCGCCACCGCTACAGCCCCGAGGATCTGGGGCGCGAGCTTCATGGTGAGGTAGATGCTCGTCGGGCCGTCAGCTCCTCCGATGATGGCGATGGAGGCCGCTTCCTTGACGGAGAAACCCATGAGCATGGCTCCGAAGAGGGCGATGAAGACGCCGAACTGGGCCGCCGCCCCCAGGAGAAAGGTGATGGGGTTGGCAAGCAGGGGCGCGAAGTCCGTCAGGGCTCCTATGCCCATGAAGATGATGACGGGGTAGATTTCGTGTTCCGTGCCGAAGAAGATGTACCGGAGAAAGCCGCCGTCGTCCATGATCCCCGAGAGGGGAAGGTTGACGAGCAGGCAGCCGAATCCTATGGGGACGAGGAGCAGGGGCTCAAACCCCTTGCCGATGGCGAGGTAGAGCATGACGAGCGACACGAGGAGCATGACGAGATGTCCTCCCGTGAGGCCCGCGAACCCCGATGATTTCAGTATGGTGCCTATTGCCTGGAAATAGATGTCCATTGGGCTGTGTCTCCCTCCTTGTCAGAGCACCGGAGCGGATGGGGTCTCTCCCACCCTCCGGCTGCTTTCGGCTGCCCTTCAGCCGATGATCATCATGGCGTCGCCGGTGTTGACCGTCTCGCCGTCACGGACCCGCACGTCCCGAACCACTCCCGCGGCGGGGGAGAAGATCTCGTTTTCCATCTTCATGGCCTCGAGGATGAGGACGAGGTCCCCTTCTTTGACCGCCTCGCCGGCGGCCACCACTACCCGAAGGACCTTGCCGGGCATGGGGGCTGTGACAGGGGTGCCCCCCGAGGGAGCCGGTGCCGCCGCAGGAGCGGGCGCAGGGGCTGGTGCCGGTGCTGCTGCAGGAGCGGGAGCCGGGGCGGGGGCTGCTGCAGGGGCCGGAGCGGGAGCCGCCGCAGGGGCGGGGGCGGAAAGGGGTGCGGAAGAGGCGGCGCTTCCGGAGAGGTCTTCCACCTCTACGGTGTAGGCTGTGCCGTCGACGGTGATTCTGTATGTTTTGCTCATGGGACTGCCTCCTTCAAAAATGTCGTTTTATTGTCTGCCCTTAATACTTACGATCTGCTTGTAATTTCTCTTCAAGGATCTGTCTGTGCTTCAACACTGCTTTTTTATTTTACTGCCTCGCTTATTGCTTCGTTCCTTTAATGCTTTGCTGCTTTATTGCTCAGATGACTTTCTCCCGCGCTCGTTTATTTCCAGTTCCGGGAGAGGGTGCAGTGCCCCTCGATGATCCCCATGCGCTTCCATTCTTCTCCTCCCCGGGGGGAGACTGCCCGGGTGACCGAGCGGATGACCGGAACCCTTCCCTCGGCAGCCGCTATGGCCGCCGTGAGGACCGCGAGAAGCCGCCCTCTGTCAGGAGCGGCTGCGGAGAGGGAGGGAGTTGATGCCTGTGCCGCAGGGGCTGCCTTCGCCGGCGCAGGGGGGGCGCTTTGGGGTTTGCCCCCTCCGCCCGGGGCGTCCTTTTTGTTGCCCACCCCTATGGCGAGGTATTTGATTCCGTAGATGATGGCGCTGAGCCCTCCGAGGACGAGGAAGACCACCGTGAAGGCAATGATCGACATGGTGAAGGCGCCGCCTATGCCGCTTTCGCTGATCTGGGAGTGGATTTCTGTCATGGCCGATTCAGTTGCTCCTTTCCCTTTTTCTTCCGTCTTTCTGTCTTTATTTTTTCTTCTTTATTGGCTTTCTCTGCCGCGTTTTACTGGGGCATGACTCCGTGCTTGCGCATGGGACGGAGGGCACGCTTGCTTTCAATTCCCGCAAGGGCCTGCCAGAGCTCCTCCCTCGTCGCCTCGGGGAGGATGACCCGGTCGACAAGCCCCCGCTCCGCCGCAACGTAGGGGTTGGCGAAGGCCGTGCGGTATTCCTCTATCTTTTGGGTCCGCATGGCCGTGCTGTCCTCCGCTGCCTCGATTTCCCGGCGGAAGACGATGTTGGCTGCCCCTTCCGCTCCCATGACGGCGATCTCCGCCTGGGGCCACGCGAGGACAATGTCAGAACCCGTCGCCTTGCTGCACATGCCGAGGTACGCCCCTCCGTAGGCCTTCCTGAGGACCACCGTGATGAGGGGGACTGTGGCTTCGCTGTAGGCGTAGAGCATTTTCGCTCCGTGGCGGATGATCCCACCGAATTCCTGTTCCGTGCCGGGGAGGTACCCCGGAACGTCCACAAAGGTGGCGATGGGGATGTTGAAGGCGTCGCAGTGGCGGATGAAGCGGCTGGCCTTGTCGGAGGCGTCGATGTCAAGACACCCCGCAAGGGTGTTGGCCTGGTTGGCGATGATCCCCAGAACCTTCCCCCCTATGCGGCCGTATCCGGTGAGGATGTTTCTGGCCCATTCGCTCTGGACTTCAAAGAAGTCGCCGTCGTCCAGGATTTTCCGCAGGACGTCCCGGACGTCGTAGGCTTTGTTGGGGTTGGTGGGGACGACTTGCCGGAGGCTTTCATCCCGTCTCCAGGGGGAGTCCTCCGTCTGTTTTTCAGGACCCCCCTCAAGGTTGTTGGAGGGGAGGTAGCTCAGGAGCTTCCTGACCTGCGCGAAGCATTCGTCCTCCGTGGCCGCCCGGAAGTGGGCATTGCCGCTTTTGGCGTTGTGGGTCTTCGCTCCCCCGAGCTCTTCACTGGTGACTTCCTCTCCCGTGACGGCCTTGATGACCGCAGGACCGGTGATGTGCATGATCCCCGTGCCCTCCACCATGAAGATGAAGTCCGTGAGGGCAGGGCTGTAGACCGCTCCCCCAGCCGTGGGGCCGGCGATGATGGAGATCTGGGGGATGACGCCGCTGGCTATGGTGTTGCGGTAGAAGATGTCGCCGTAGCCGTTGAGGGAGTCCACCGCCTCCTGGATGCGCGCCCCGCCGCTGTCGTTGATGCCGACCACAGGGCTGCCCGTGGCAAGGGCCAGGTCCATGATCTTGCAGATCTTCTTTGCATGCATTTCTCCAAGGGAACCACCGAGGACAGTGAAGTCCTGGCTGTAGAGGTAGACCTTCCTGCCGTCCACCGTGCCCCAGCCGGTGACCACTCCGTCCGTGAGGTATTTGCTCTTCTCAAGGCCGAAGGTGCCGCAGCGGTGCTGGACGAATTCGTCCACCTCCACAAAGGACCCTTCGTC
>JALHFZ010000122.1 GCA_022837505.1 Synergistaceae bacterium
GGCGTCGTAGGGGGCGATCCAGTGCTCGAGCATGCGGCTTCCGCAGGTGGCAGGAACTCCCGAAAGGCACATATTGTCCTTCAGAACCACCGGAACCCCGGCAAGAATTCCGGGGTCCTCCCCCCGGGCGATAAGGCTGTCCACCCTGCGGGCCTGCTCCTCCCCCCTATCCCCCAGTACCGTCAGGAGGGCCTGAAGGGAGGGTTCAAGGGAGGCTATCCGGTCCATGGAGGAGGAGAAGACCTCGAGGGCGGAAAACTCCCCTGAGCGGACTCCCCGCCCGATCTCCCCGGCGGAGAGGGTATGAAGCTCCACGGCTAGGATTCCTCCAGAATGCGGGGGACGACGAAAAATCCGTCCCGGACATTCTCCGCTGCGGCGAGGACTGCCCTTCCGGCAGACGAGGGGATGACCTCGTCCTCCCGCAGAGGGGGGATATCCCCGTCGGTGAAGACGAGGGGTTCCACACCCTTCAGGGAGAGCCGCCCTTCCTCTTCAGCGGCACAGAGGGCGTTGAAATGGGCGAGGATCCCCTTGAAGTGGGCGGCGAATTCCTCCCCCTCCCCCTTGTCCACCTGAAGGCGGGCGAGGGCGGCCACAGCCTGCACATCTTTTTCAGTAAGGGTCATACCGGTTCCTCCTTCGTTCTCCGGAAAAAGGGAAAGAGCCCGGAGAGCTCACTCTTTTCTTCCGATCATTTGCAGAAACTCCTCTTCGGACAGGACCTTCACTCCGAGGGCCGCGGCCTTCGCCAGCTTGCTTCCCCCGTCCCTCCCCGCCACAAGGAAGGATGTCTTTCCGCTGACGCTGGAGGAGGTGAGGGCGCCCAGTTTTTTCGCTGCCTCCTCAGCGCCGCTCCTCGTAAAGGATTCCAGCTCCCCTGTGAAGACCAAGCGCACTCCCTTCAGCGGAAGGGGGCCTTCCTCTTTCTCCCCTTGCTCTCCGGGGAGGGCTCCCTTCACCCCGGCCCTTGCCAGGGTCTCCAGGAGGGCGATGTTCTCGGGAGCCTCGAAGAAGGTGTGGACCGAGCCGGCGATGACAGGCCCGATCCCCTCAACCAGGGCGATCTCCTCCCGGGAGGCGGCCGCCAGTTCGTCCATATCCCGGAAGGAACCGGCAAGCAGTTCGGCCCCCCTCGTGCCGAGGAAGGGGATGCCGAGGGCGGCGAGAAGGCGGGAGAAGGGACGCTCCTTTGAAGCCTGGATTGCCTTGAGAAGGTTTGCCGCGGATTTCGCCCCCATCCTGTCCAGGGAGGCAAGCCCTTCCTCAGAAAGGGAGTAGATATCGGCTACGGAGCGTATGAGCCCCCTGTCCACGAGCTGGGCGATGAGTTTGTCTCCGAGCCCCTTGATGTCCATTCCGCCCCTTGACGCGAAGTGGGCGATCCCCTCCCTTATCTGGGCAGGGCAGGAGTTCCGGTTGGGGCAGCGGAGGGCGACCTCCCCCTCGAGACGGACCACGGGGGTTCCGCAGGCGGGACAGAGGGAGGGCATGGAGAACTCCCTCTCCCCTCCGGTGCGGGCCTCAACGACCGGCCCGAGAATCTCGGGGATGATCTCCCCCGCCTTGCGGACCCGGACCAAATCCCCTATGAGGACGCCCTTTTTCTTGAGTTCATCCTCGTTGTGGAGGCTCGCCCGCCGCACCACCGTCCCCGAGAGGGTCACCGGTTCGAGGATTGCCACGGGGGTCAGAGCGCCCGTGCGCCCCACGGAGATGAGGATATCCGTGAGTTTCGTGATCTTCTCCTCCGGGGGGTACTTGAAGGCGATGGCCCACCGGGGGGCGTGGGAGGTGGAGCCGAGGCGGTTCCAGAGGGTGAGGTCGTTGAGCTTCACCACTACGCCGTCGGTGGCATAGGGAAGGGAGAGGCGCTCTTCCCTCCATTTCAGCACGAACTCCCTCACCTCCTGAGGAGAGGGGCAAAAACCCCAGGCCCTCTGCACGGGGAGCCCGGCCTTTTCTATCCAGCCGAGCAGGTCTCTCTGGGTGAAAAGACCGGCCTTCCCGGGGTACAGGAGGGAATAGAGATAGATGGAAAGACGCCGCTCCGCCGCCACCGCGGAGTCAAGCTGCCGGAGGGCCCCTGCGGCGGCGTTCCGGGGGTTGGCGAAGGGGGGCTCGCCGAGATCCTCCCTTTCAAGGTTCAGGGCGGCGAATCTGTCCCGGTCGATAAAGACCTCCCCACGAAGGATCACCCGGGGCGGCACAGTGCCGGAGAGACGGAGGGGAAGGGACCGGATGGTCCTGAGGTTGACGGTGACGTCCTCTCCGACCCGGCCGTCCCCCCGGGTCGTTCCCCGGGTGAAGACTCCCTCTTCGTAGAGGAGGGAGACCGCCAGACCGTCGATCTTCAGTTCGCAGACATATCCTCCTTCGTCCACGGGGGCCATGCGCAGAAGAAAAGCATCGAGATCCTCAAGGGAGAGGGCATTGTCCAGGCTGAGCATGGGCTCTTCAAGGACGACCCGCTCAAAGGGGCCCGAGGCCTTTCCCCCCACCCGCTTCGTGGGGGAGTCCGGCTTCTGAAGGGAGGGGAAGCGCTCCTCGAGCTCCCGGAGCTCCCGATAGAGGGCGTCATATTCGTCGTCGGGTATCTCCGGAGAGTCGAGGACATAGTACAGAGACGCGTGGCGGGCGAGTTCCCTCTGAAGGAAGGCCGCCCGGAGCCGTGTCTCTTCCGGAACGGCCGGAAGCTGATCAGGGTGTTCGGCTGCCATGGAACTCACCCCTCCTGATGATTTTCCTCCTCACCCTCATCCCTGGTTTTCGAGGGAAGAGGCTTCATGGTGGGGAAGAGGATGACATCCCGGATAGACCGGGAATCCGTCAGGAACATGACGAGGCGGTCAACGCCGATTCCGAGGCCCCCCGTGGGTGGAAGGCCCATCTCAATGGCGTTGATGAAGTCCTCGTCGAAATCGTGGGCCTCATCATCCCCCTCGTCCTTTTTTCTGAGCTGATCCTCGAAGCGCAGTCTCTGGTCGAGGGGGTCATTCAGTTCGCTGAAGGCGTTGGCGACCTCCTTGCCGCAGATGAAGAGCTCGAATCGCCGGGTATAATCGGGGTTTTCAGGGTCCCGTTTGGCCAGGGGGGAGATCTCCGTGGGGTGGCCGAGGACGAAGGTCGGCTGAATCAGCTTTTCCTCCACAAAGGTCTCGAACATGAGGTTGAGCACCGTAAAGCGGCTCTCCGTCCCCTTGAGATCGATCCCCCGGTCCCGGCCGATCCGCCGGGCCTCCTCGTCGTCCTTGACGGTCCGGAAGTCCGTCCCGGTGTACTCCGTCACGAGGTCGAGCATGGACGCCCTCCGGAAGGGCTTC
>JALHFZ010000123.1 GCA_022837505.1 Synergistaceae bacterium
TTTTGCCCCGGGCAAGGGAGGCGCCCATGGCGGCGGGGAGGGCGTACCCCATGGTTCCGAGGCCGCCGGAGGTGAGAAAGGTCCGGGGGTGGGTGCTTTTCCAGAAGAGGGCGGCCCACATCTGGTTCTGCCCCACGTCGGTGACGGCTATGGCCTGCTCGTGAGCCCTGAGCTGAACGGCCCGGAAGATCGCCGAAGGGACAAAGGCGCTCTCGCCGGGGTCGAAAAGGGGCATGGCCTCCATCCTTTCCCGGAGATAATCGGCCCACTCCCGTCCGCTCACCTCCGGCAGCTCGTCCGTGAGACGCTCAAGGACGGATGCGGCGTCGCCCACGAGGGCGACGGCGCAGCCCACGATCTTGTCGATCTCCGCGTCGTCGAGGTCGATATGGATCACCGCCGCATTCTTTGCGAATTCGGAGACCTTCCCGGTAGTCCGGTCGCTGAAGCGCGCACCCACGGCGACGATGACGTCGGCCTCGGAGAGGGCGGTGTTCGCCCCGGGGGTGCCGTGCATACCGGCCATGCCGAGGGCGAGGGGGTGGGTCTCCGGAAAGGCCCCTTTCCCCATGAGCGTGGTGGCTGCGGGCAGGTGCATCTTCTCAGCCAGACGGAGGAGCTGGGGGGTCGCCCCGGAGGAGATGATCCCCCCTCCGGCGAGGATAACTGGGCGGAGGGAGCTCTTCAGGAGCTCGACCGCCTCGCCGAGGCGGGAGATGTCCTGGACGCTCTTCCGATGATGCCCGGAGAAGAGCTGCCCCTCCGGACGGATGAAATCCCCCTCGGCCCTCTGGATGTCCACGGGGAGGTCGATCAGGACGGGGCCGGGCCGTCCCGAGACGGCGAGTTCGAAGGCTCCGCGGATAGCCCCGGGGATCTCCTCCGCCGAGCGCACCAGAATGCTGTGCTTCACTGTGGGGAGGCTGCTGCCGAAGGTGTCGGCCTCCTGGAAGGCGTCGGTGCCGATGAGCGTGGTTGAGACCTGCCCCGTGATCGCCACCATGGGAATGGAGTCGAGAAACGCCGTGGCCAGTCCGGTGAGGATATTGGTGAATCCCGGGCCGGAGGTGCAGATGCAGACCCCCGGTTCGCCCGTCACCCGGGCGTAGCCGTCTGCTGCGTGGGCCGCCCCCTGTTCGTGCCGCACGAGGATGTGAGGAAAGGGAGCATCGTACAGGGCGTCGTAGAGGGGAATTACCGAGCCCCCGGGTATCCCGAAAACACAGCGGACCCCCTCAAGCTCAAGAGCTTTCACAACCATTTGCGCTCCGTTCATCTTCATGCTCCTCTCTCCTCTCTCATGCAGGGTATGTTCCGTTGTCTACTTGCCGGGCGCGGACTTGGCGTCCATCCAGGGCATCATTCCCCGGAGCTCCCGCCCCACCGCCTCGATGGGGTGCTCGTTCTCCCGGTCAAGCCACTTTTTCATCCGCGGGCGGCCGCACTGGTTCTCGAGGATCCAGTCCTTCGCGAAGGAACCGTCCTGGACGTCGTCAAGCAGCTCCTTCATCTTCTGCCGGACGTGGCCGTCGATGACCTTCTTCCCCGCGGTGAGGTCGCCGTATTTCGCCGTGTCGCTGACGGAGTAGCGCATCCACCCCATGCCCCCTTCGTACATCAGGTCGACGATCAGCTTCATCTCGTTGAGGCACTCGAAGTAGGCGATCTCCGGCTGATATCCGGCGTCGACGAGGGTGTCGAATCCCGCCTTGATCAGCTCGGTGATGCCACCGCAGAGGACGGCCTGCTCGCCGAAGAGATCGGTCTCCGTCTCCTCCTTGAAGGTGGTGGAGAGCACCCCTGCCCGTCCGCCGCCGATGGCGCAGGCGTAGGCGAGGCCGAGTTCGCGGGCCTGCCCGGAGGCGTCCTGCTCGACCGCAAGGAGGCAGGGAACCCCCCGCCCCTCGGTGTACATGCGGCGGACAAGGTGTCCGGGACCCTTCGGGGCGACCATGAAGACGTCATTCTCTCTGCCCGGCTCCACCTGGCTGAAGTGGACCGAAAAGCCGTGGGCGAAGGCGAGGGCCGCGCCCTTTTTAAGGTTCGGGGCGACCTGGGTGCGGTAAATGTCCCCCTGCACATGGTCGGGCATGAGGAACATCACCACGTCGGCCCGCTTCGTCGCCTCGCCGACGGTGTAGACCTCGAACCCGTCCTTCTCGGCGGTGGCCCGTGACCTGCTTCCCTCGTGGAGGCCCACCACTACGGAGACTCCGCTGTCCCGCAGATTCTGGGAATGGGCATGCCCCTGGCTTCCGTAGCCCAGCACGGCCACCGTCTTGCCTTCGAGAAGCTTCATGTTCGCGTCCTTGTCGTAGAGTACCTTTGTCATAATTCAGTCCAACTCCCTTTCGAATGTAGTTTCTGATGCAGATGCTCTAGAATGCAGCGGTCGCTGCCCTGGCGTCGAGGGCAAGAGGGCCGCTCTTCACCGCTTCGACGAGTCCGAGATGGCGCACCGCTTCGAGGCATGCGTCCGTACTCTCCCGTGTGCCCATCATCTCAAGGATCACCGTGTCGCCGTGCTCTTCCGCCACCGAGTGGGGGAACTGTTTCATGACGTTCAGGAGTTCCTCCCGCTTTTCCGAGGTGAGGGAGAACTTCAGCAGCATCATGCACCTCTCCACGCAGAGCCCCGAGCTGAGATCGGAGACTTCGACGGTCTCCACCATCTTCCGTATCTGCCGCACCGCCTGGGATGCCTTCCGGTCGTCTCCGCCGATGACGAGAGTGAAGCGGGAACGCCCCGGATGGTCTGTGATGCCCGCAGTGACACCCTTTACCTGAAACCCTCTTCGCTCCATGAGCCCCGATATGCGCGAAAAAACTCCCGGGCTGTTCTCCGCCACTACTCCGATGGTCCGTTCCATGCAGCTCTCCTCCTCTTGTCCGTTTTTTTCAGAATTCCGCAAACTCCGCCCATAAAAAAACCGGGATCCCCCTATGATGCGGGGATCCCGGTCGGAAGGCTCTTCGTCGGTCTACACGACGAGAAGCGCTCCGGGGGAAATCCCGCAGCGAATAATAATAATAATGGCGATGGCGATTGTACTGGCGGAGCGCGTCTTCGCGGAAAGTGTATTCACCGGGGGTTCCTCCTTCGCTTCAATATCGTCTTTCGAGACCCTTTGACTGGTTATTCTTCGCCGAACTCCCTGATCCATGGACGCTCTTCGAAGTTGCGGCAATCGTACATGCCATTCCAGATATTGTCAAGGGGGTGAAGGAGTCACTGGTTATTGACAGGGGGTGATCGAAATTTGTGGTCGGACTGCGATAAAGTCATCCCAAAGTGGGACAGGGATAAGGTCATC
>JALHFZ010000124.1 GCA_022837505.1 Synergistaceae bacterium
AAAAAGCATCCTATATCGTGGCCGATGCCGAAGGAATCTCCCCTTTCACCCCCCTTTCCTCCCTCCCCGGAGTGGGGCGCGTACATAGGACGGACTGCTGCTACCCCCTTGCCAGCCTGCAGATAGGGGGCCCGTCAAAACCAATGAAGATAGCTCAATCCCTTGAGATCGGAGGCGGAGACCCCGTGGTCATGGCCGGACCCTGCGCGGTGGAAAGCCGGGGGCAGCTCATCGAGACGGCCCTGGGGGTGAAGCGGGGGGGTGCCCGGGTGCTGCGGGGCGGGGCCTTCAAGCCGCGATCCCACCCCTACGCCTTCCAGGGGATGGGCAGCGAGGGGATCGCCCTCCTCATGGAGGCCCGGAACGTCACGGGGCTTCCCGTGATCACCGAGGTCATGTCCTCCGAAGAGGCGGAATGGGTCGCCCCCCATGTGGACATCCTCCAGGTGGGGACGCGGAATATGCAGAACTTCTCCCTTCTCAAGACCCTCGGCGGGCTGAACAGGCCCGTGCTGCTGAAGCGGGGGATGGCCGCCACGGTGGAGGAATGGCTCTGCGCGGCGGAGTACATCCTCGCGGGGGGAAACAGCCGGGTCATCCTCTGCGAACGGGGAATTCGAAGCTTCGATAAAAACACCCGCAACACCCTCGACCTCAGCGTCATCCCCCTCGTAAAATCCCTGACCCATCTTCCCATAGTGGTGGACCCGAGCCACGGCACCGGACGGCGGGACCTGGTCCTTCCCATGAGCCTCGCGGCCCTGGCCGCCGGAGCGGACGGCCTTCTTCTCGAGGTCCACTGCGCTCCCGAAAAAGCCCTCTGCGACGGCCCCCAGTCCCTCGACCTCGACGATTTCTCCCGCCTCATGAGTACGGTCTCCCGAATGGCCTCCCTCCTGCGGGAGGAACGGGCCGTTCCCGAGCTGCAGATCGCCCGATGACACCCTCCGGGGAATTCGGAAAAGCCCGGGATTCCCGGCTCGAGGCGGAAGGCTTCCCCACCACGGTCGTCGTCGGAAGAGGGGTGCTCTCCCGGGTCTTCCGCTACCTCTCCCCTCAGGACTCCTGGGCCGTCGCCGCCGACGAAATGACCTCCTCCCTCTTCGGGAGCTCCCTCGGCGCCGCCGGACGGACCTTTCTCCTTCCTCAGGGCGAGGAGGGAAAAACCCTCTCCTCCGTGGCGAAAATTTACTCCTTCCTCGGGGAACATTCCGTGGACCGGTCGGGCACACTGATCGCCCTCGGAGGGGGGGCCGTGGGGGATGCGGCCGGGTTCGCCGCCGCCACGTGGCTCCGGGGAATCCGCCTCGTCCAGTGCCCCACCACCCTTCTCGCCCAGGTGGACAGCTCCATGGGAGGAAAAACCGGAGTGAACCTTCCGGAGGGCAAGAACCTCGTCGGGGCCTTTCACCCCGCTGAATGGGTCTTCGCCGATATCGACTGTCTTGCGTCCCAGAAGGACGGGGATTTCCGCCAGGGGTTGGCGGAAGTCGTAAAATACGGCGCCGGAGAGGACTGGAATTTTTTCTCCTGGCTCGAGGAGAACGCCTCAGGAATTCTCCGCCGCTCCCCTCCCCTTCTCGAAGAAGTGGTCGCCCGGTGCGCCAAAATGAAACTGGCGGTGGCCGCCCAGGACGAACGGGAGCAAAGGGGCATCCGGGCCCGGCTCAACCTGGGGCACACCGTGGGGCACGCCCTCGAGGCTGCGGGAGGGTACGAAAAGTGGAAGCACGGCGACGGCGTGGCCGCCGGAATGATGGTCGCCTTCCGACTGGCCTGCCGGCTCGGAGAACTGGACGAGGAACATATCACCCGCCTGGAGAGGCTTTTGAAAACCTTCGGCCTGCCGACCCGTCCCGACCGCCCATGGGAGGAGATCGCCCCCTTCCTGCTGCGGGATAAAAAAAACCTCCGGGGATCCCTCGGACTCGTCCTCCCTCGAAGGGATGCACCCTGCGAACTGAGAAGGGACATCCCCCTCTCCCTCCTTCGGGAGGCCTGCGAAAAGACGGCTCTGTAGGGGAAAGTACCCTCCAGGCTCTGGACGGAAAGCCTATTTGAATGTACTCTTGATGAACGAAGGGAGGTGAAAATATGGGAAAACTTACAGGAAAAAAATTGCTTCTCCTCGGTGAGCGGGACGGCGTTCCGGGACCCGCCATGGAGGCATGCCTCAAGAACAGCGGGGCGGATATCACTTTTTCGGTGACGGAGTGCTTCGTCTGAACCGCCGCCGGAGCGATGGACCTGCAGAATCAGCAGCGCATCAAGGATGCCGCTGAGAAGTTCGGAGCCGACAAGGTAGTCGTCATCCTCGGTTCCTCCGACGCCGAAGGCGCGGAGATCTACGCCGAGACCGTGAGCAACGGCGATCCGACCTATGCAGGACCCCTCGCGGGAGTCTCGTTGGGACTCCCCGTGTACCACATTTTCGAAAGCGAAATTCGGGAAGAATGCGACCCCGCAGCCTGGGAAGAGCAGATCAGCATGATGGAGATGGTTCTCGAACCTGACGCCCTCGCGGCGGCAGTGAAGGGAATCCGCGAACAGTACAGCAAGAACGCTCTCTGATTTGTGTCAAAGAAAAAGCCCCCGGCGGCGGAACATTCCGCTTTCGGGGGCTTTCTGCGTTTCGGCTTTCGATCAGGAAGAGCCCTCTCTAAAGCATCGCCGCAGAGAAGGGAACTATCAGGGTGTGCCGACCCTCATCCGGACGGTAAGCCCGAGAGACGCAGCGATATTGACGAGGGCGTCGAGGGAAAATTTGGAGATCCTTCCCCGCAGCAGGTCGGCCGTCCGGGGTTGGGTTATTCCGCAGCGGGCTACCGCCTCGCTCTGAGTCCAGTGCCGGTCCTCGATAAAGGAACTCACCTCGCTCATCAGTTCAGACCGGAGACGAAGATTAGCCCCTTCTTTAGGAGTATCGGACAAGGTATCCCAGACACTCTTGTATTCTTCTGCATCAATCATTATGTGTTGCCTCGCGGAAGTCCCGGCTCATCCCTTTGGCCCGGGCGATCACACCCAAAGCCCTGGCGATGTAGCCGGCATCTCCGGTCTCGAAGGCATCGGCCATAAACAGGGCAATCCCTTCATCGCTGTCCAGTACGGCTGCCGGATCATAATCATACAAATGCTCAGTCACGGGGAATCACCTTCCCTTTGGCATATTTCCAGAAAACTTAATGTATAAGGTCCCTGAACTCTA
>JALHFZ010000125.1 GCA_022837505.1 Synergistaceae bacterium
CCCTGGTTCACCCCCGAGGCGCCGATGGTGGAGACTATGTTCTGCACCTTGGGGTAGGTCTCGCGGATCTGCTTCTCTACCTCCTTCGCCCGGTCCTCCGTCACCCAGATGGGGGTGTTGCTCGGCAGGGTGATATTCACCGTCATGCTGCCGCTGTCCGTCCGGGGCATGAACTCCGCCCCGATGAGCCCCGCCATCTTCACGGCCCCGAAGGTCAGGCCGAGGAAGACGAAGATGGTGATCACGGGGTGAGCCAGGGAGCGCCGCAGGAAGAAGATAAAGAGCTTTTCAAAGCCGGAGTAGATCCAATCCCACCATCCGCAGAGGAACTTTCCCAGCCGGGGCGTCCCCTTGTCGGGCTTGAAGCGGGCCGCCATGGAGGGGGTGAGGGTGAGGGAAACCCACAGGGAGAAGAGGGTCGCGTAGACGATGGTCATGGCGTACTGCACGAGGAACTGCCCGGCGATGCCCGTCATGATTGCCACGGGAAGGAAGACCCCCAGGTTCGTGGCCGTGCCGGCGATGACCGAGAGGGAGATCTCCACCGTCCCCTTTTCCGCCGCCTCCTCGGGGGAATACCCCATATCCCGGAAGCGGTAGATGTTCTCGATGATGAGAATGGAGTTGTTCACCAGCACGCCCATGGAGATGGCCAGCCCCAGGGTGCTCATGATATTCAGCGAATAGCCGTGGAGCACCAGGGGGGTGAAGGTTGAAAAGAGGGCCACGGGCATGGCGATGGCCACGATGAAGGTGGCGGAGAAGCGCTTCAGAAAGAGGTAGAGCACCACGGCGGTCAGGATGATTCCGAACATCATGTCCCGGAGGACGTTCTTCACCGAGGCCTCCACGAAGAGGGAGTCGTCGAAGGCGATCTCCGCCGAGAAATCCGGCATGGCCTTGAGGACCTTTTCGAGCTCCTTCTTTATCTGCTCCCCCGACTTCACCACGTCGGAGTTCGGCCGGGGGCTGATCCGGACCTGGATGACCGGCTCGCCGTTCACCCGGGCGATGGAGCGGACGTCCTCCTCGCTGTCGATGACCCTGCCGAGATCCCGCAGCCGGACGGGGTTCCCCGAGGATGTGGGGATCATGATGTTTTCAAGCTCCTCCACGGTGTTGAATTCACCCACGAGGCGAAGCCAGGTTTCGTCCTTCTCCTGGGTGATGTACCCCGAGGGGTTGGTCACGTTGTTTGCCGCCACCACAGCGGCGATGGACTGGATATTCGCCTTGTAGTCGCTGAGGGCCACGGGGTCGAGAAGAATCCGTATCTCCCTGTCCCGTCCTCCGGAGACGCTCGTCTGCCCCACTCCGTCCACCCGGGAGAGAAGGGGGACGATGTTGTCCTCGATGACCTTCTTGGCCTCCTTCTCGGGGAGGGTGCTCTTGAAGGAGATGATGAGGAAGGGCATGGCGTTGACGTCCACCTTCTTGAAGAGGGGCTCGTCCACTGAATCGGGGAGCTGGTTTCTTGCGCTCTTCACCTTGTTCGCCACGTCCACGAGGGCCTGGTCGACGTCCACGTCGACCTCCATCTCAAGGACGACGAAGGAGGTGCTTTCGGCGGAATAGCTGGAGATCTTATCCAGCCCTTCGAGGTCCGCGAGGGCATCCTCAATGGGCTTCGTCACGAGCTGCTCCACTTCCACGGGGCTCGCCCCCTGGTAGATTGTCTGGACAAAGACCACGGGGATATCCACCTTTGGCAGAAGGGCCACAGGCAGCTTGAAGTAGCTCGTCACCCCGAGAAGGACGAAGACGAGGACCATGGCCCATGTGAAGACGGGCCGCTTGATGCAGAACCGTACGAGTCCGCCCATGGCTACTTGCCGTCTTTCTTACTGGCGGCAGAGGCCTCCGTTTTTTCTGAGATCGAGACCAGGGCACCGTCGAAGAGAAGGTTGTTTCCCCGCACCACGAGCAGGTCCCCGGCGGAGAGTCCTTTTTCCACCGCAAGGGAGCCGTTCTGCCCCTCTCCCTGCACAATCTCCCGCAGCTTCGCCCGATCTCCCTCCACCACGTAGACATAGGCCTTGTCTCCCCGCCTCTGGACGAGGTTGGAGGGGATGACGATAAGGTCCTTTTTGTGCTCCACCATGAAGCGGGCCTCCACGTGGGTTCCGGGAAGGACGTCAAGCCCGTCGAGGCAGACCACCACAGGGTAGAGCCCCGACCCCGGCGCAGCCTCCGGGCTGATCCGCTTGATGCGGCAGGGGGACATCTGGCCGTCGCTGACCACCTGAACGGGGGTCTTCAGATTGAGATTCTGAATATCCTTCCTCGAGACCATGATCTCCGCCTCGAGTTCGTCAAGATTGATGATGGTCAGAAGGGGCACGCCGTTGGCCGCCACCTCGCCGGGTTCCACCATCCGGGAGGCCACGATGCCGTTGATGCTGGCCTTCACCTGGGTGCGGGAGAGGGTGGACTGGGATGCCTTCAGCTTGGCCTCCTCGCTTTTCATCCGGGAATAGGCCTGCTCCACCTGAGACTTCGAGACGCCGCCGGATTTCTGCAGCTCGGAGAGCCTCTTATAGTCCCGGACGGCATCCTCGTAATTCGCCCGGTCGGCCGCAGCGGTGGCCCGGTAATCCCCCGAGGAGAGGGTGAGAAGCACGTCCCCCTTCTTCACCCGGTCGCCGATCTGGACGTTCACTTCCTGGACGATCTCCCGCACATAGGAGGTCACCGTCTGGCTGCTTCCGGCCTTCGACTGGCCGTAGTAGCTCCGCCAGATCTCCCAGTCGGTGAGGAAGAGGACCTCCACATCCACGGGGACGGCCGTCTCCTCCCGGTTCTCAAGGGCTGCGGCGTTGGCGGCAGACTCCTCGAGCTTGCTTTGAATCCGCAGGCCCATTAAAATCGCTCCTGCAATAAGAAGAACAACCCATAAGACCACATTCAGTTTCGACAGTATTTTTTTGAACATTGACCTCACCTCGCCCCTTCGGGGGACAGAATTCTTTGATACATATCCATGGCGAAGCCGACAAACCACTCCAAATCCACATCTTCGCCCTTCTCAATTCTGGAAAAAAGCCACGAATCCATGGCATATCCATGACTCTGCACAATATTCATCAAAAGCTCGAGGGGCATATCCTTCCGCAGGGCGCCGAGCTTCTGCCCCCGGGCGACAAGCATCTTCATCCACCTCTCAAGCTCGAGAAAGGAATCGTAAATCCGCTCATTCTCAGTTC
>JALHFZ010000126.1 GCA_022837505.1 Synergistaceae bacterium
CCAGGGTGGCGAGAAGAGAGTAGACTGCTGCCTTCATGACCGAATACTGAGCGATGATCATGAAGTAGATGAGGACGGCGAGGGGGAGGAAATAAATGCCCGACTGCTTCAGCAGAAGTCCCATTTTCGGCAGGGTGTCCCCGAGAGACCCCGATAGATTCAATACCTTCGCCCGGCAGTGAACCATGGTGAAGACCGTACCGTAGAAGATGAGTGCCGGAATCAGCGCACCTAGGGCCACCTGGTAATAGGGAATGGCCAGGATTTCCGCCATGATGAAGGCCGCGGCTCCCATGAGGGGCGGCATGATCTGCCCTCCCGTGGAGGCAACAGCCTCCACGGCGGCGGCGAATTCGGGGCGGTATCCGATGGAGCGCATGAGGGGAATGGTCACCGCCCCGGTACCAGCCACATTAGCGACGGCGCTGCCCGAGACCGAACCGAAGAGACTGCTGGCTACAACGGCTGCCTTGGCCGGACCTCCGGCGCTTTTCCCCACTGCCTTGACGGCAAAATCGATATAAAACTGTCCTGCTCCGGTTTTCTCGAGAAAGGCGCCGAAGAGGACGAAGATAAAGACGTAGCTTGCCGATACGCCGAGGGGGATGCCGAAGATTCCCTCGGTGCTTAAAGATATCTGGTAGATGATGCGGGTGAGATCGTATCCCCGGTGCCACAGGATGCCGGGCAGCCAGGGCCCTCCTACGGCGTAGAGGAGAAAGACCGCCGCTATCCCGGGAAGGATCAGCCCTACGGTGCGGCGGGCAAAATCAAGAACAAGAAGGATGAGAAGGGAGCCTGCAATGAGATCGGTGGTATTGGGTTCACCGAACCTGAGGATCATGTCCTGAAAATTGACGAGGAAATGGCCGAGGCAGAAGAGCGCGGCGGCAATGGAAAAGAGAGAGTAAAGGGCGGATGTTTTTGACCGGGTGCAGCGGTATGCTGTGAGATAACATATTACCAGACCGAAAGTAAGATGAATGCTTCGCTGCCAGAGAGCGGTAAGGACGCCGAAAAAAGCGGTGTAGATATGAAAGGTTCCCATCAATACTGCCAGAACGGTAATAATACTTCCTGCGGTTTTCGAAACGGATGACTTCACTTTGCAGCCTCCCTGCTTGGTTTTTTCATGGAAAAAACCTTTCTCCGCCCTTTTGCCTTTGGAAGATTGAAGGGCAGAATCCATTCAAAAGCGCTTTCGGATGTTTTTTCCCCTATTCGAGAAAGGGTACCCTTCATTAAGGAAGACTTTGGAGAGCCGTAATTTTTTTCTGAGCTTTTTCGATGGCCTCAATATGCTGTTCCATCTGCAGAGCCGCACCATTGGGGTTTTTCGACCGTATTTCCTCCAGAATTTTTCGATGCCCTTCAAGAGCTTTCTTTCTTCCCAGAGGGAAGCTGATCGTGGTGGAACGTCCTTTCTGCAGGTGGGAATCAACTTGCTGCAAAAGATTCAGAAGAACGGGGTTTGCAGAGGCGCTGGCGAGGGCGTAGTGAAAGTCGAGATCTGCCTCGATGACCTTCTCAGACTGAGTGCCCTGCCCTTCATCTTCAAGGATCTTCACGGCAGCGCTCATTTTGTCGATATCTTCCGGCAAGGCCCTTTCTGCAGCGAGGCGGGCCAGACTGCACTCGAGGATTTTCCGGGCCTCCATAAAGGAAGCCAGACCCTGAGAGGACGGGCCATTGACGTCGGGAAGAGGGGTGTAGCGGTTCTTCAAAAAGGTTCCTTTCCCCTGAATTATATCGATTAACCCCTCCTGGCGCAGAACGGAGAGGGCTTCCCGGACGCAGGTCCGGCTGACCTTGAATATCTCCATGAGTTTCTGCTCTGTGGGAATCCGGTCTCCCGGCTGGAGCTGATCTGCTTCTATAAGAACTTTGATCTCATCGATGAGCAGTTCCGTCAATTTTTTCGCTCTCAGCGGCGTGGCCATGGCGCACCTCTCTTTCGAATAAGATAAATTCATCCTATCATACGATGAATTTCATTTCAATATCCGAGCAAATGTTTTTCTCCCGGGAAATTCCACGATTCCTGCCGGAAGCTCCTGTTCACCAGAGTCAGGGGATCTTCGCTGAGGTTTTTTCATTTTATAAAGATTTTCCTCCTTCTCCCCGCCGGCCCCATGGCGTTGAAGGGGGCTTTCGATTATCATTGCACCGGTTACAACTGAAGAGGAGGAACATCTATCATGTACGGAATTCTGATCATCATCTTCCTGGCGCTGCTGAGTTCGTTCTTCGCCTTTGCCGAGATTTCCCTTGCGGCGTCGAGACGGCTGAAGCTGAAGGGGATGGTGGAAAAGGGTGATGCCCGGGCCTCCCAGATCATCGCCTTCCAGGAGCAGCCGGGGCTATATTTCACCACGGTCCAGATCGGGCTGAACGCCATTGCCATTCTCGCGGGAATCGTGGGGGAGTCCCTTCTTTCCCCCCATTTCAT
Source organism: Synergistaceae bacterium (assembly GCA_022837505.1). Classification (GTDB taxonomy): domain Bacteria; phylum Synergistota; class Synergistia; order Synergistales; family Aminobacteriaceae; genus JALHFZ01. Next base: position 2,450 of record JALHFZ010000126.1, read on the forward strand.
GGACCTCCTTCCCCTCTCCCTCTCCCTGTCGGTAAGAACGAAGATCGCCTCCATTCTTCCCTTTCTCGCAGTGACCATGTTCTTCGTCCTCTTCGCCGACCTTATCCCCAAGCGAATTGCCATGGCCATGCCCGAGAAGGTCGCCCTGCGGCTCATTGATAAGATGCGGCGGGTTATACTGCTGATGGCCCCCCTGGCCTGGGCCTTCAACGCCCTGAGCGGCCTGATCTGCAAATGGCTCGGCATGCCGGATATGCGGAAGGAGGACATCACTCCCGACGATCTCTACGCCATGATGGAGGCGGGCACCATGGCGGGGCTGCTGAGAGCCCAGGAGAAGATCCTCATCGACAACGTCTTCGAGCTGGATATCCGTATGGTTCCTTCCGCCATGACCACCAGGGACAACGTGGTCTTCTTCCGGATGGACGAAAAGGAGGAGAGCATCCGGGAGAAGATCGTCGCCTCCCCCCATTCCACCTACGTCATCTGCGAGAAGGATATCGATCATGTGGTCGGCTATGTGGATTCAAAGGTCCTTCTCGAACGGGTCCTCAAGGGGCATGATCTGCTCCTTCAGGACGGCCCGGCAATCCGACCTCCCCTGATCATCCCCGATACCCTGACCCTGGCGGAGGCCATGGACCAGTTCAAGGGGAAAGGGGAGACCCTCGCTGTGGTGCTGAACGAGTACGGGCTGCTGGTGGGAATCATCACATT
>JALHFZ010000037.1 GCA_022837505.1 Synergistaceae bacterium
TGGGATTTGAACCCACGGAACCTCGCGGTTCGGACGCTCTCCAAGCGCCCGCCTTCGACCACTCGGCCACTTCTCCGCTCAACGGCGAATATTATATCATAGCCTGCCCGGTTTGCCAGACCCGAAAACAAAATTTTTCGAAACCCGCAAAAACCCTCTTCCTCTTCGTTTGTTCTGCGACCAGGATTTTTTCCAGTGTGGGGCACTCCATGGCTTTTATAAAATCCTCAGAAAAATACTGAAGAGCAAAATTCTCGTGACTGTGAACTTATCAGTAGTTAACAACAAAAATTCTCGCGGCTGTTGGCAAGGTCCGAAAGAATGTGTATAATGTTTTTCCGTGCGGAGAAGTGGCCGAGTGGTCGAAGGCGATTGACTCGAAATCAATTGGGCGGCTTTGCTGTCCCGTGGGTTCAAATCCCACCTTCTCCGCCATTTGGAAACACAATAAAACAATGGCAGACATCTTGCTCCAAAGGTACCCCAAAGGCGTTCCGCACCCAAAGAGTTGCAAACTGATGTTCCGTTCATCGAGCAGCGGGGGACGATTTATTATTTCCGCTGGGTCATACTCAAAGAAGAGAGACTCCTATGGAACAAACTGGAAGTCCGGCTCTCCATCAAAACTCCCTGTCTGAAACTGGTGCGAAGAAGAGGAGAATATCTTCACTCGCAGCTGCTGCTTTTACCCATGAATATCACACCTGAAGAGAGAAACGGAAGAATAAAAATCCTTCATGAGGAGGTTTTCTCCTCAACGACAAAAGGAATCCCTAATGGGAGGATTCCGTTGAATCCGTCATGCTGGCCCGTACATAGGGATCAGCGAGAATGCCCTTTGCATCCAGATTTCGTCAGCCGTGACTTGAAAATAAGGAAAGGGTAAAGAGGAGAAGACTATGAGAAAGGTAGTTATATTGACAACAGGGGGTACAATTGCCAGTCTTAAAGATGAAAGTGGTTTTATGAGACCAGGAGCATTAAGCGGGGAGGAATTATTAAAATTAGCTGATATTCGTTTAGATATAGACCTCATAGTTGAATCCGTTTTTCAACTCCCCAGTCCGCAAATATCGTGGAAAAATTTATTGGAACTTAAAACAAGAATTGAAGAAATATATGAGAATGATGATGTCAACGGCGTAGTTGTAACATGCGGCACCAGCACCTTGGAAGAAGTGGCCTATTTCTTAGATTTGACGATAGGGAATAAAAGACCGGTTGTTGTTACGGGAGCACAAAGAGGCCCTAATTTACTGGGATCTGATTCAATAGTAAACTTACGGCAAGCTATCTTAGTGGCGAATAGCAGAAATAGCCATGATTTAGGTTGTTTGGTTGTTTTTAATGAAAAAATATTTATGGCAAGACATGTTAAGAAAATTCACTCTTATAATGTAAATGGTTTTGGAAGTTATGGTTATGGATACTTAGGTATAGTTGATAGGGATGATGTGCTATATTATGTGAAGCCCGTCAGGCGTGAAGTTTATTCCTTAAAAAGAGAAATACCATTAATTTATATGGTGAAATGTGGTTTGGACACAGATGGAGAGTTTATTAGATGTGCAATTGAAAATAAAGCAGAAGGAATTATTGTTGAAGGGGCAGGAAGAGGGCAGGTAGCTATTAAAGTTGCAGAAGCTGTTACAGAAGCGATTGAGGCAGGGGTTGTTGTAGTCTTAACAACCAGTTGTGATGAAGGGGTGGTATACCCTGTTTATAACTACACAGGAAGTGAAACTGACCTTAAAAATAGAGGGGTAGTTATAGGCGGTAGTTATGAAAGTAAAAAAGCCAGGGTAAAATTGGCAGTATTGTTGAGTGCCGGCATAAAAGATAAAGCTGAAATTCAAAAACATTTCTCTGATTAAAAATAGAGTCCGCTTTTGTTTTCTGTATATACCCTTTCCGTTTTTTCCAAAAAAACTCGCTGCTTCCTGTCCTTAGTACCTCGGTGCCTCCGCTGCGGGGCAGGGCATAGTTGTTTTTGTTAACCGGAGAGTCTTCCGTAATTTCGGGTGAAGAATGCTATGATACTGCTTTAGCATCAACCATCAAAAATTTTCCGGAAGAATTCATCCTGCTGTGTCTACCCTTGTACACCGGATCTATCCTTAGAGCCGGAAGCTTTTGAGGGCTGAAAAGCCTGTTGAAGAGCAGGTTTTTCAGAACAGGAGGGAAGGGAATATGAAAAAAAAGACTAAAAAATTTACGATTTTACACTCCAATGATATGCACGGAGATTTTTTAGCCGAAGTTCAGGAGGGAGATGGCCATCTCATCGGGGGCCTGGCGCTTCTTTCAGGGTATCTCAATAAGGTGAGAGAGGAGGAAGAGTATGTCATCTATGTAATTGCGGGTGATATGGTCCAGGGATCTTTGATAGATTCTGAATACAAGGGTGTCTCCACCATAGAAATAATGAATTTCCTCTCCCCCGACGTGGTTACCCTTGGAAATCACGAACTCGATTACGGCCTTCCCCATCTGCTCTTTCTTGAGAAAATGGCAAATTTCCCGATTGTAAACGCCAACCTGTATATAAAACAATACGGCAAGCGGTTAATGAAACCCTATTTGATAATGAATGTAGCAGGTTATAACATTCTCTTTATTGGAGTTACTACCGAAAAGGTTATGGATACCCTTGCAAGTGATAATTTGATAGGGACTTTTGTTTCAATAGAAGATGCAGCTGCAGAAATAGGAAAAATCTGCAACGCCTATAAGCATGACGATATCGACTTGACCGTTGCCGTTACACATATCGGATTTGAGTCGGATGTTGAATTGGCTGAAATGCTAAATCCCGATTGGGGGGTGGATATGATCCTCGGCGGCCATTCCCATACAATTTTGGAACAGCCGGCCGTCGTTAACAATATTTTGATTGCTCAGGCAGGGGTCGGTACAGATCAAATAGGCAGGTTTGATATAGTGGTTGAAGATGCGACAAACTCAATAATTGACTGGAAATGGGAATTGGTTCCCATCAGCAGCAGGACTTCAGAAGAGGATGTATCCCTTAAAAAATTCATCCATGAATATAAAAAGAAAGTTGATGCGAAATATAATTCTATAATAACCCGTTTTTCTGAGAAACTCCTTCATCCCCAAAGGGAAAGGGAGACGACTCTGGGCAACATGATTGCCGATGCTTTGGCAGAAACGGCGGAAACAGACGTCATCCTTATCGGGTCCGGCTCCATACGGGGGAGCGAACTCGGACCTGTGGTGACCCTGGGGGATTTGAAAGCTTGCTATCCCTATGATGATAGTCTGACCAGGTATTGTATCAATGGTGAAAATTTAAAAAGAGTGTTTTCTCACATTATGCGGACTGAGAATCGGAATGGTGAGGGTGAGTGTTTTCAAGTTAACAGCAGAGTGAAGGCTGTATATTCCGATGTAGAGTCAAAATTATTGTCCTTGAACGTGGATGGCCTTCCCGTTGCTGACGATGAAAGGTATACCATTACTCTGCAGGGGTATCATTTTAATAATTCAAAGGCAAACCTGAATATTTCCGGTGAGGAGCTCGTGGCCCTGGGAAATCCGAAGGTTGTGGCCACTTCAGAATCCGGAGTTCTGGAAGAGTGGCTCAGGCATCACCCGAACGTGACATCAAAAATTGAGGGGCGCCTTGTCTTTGTTCCAGAACATTTGTGATAGAATCTTTGTAAGTATTTTGGAAAAGCACTTATCATTGTTTTTGGAAAGGTTGGAGCGGTGATGAGAAGAAAGGCAGTCATTCTTTGTGTGTGTGCGGCGGCAGTATTCGGGTTCTTTCACTGTGCGGAGGTAGTGAGCGCTGAGGAGGATGGAAGCAGCAGTTCTTTCATTGACGCGATTTTCACTGCAATCAACAATTCGGTGAATCTGGACCTGAGCGATGAAAATATGGTAATCACAATGTCCGGCGATCCTGTCCCGACAGAGGATGCAAAGTTCATGGGGCTGGTCCGGGCAAAGATCCGTCTGGCCCATGTCTTCAGGCAGCTTGAGTACCCCGAGGAGCCGGTACAGATTCACAAGGGGTACGAAATTGCCCGAATAATTATGGCTGCCTCCTCCAGCGGTTCGCTGAACGCGGCGGACGCTCCCTTCGACCTCGGGGACTATATCCTCTATCAGATGGTATTCCCCCTGGGGCTCGAGCCCCTCATCAGGGAGCTGCCGGTGTACTATGAGGCGGTCAAATCGAGAGAGGACTGGCAGGAGAAGTTTGATCTCATCTTCGAAACGGGAGATACCTACGGGCCATCCCTTAACAATGGAAAAACCTTTCATCTTGCGGGCTTTCCAAAGGTCAACACGGAAAAAGCCTACGTTGCACCCCTTGACGTTTCGACTCAAGACAACATGCTCTACCTCGGGGAGTTTGATTCTTCAATAGAGGGATGGCTCTACTCCTTCTGGCTGAGACGGTATCAGGATGGCTCAATGGAGACGGTGAAAACAATCCTCGACTGGCTGAACAACAAACTTGACACAGCGGCGAAGGCTGTAGGCTAGGGGGCAACGCCGCAGCTTCCCCGGAGGCAGAGAAAACCCGGGGAAGGATGTCTTTCCCATGGTTCCGGTAAAGAAAAACAGAGGCTCCCGCTCCCTGTGCCGGATGCGGGGGCTTTATCTTCCCCGACGTACATTTCTTGTATGCCCCTTGCTCCTGATTTGACAATCTTTATTCCCATAGCCTATTATAAAGATTAAATATAGATATACTGGAAAGACTGTTATAGAGTCTTTGTCTGCATTTGGCAGTATACTTGTTTATTTTTTCGGTATTTGTTCAAAAGAGCTTTTGCGTTTTTTTCGTAATTCCACCAGGCGAATCCGGGTTTCCTGCCGGAAAGGACAATAGAATGGAAAAAACCCTTTCATCATCTCATCAGGGCACTATAGTTTCTGTTCGGGGGAGTGTAGTGGATATCCGCTTCGAAGATAACCTTCCCCCCATCTATACAATGCTGCGAACCGGTACGGAGGGAGAGGTCATCATCGAGGTGCTCTCCCAGCGAAGCGAGAAAGTGGTCCGGGGCATCTCCCTGACGCCAACCCAGGGGCTTGCCCGGGGAATGGTCGTGGAGGATACGGGGCATCACCTTCAGGCCCCTGTGGGAAAGGGGATCCTTTCCCGCATGTTCGACGTTTTCGGCAACACAATCGATCGGGAGGGGCCTCTTTCTGATGTCCGGTGGCGTTCGATCCATAATGATCCTCCTCCCCTGGCCCGCCGTTCGACGAAGTCCGAGATCTTCGAGACGGGAATAAAGGCCATCGATGTTCTGGTCCCCCTCGAGCGGGGGGGGAAGTCGGGACTTTTCGGCGGTGCCGGAGTAGGAAAGACAGTACTCCTCACAGAACTTATCCATAACATGGTGGGCCGGGAAGAGGGGGTGAGCCTTTTCTGCGGTATCGGCGAACGGAGCCGGGAGGGGGAGGAGCTCTACCGGGAGATGAAGGAGGCGGGGGTCCTTCCGAATATGGTGATGGTCTTCGGGCAGATGAACGAACCTCCGGGGTCGCGGTTCCGGGTCGGCCACGCCGCTCTGACTATGGCCGAGTATTTCCGGGACGACGAGCACCGGGACGTGCTGCTTCTCATCGATAATATCTTTCGTTTCATCCAGGCAGGTTCGGAGGTCTCCGGTCTTCTCGGCCAGATGCCCTCCCGCCTGGGATATCAGCCGACCCTTGGAACGGAGCTCTCCAAACTGGAGGAGCGGATCGCGAATACCGACACGGGGGCGATCACATCCATACAGGCGGTTTACGTTCCCGCTGACGATTTCACCGATCCGGCGGCGGTCCATACCTTTTCCCATCTCTCGGCATCCATCGTGCTCTCCCGGAAACGGGCGAGCGAGGGACTCTATCCCGCCATCGAACCCCTTCAGTCCAGTTCAAAGATGGCCACCCCCGGCATAGTGGGGGAGCGTCATTATGTCCTTGCCCAGGAGATACGGAAGACCCTGGCCCAGTATTCCGAGCTCAAGGATATTATCGCCATGCTCGGCATAGAGCAGCTTTCCGCCGAAGACCGCAACGTAGTGGCCCGGGCGAGGCGGCTTGAGCGCTTCCTCACCCAGCCTTTTTTCACCACCGAGCAGTTCACCGGACTGAAAGGCCGCCTTGTGAGCCGGGAGGACGCCCTGGACGGGTGCGAGCGCATTCTGAATGACGAGTTCACTGAATATCCTGAAAACGCCCTGTACATGATAGGGTCCGTGGATGAGGCAAAAGAGAAGAGGAAATCAATAAAATCCGAAGAGAGCGCTGCCGCTCCGAAGTAGAAGGTCCTGTCGGGAGGATAACTTCCCCCGGACGGAAAGGAGGTTCCCGTGGCACAGCCTGTAATGACCATGAAAATACTTCTTCCCTTTCAGATATTTGAGGAGAGAACGGACGTGACGAATATCGTGGCGGAGACGAGCGCGGGTTCCTTCGGCATCCTCCCCCGGAGGCTGGACTGCGTTGCCTCCATCGTGCCCGGCATTCTGATCTACGAGACGGCGGGAGGAGAGGAGAAATATGCGGCTCTCGACGAAGGTGTTCTGGTGAAGACCGGCCCGGAGGTTTTTCTTTCAGTCCGGCGGGCCTACGGGGGGGATAACCTTGAGGCCCTTCAGCGTTCGGTGGAGGAGGAGTTTCTCGATATGGATGAAAGTGAAAAGAGCGTGCGGAGGGTTCTTGCCCGGCTTGAGACGGGCATCATCCGCAGGTTCGTGACGCTGAGCCATGACTGAACCCAGGGGCGGAAAGGAAACCGGAAAGGAAGAGGAGTTTGCCCGGCAGGTGGGAGAAAAGGCCCGGCGAAAGCTCCATGCCCGAAGAAACCCCGCCCCCGGTGTATGGTTCGGCCTGGGGATGATGGGGATCATCGGGTGGTCCGTCTCGGTCCCAACCCTTCTGGGCGCTGCCCTCGGAATATGGCTTGACAACCGCGGGGGAGACGCCCGCTCCTGGACTCTTGCCCTTCTCGTCGCGGGGCTTGGTATCGGATGCATGAATGCCTGGTTCTGGGTCTCCCGGGAGAGAAATGCCATGGAGGAGGAAGAGCGCAATGACCGGGAGTGACATTCTGATGCTGATCCTTGTCTTCGCCGCAGGAGTGACCCTCGGGGTGATTTTCTTCGGAGGCCTGTGGTGGACGATCCTCAGGGGAGTCGCCTCCCCCCGTCCGGCCCTGTGGTTTTTCGGCGGGTTCGTCCTGCGGATGGCCTTTCTTCTCACCGCCTTTTACTATCTTTCCGGGGGGAACTGGATTCGGCTCGTTCTTCTCGGCGCGGGAGTTCTTCTCGGCCGAGCGATTGTCCTGCGATGGACGAAATCCGCGGGGAAGAAAAACTCCCCTGAACAGGAGGTATTCCATGCGTCTCAGCCCTGATGCCATCATTTTCTGGCAGTCCGGCTTCTTTAAAATAAATGCTACTCTCGTTTTTACCTGGGTCGTCATGGCTCTGCTTGCGGCGGGGTCCATGATGATCACCTCCCGCCTCTCCACAGGGCTGACCCGGTCGCGCTGGCAGAATATCCTCGAGATGATCGTGCTGGCCATCAAAGAACAGATCCGGGAGGTTGGTCTTGCTGATCCTGAGAACTATCTTCCCTTTCTCGGCACGATTTTTCTCTTCGTGGCCGCCTCTGCACTCCTGACCATCATCCCCGGTTTCGAGCCTCCCACGGGGTCGCTGTCGACCACGGCAGCCCTGGCGCTTCTGGTCTTCGCCGCAGTTCCCCTCTTCGGAATAAAGAAGCGGGGATTGGGGAGCTATCTGAAGACCTATGCGGAACCGACCATAGTCATGCTGCCCTTCAACATCATAGGGGAGATTTCGAGGACCCTTGCCCTGGCCGTCCGCCTCTTCGGCAACATGATGAGCGGCGGCATGATCGTGGGAATACTGCTTTCCATAACGCCCTTTTTATTTCCCGTGGTCATGACCCTTCTCGGTCTTCTTACGGGGATGGTCCAGGCCTATATTTTCACCATACTGGCGGCAGTATATATCTCCGCGGCAACCCAGGCTCAGAAAAAATCCCGTCCCCCCGAGGAAGAAGCCTCCCTCTGAACCGGAGAAAAAATTATGAAAAAGGAGATGATTCTTTGGACGCTCTCACACTTGTAGCCGTTGCATCGATCATTACGGCGGGAGTCACCATCGCCCTCGGTTCCATCGGCCCTGCCATAGGGGAGGGGCGGGCGGTCTCCACTGCGCTCTCCGCCCTCGCCCAGCAGCCCGACGCCTCGGCCACCATCACCCGTACCCTTTTCGTGGGGCTGGCTATGATCGAATCCACGGCCATCTACTGCTTCGTGGTCTCCATGATCCTGATTTTTGCCAACCCCTTCTGGAATCACGTGACGAGCCAACTGGCGGGAAAGTAAGAACATGCCCATCGACTGGTTTACCGTCGCTGCCCAGGCTATCAATTTTCTTCTTCTGGTCTGGCTGATGAAACGCTTTCTCTATAAACCTGTACTGAGGGCAATCGACGCCCGGGAAAAACGAATCGAAGAACAGCTGGCCGACGCCAGGGCTCAGAAAATGGAAGCCCTGGAGGAAAAAGAGGAGTTTCAGCGAAAGAACGAGATCTTCGATCAGGAGCGTACGGAGCTCATGAATGCAGCCGCTGAGGAAGCAAAGAGCGAAAAAATCCGCCTTCTTGAAGAGGCCCGGGCCTCCGCGGAGGAGCTGCAGGCGAAATGGCGCGAGGGGCTCAAGAAGGACGCCTCCCGGCTTGAGGAGGATTTTCAAAGCCGCGTGCGCAAGGATGTCTTTTTTATCGTCAGGAAGACCCTCTCCGATCTTGCCGGAGAGGAGCTTGAAGGCAAGATAATAGATCTCTTCCTCCGCAGGCTTGAGACCATGGACGAAGAAAAACGGACGAGCCTCGCCCCGGTCTCAAAGGACCCGGACGAGTCCGTGCAGCTGAGGACGGCCTTTCCGCTGACGGAAAAACAGCAGAAGAGGATCGCTCAGGAAGTGAAGAGGCTCTTTGCCCTGAAAGGGGAGCCGAAGTTCACTGTGGAAGAGGACCTCCTGGCAGGGATCGAGCTCTCGGCAAAGGGTCAGAAAATATCCTGGACCATTGATGACTACCTGCTGTCTTTACGGGAGTCCGTGGAGGATCTGATGAAGGCGGGAAAGAAAGCCCCCCCTTCAGGATCCGGCTCTACCCCTCCCGAGAAGCCACAGAAGAGCACCCCTCCCTCAGAAGAAGGTAAGGAAAAGCAATGAGAACAGGCCGGACGGACGATCTCAAGAGCCTCTACGAAAAAGCCTTCAATGCCATAGGGAGGGGTACGGAAACCTTTTCCCCCCGTCTCGAGGCAAGGGAAGTCGGCACGGTGAAGACGGTGAACACAGGAATCGCCACCGTATCCGGCCTTCCCGGCGCAGGGTTCGAGGAGCTGCTCGAATTTCCCGGGGGTATCTTCGGCATAGCCTTCAACGTGGATGAAGACGAAATCGGCTCCTTGGCAGGGTCATCGACCCCCTGGGACGCCCCATCGACGGCGAAGGCCCGATCCGGACCTCTCAGCGCCTGCCCATCGAACGGCCGTCAGCGCCCATCATGGACAGGGCGCCGGTAACTGAGCCCCTCCAGACGGGCATACAGGTCATCGATGCCCTCATCCCCATCGGCAAAGGGCAGAGGGAACTCATCCTCGGCGACCGCCAGACGGGAAAGACCGCCATCGCCCTCGACACCATCCTGAACCAGGGACGGCAAAATGTCCTGTGCGTCTACTGCGCCATAGGACAGAGGGCCGCTTCCGTGGCCAAGACAGTGGCCGTTCTCCGGGAGAGGGGAGCCCTCAAGTATACCGTCGTGATGGTCACCGAGGGGAACGAAGCTCCGGGGCTCGCCTATATTGCCCCTTATGCCGCCACGAGCATCGCCGAATATTTCATGGAGGAGGGGCGGGACGTCCTCATCGTCTACGATGATCTCACCCACCACGCCCGGTCCTACCGGGAGCTCTCCCTTCTTCTTCGCCGTCCCCCCGGCCGGGAGGCCTTTCCGGGAGATATCTTCTACATCCATTCCCGCCTTCTCGAGCGGGCGACCCACCTCCGGGAGGAAAGGGGAGGAGGATCCCTTACGGCCCTTCCCATCATCGAGACGGAGGCCCAGAACATGTCGGCCTATATCCCCACGAACCTCATCTCCATTACGGACGGACAGATTTACCTCTCCCCGTCCCTTTTCGAGCTTGGGGTGCTCCCTGCGGTGGATGTGGGAAAATCCGTCTCCCGGGTGGGAGGAAAGGCCCAGCTTGCAGCCTTCCGGTCCGTGGCGGGCGACCTGAAGCTTGCCTACTCCCAGTTTGAGGAACTCGAGTCCTTTGCCCGCTTCGGTGCGCGGCTCGATGAGGATACCCAGAAAACCCTGGTCCACGGGCGGAGGATTCGCGGATCGCTGAAGCAGCCTGAATTTTCCCCCATATCCGTTCCGGCCCAGATCGCCATCCTCCTCGCCATCAGTGCGGAGCTTTTCGATGAGATCCCCCTGAACAGAATCGACGAGGCGGAGCGGGCGGTGCAGCAGGCCGCCGAGGCCATGCCGGATGACCTGAGGGAGCGGCTTTTCACCGCCGATACTTTGGCGGACGAAGACCGGGAGGCGATCACGGAGATCGCCCGGCAGGCCCTTGGTGGCCTCACCTCTGCAGAGGGTACCCCGGCTGAACCGGAAGAGCCGGAGGACTCCGACCCCTTGGGCGGCGGAGTAAAAATTGAAATTTCAGCCGAAGGGGAAGAGGGATCTCCTGAGACGGAGGCCCCGGAGGGAAAAGCTCTCCGGGAGGTTCCGCCTCCCCAGAAGGGCGGAGCTGAAAGGCCGAAAAGAAGGGGCCGGAGGCCCGGAAAGAAAAAGTCATGAGCGAGACGACGGCAAGCCTGCGGAGAAAGATCGACAGCGCCTCGGATCTTCAGTCTGTTGTCAGGACGATGAAATCCCTTGCGGCGTCGAGCATCGGCCAGTACGAACGCTCCGTGGCCGCCCTCGCCGATTATTTCCGAGCCGTGGAGCTTGGCCTTGGTGTGGCCTTCCGGAGAGCTTCCGAAGTTGACAGTTTTTCTGTTCCCGAGGGCAGGGGCACTGAAGAGATCCGGGCAGTGATCTTCGGTTCCGATCAGGGGCTTGTGGGGCAGTTCAATGAGGCTGTCTCGGACTTCGCTGTTGAGGCCCTGAGAAAAAGGGAGAAGAGGATCAGAATCTGGTCAGTGGGGGAGCGGGTGCAGGTACGGCTCAAGGGCGCCGGCTTCGAGACGGAGGAGCTCTTTTCCGTCTCCGGTTCGGCCGAGGGGATCATCCCCCTCGTGGGGAAAATCCTGCTCTCAACCCTGAGGGGGGAGAATCCCGCTGACGGGGGGGACTTTTATCTTTTTTACAACAGCCCCCTTTCGGGAGCGGGGTATGCCCCCAGGGAAAAACGGATTCTCCCCCTCGACCGGGATTGGATCCGCCGGGTGACGGATATTCCCTGGCCGTCAAAAGCCCTTCCGGAGATACTCGACCGGGGAAATACCACCTTCGGTGGTCTGCTGAGGGAGTATTTCTTTGTCTCCGTATTTCGTGCCTGCGCGGAATCTCTCGCCAGCGAAAATGCGAGCCGTCTGTCGGCCATGGAACGGGCGGACAGAAATATCAACGACCTTCTCGACGATCTCGGGCGCGCCTATCACCGCCTGAGACAGAGCGGGATCGATGCGGAACTTTTCGATCTTCTGGCCGGATACGAGGTAATGGCGAAGTAGCTGAATCCGGCGGAAGGATTGGTATACCGGGTGCGGCCTCTCCGGTGAAATCCGAAATCGGCCCGGTCTTTTTCATCTCTGCGGAAGAGGTTATCTTCAGGCAAAGGAGCGATTGCTATGGCAAAAATCTATGAAAATATCCGGGATGCCTTCCTGAGGAAGAGGAGCGAACAGAGGGGAGGCAAATCTCCGAAGAAATATACCGGGTCAGACCTCCCCCTCCGGTCTGAACTCTTCAGCCTTGTGCAGATGGAACAGCACGGGCGGATTATGGCCGCCTCCCATGAACTGCGCACCGGCCATCCCCGCCACAGCCTGCTTGTCCGCCTCCGGGAGAATGAAAAGCTTCTCTGGGAGGTCAGGAACCTCCTTGCCGAGGATGTCCGGAAGTCCCGGTGGATTCCCCCTTCGGGTGAATGGCTCCTTGATAACTTCCACCTTATCGAGGAGCAGACCAGGACGGCCCGCCGCCATCTTCCCAAGGGGTACAGCCGGGGGCTTCCCTATCTCGACAATGGCCCAACAGCGGGGTTCCCCAGGGTCTATGACATCGCCCTGGAGGCCATCTCCCATAGCGACGGCCGGATCTACCCTGAAAACCTCAACGCCTTTGTAGAGGCCTATCTTTCTGTCACCACCCTCGAACTCGGAGAACTCTGGGCTATCCCTATCATGCTCCGCCTTGCCCTCATCGAGAATCTCCGCAGGGTGGCGGAGAGGATCGCTGCAGCCCGGGAGGACCGGATCAGGGCAGGATTCTGGGCCGACCAGATGATGGAGATGTCTGCCCGGGATCCGAAAAACATCATCCTGACCATCGCCGACATGGCCCGGTCGGATCCCCCCGTGACAAGCTCTTTCGTGGCGGAACTCTCCCGGCGCCTCCAGGGACAGGGGCCGGCCCTCGGCCTTCCCCTTGACTGGATCACCCATCGGCTCGCCGAAGCGGGACTGACCATAGAGCAGCTCGTCCGCTCGGAGAACCAGGAACAGACGGTAAACCAGGTCTCCATGACCAACAGCATCAGCAGCCTTCGCCTCCTCAGCTCCCTCGACTGGCGGGACTTCGTGGAGGCTATGAGCGCCGTGGAGCATACCCTTGCGGAAGACCCCGCCGGGGTCTACAGCCGCATGGATTTCGCCACCCGGGACAATTACCGCCACGGGGTTGAGCGGACTGCAAAATACAGCCCCCTTACCGAGACGGAGGTAGCCCGGAAGGCCATTGACCTTGCCGGGGAGGGAGCTGCCCGGAATGGGTCTGAAGATCCCACCGCCCACGTGGGGTATTATCTCGTGGATGAGGGTCTCCCGGCCCTGAAAAAAGCGGCTGGGGTCAAATCCCCCCTGGGGGATATCCTCCGCTCTGCCTGCGCAAAAATATCCCTGCCCCTCTATATAGGGTCTATCCTCCTGTTTACGGTCCTTACGGCCCTCGCCTTCTTCCTGAAGGGGGTTCCCGAAGGAACATCCTCCATCCTTTCGGCCTTTTCCTTTATTCTGATCCTTCTCGGGGGAGGACACGCCGCCATAGCCCTGGTGAACACCCTTTCAACCCTCATGACCCGCCCCGTGGAGCTGCCCCGGATGGACTACTCCAAGGGGATTCCGCCGGACAGGCGGACCCTCGTCGCCATCCCCACTATGCTGACGAACCCGGAGGGGATAGACAATCTACTCAATGACCTGGAGGTCCGCTTTCTGGCGAACCGGGATGACCATATCTCCTTCGCCCTTGTGACGGATCTGGTCGACGCGTCCGAGGAGGTCCTTCCGGAGGATGACCCCCTTGTCTCCCTTGCCCGGGAGGGAATAGAGAGCCTGAACAGGAAATACCCCGCCCCTTCCGGAAGTTTTTTCTATCTTTTTCATCGCCCCCGCCGGTGGAACCCCCTTGAGGGGGTCTGGATGGGGTATGAACGGAAGCGGGGCAAGCTTGGAGAACTCAACGCCCTTCTGAGAGGCGGAGGAGGGGATGCCTTTTCCGTCATCGTCGGTGACATCTCTGTTCTCGGAGAGGTGCAATACGTCATCACCCTCGATACGGATACCCAGCTGGCCCGGGATACTGCCCGCCAGTTCGCCGCAGCCATGGCCCATCCGCTGAACCGGCCGCACTACGATGAATCCCTCCGCCGAATCACCCGGGGGTACGGAATCCTTCAGCCCCGGGTGGCGGTCAGCCTCTCCCTTACGAACCGGTCCCGGTACGAAACTCTCTGGGCGGCGGACGCGGGAATAGACCCCTACACGAGAACCGTATCCGACGTCTATCAGGATCTTTTCTGTGAAGGATCCTTCATCGGCAAGGGCATATATGACGTGGATGCCTTTGAAAGGGTGCTCGGGGACCGTTTTCCCGAAAACCGCATTCTGAGCCATGACCTTCTGGAAGGGTGCTATGTCCGCGCGGGGCTTCTGTCGGATGTGCAGCTCTATGAGGAATACCCCACGGAGTACAGCATGGACGTGAGCCGGCGCCACCGCTGGATCCGGGGTGACTGGCAGATCGCCCGGTGGATCCTCCCCTCCGTCCCCGCATCTCAGGGGAAAAAAGAACGGAACACCCTGCCCTTCCTCTGCCGGTGGAAGCTCTTTGACAACCTCCGGCGGAGCGTGACTCCCGCGGCCTTCACTCTTCTGCTCCTTTCAGGGTGGACTCTCTTTTCCACTCCCTGGTTCTGGACGTTCGCCGTGGCGGGGCTCCTTTTTTTCCCGGCCCTGCTCTCCCTTTCGGTCAACGTGCTGAACGTCCCCGATGATGTCACCCCCATGCGGGGGATCTCCGCGGCCTTCAAAAACGCCTCCCGGGACGTCCTCCAGGCATTCTTTACCCTCATGGTCCTCCCCTATGAGGCCTGGTACAGCCTGGACGCGGTCTTCAGGACACTCTGGAGGCTGACGGTGAGCAAGAAAAAGCTTCTAGAGTGGAACCCGGCCAGCGGCCGCAGCCGCCGGAGTTCCCAGAGCTTCCGGGGGGCTTGGCGTTCCATGATCTTCGCCCCCCTTCTGTCCGCCGCCACGCTTCTGGGGCTGAAACTCTACGGAACGGATGCAGCCGTCGCAGCGGCTTTCCCCGTACTTTTCCTCTGGTTCATTTCACCGGGGATAAGCTGGTGGCTCAGCCAGCCCCTCGGTCGCCCCTCTCCGGGACTGGGAGAGGAACAGTTCATCTTCCTCAGGAAGATCGCCCGGAGGACCTGGATGTTCTTCGAGACCTTTGTCGGCCCCGAGGATCACTGGCTCCCCCCCGATAATTACCAGGAGCACCCTGTCCTGCTCGTGGCGCACCGCACTTCTCCCACGAATATGGGCCTCTCTCTTCTTTCGAACCTCACGGCCTCTGATTTCGGCTTTATTCCCCAGGGGTCCTTTCTGGACAAAACCAATCGTGCCCTCAGCACCATGGAAGAACTCGAACGGTTCCGGGGACATTTCTACAACTGGTACGACACCCAGACCCTCGAACCCCTTCAGCCTCTCTACGTCTCCTCCGTGGACAGCGGCAACCTGGCGGGACATCTTCTCACCCTCCGATGGGGCCTTCTCGAACTGCCGGTCCACCCGATCCTTGACGACGTGTTTTTCCGGGGGCTTGAGGATACGGTGCGGATCCTCCGGGAGGAGGCCGATGCCGCCGGAGAGGGGTTTGACACCGAGGCCCTTCTCTCCCTGGAGGAGGAGATGGAGGCGGCGGTTTTGTATACCCCAGCTTCCCTCAGGGGGATGACCGAGAGCCTGAAACGGCTGGAAAAGGCGGCTCGATCGGCAATCCCGTCAGGGGATTCAGTCTTCAGCGAATCGGACAGCGAGCTGCAGTGGTGGCTGGCTGCCTTCCTGAATCAATGCCGGTCGGGAATACACGAGATCAACCATCTCTGCCCATGGATATCCGCCCTCGGCTTCAGGGAGATCCCCCGGGAACTCGACCTTCTCGATAAGGTCCCCTCCCTTTCAGACCTCGCCGATCTCGAAGAGGAGCTTGCAGAATACTTCGCAGCCTTTCCTCCTGACGCCCCTGAGGAAGAGGCCGAATGGGCACGGGAAGTACAGGCTCTCGTGGCCGAAGGGAGCGAAAGGGCGCAGAGAAGGATCTCCCTGTGCGCCGAGCTTGCGGAAAAATGCACCGTCCTGGCCGACGGAATGGATTTTGACTTTCTCTACGACAAGGCACGAAATCTCCTTGCCATCGGGTATAACGTCCGGGACAGCCGCCTCGATCCAAGCTACTACGATCTCCTCGCCTCCGAGGCCCGCTTCGCCAGCTTTGTCGCCATCTCAAGGGGGAAGATACCCCAGACAAACTGGTTTGCCCTGGGGCGGCAGCTTGCGGTGATGGACGGCAGCCCAACCCTCCTCTCCTGGAGCGGCTCCATGTTCGAGTATCTCATGCCCCTCCTGGTGATGCCCTCCTACGAAAACACCCTCCTTGACGAAAGCTACCGGGGCGCGGTGAACCGCCAGAAGGAATACGGGGCAAAACGGAAGATCCCCTGGGGAATCTCCGAAAGCGGCTACAATGCCATCGACGCCCATCTCAACTATCAGTACCGGGCCTTCGGCGTGCCCGGTCTCGGAATCAAGCGCGGTTTGGCCGACGATCTCGTCATCGCCCCCTATGCCACGGCCCTTGCCCTCATGGTATCCCCCAGGGATGCCTATCTCAATCTCGAACGCCTCGCCTCGGAGGGGATTCTCACCCGGTACGGATATTACGAGGCGGTGGACTACACCCCCTCCCGCCTTCCGAGAGGGCAGTCGAGGGCGGTCATCCGCTCCTTCATGGCCCATCATCAGGGAATGGCTTTTCTCTCCCTTTCGTCCCTTCTTCTCTCCCGTCCCATGCAGCGGCGCTTCGAGGCGGACCCGGCCTTCCAGGCCACCATGCTCCTGCTTCAGGAGCGCATTCCGAAGACGACGGCCTTCTACCCCCAGGGAACGGAGCTTGCGGAAACCCACATGGTCTTCGGCGCTCCCAAGATGCCCATAAGGGTATTTTCCACCCCCGATACCCCCATCCCGGAGGTGCAGCTCCTCTCCAACGGAAGGTACCATGTGATGGTCACCAATGCGGGGGGAGGGTACAGCCGCTGGAACGATATGGCCGTCACCCGATGGAGGGAGGACAGGACCAGGGACTCCTGGGGGACCTTCTGCTATCTCCGGGATGTCTCCACGAGGGAATACTGGTCTGTGGGCTTTCAGCCGACCGGTGAGAGGACGAGGGAGTATGAGGCCATCTTCTCCGAGGGGCGGGCGGAGTTCCGCTCCCGGCAGAATGATTATGATCTCCACATGGAAATCGCCGTCTCCCCCGAGGATGACGTAGAGCTCCGACGGCTCAGGATTACCAACCGGGCCAAAAAGCGCCGCTCCCTGGATGTGACGAGCTACGGAGAAGTCGTCATGGCCGAGGCGATACAGGATGCCCTGCACCCGGCTTTCAGCAATCTTTTCGTCCAGACGGAGCTTCTTCCCGGGGACGGCGCTATCCTCTGCACCCGCAGGCCCAGATCGCCGGAGGATTCCTCCCCCCTGGTGATCCACATGATGGACGTCCACGGAGCGAGGGCGAGCGCTCCCTCCTTTGAGACGGACAGGATGAAATTCATCGGCCGGGGCAGGACAGTGGCTTCTCCCGCCGCTGTCGCCGGGGGCAGTTCCGGATATATGAAAAGGCTCTCCAATTCTTCCGGCTCTGTCCTCGACCCCGTGGTATCCATCCGCTACAGGGTAACCCTTAACCCCGAACAGTCCGCCACCGTTCATATCTTGACGGGAGTCTCTCAGAAAAGAGAGAGCGCCCTCGAACTGGTGAAAAAATACCGGGATCAGCTTCTGGCCGATCGGGTCTACGACCTCGCCTGGACCCACGGGCAGGTGATGCTTCGCCAGGTGAACATCACCGAGGCGGAGGCCCAGCTCTACAGCCGCCTCGCAAGTTCGGTCATCTACGGCAACCCCTCCCTGAGGGCGGAATCGAACGTACTCCTCAAGAATACCCGGGGGCAGTCGGGGCTGTGGGGGTATGCCCTCTCGGGAGACCTCCCCATCGTCCTTCTCAGAATAGAGGACTCGGCGAACATCAATCTCGTGCGGCAGCTCGTCTCCGCCCATGCCTACTGGAGGCTCAAGGGGATGGCTGTGGACCTCGTCATCTGGAACGAGGATTTCGGTGGCTACAGGCAGGTCCTCCACGATCAGATTCTCGACCTCGTCTCCCCCAATATCAAGGTCAACGTAACCGACCCCCTCGGAGGGATCTTCCTGCGCCCGGCAGACCAGATCGGAGAGGAGGACCGCATCCTCATCCAATCCGTGGCGCGGGTCGTCCTTTTCGACAGCAGGGGAACCCTTGAGGAACAGCTTGCGTCCAGAAAAACCCGGAAGCTTCCCGTACCCGCCCTTGTTCCCACCCGGAAGGCCCTTCCCGGGCCGGCGGCAGTCACCCCTCTCCCCCGGCAGGATCTCTCCTTTTTCAACGGTCTCGGCGGCTTCACCCCCGACGGCAGAGAATACATCATAACCACCACCGCCGGACAGAGGACTCCCGCCCCGTGGGCAAATGTCATCGCGAATCCTTTCTTCGGCACGGTCGTATCGGAGAGTGGCATGGGGACCACCTGGACTGAAAACGCCCATGAACTTCGAATAACCCCCTGGGCAAACGACCCCGTCAGCGACACCAAGGGGGAAGTGCTCTATCTCAGGGACGAAGACCGGGGGCATTTCTGGTCTCCCACCCCCCTCCCCTGCGGAGGTGCCACCCCCTACGTCACCCGCCACGGACTGGGCTATTCCGTATACGAGCACACAGAGCGGGGGATCCGGTCGGAATTGTGGGTATACGTGGCCATGGACGCCCCGATTAAATTCTTCGTCCTCAGGGTAAAAAATCTCACAGAAAGGCCGAGGAAGATCTCTGCCACGGGGTACGTGGAATGGGTTCTGGGAGACCGCAGGGAGAAATGGGCTCCCCACGTTTTTACCGAGATCTCCCGGAACACCGGCGCCATCCTTGCCCGCAACTCCTACAATGAGGGGTTCGGTTCCCGGACGGCCTTCTTCCATGTGGACGGCATCAACCGCACCCTTACGGGAGACCGCACGGAGTTCCTCGGCAGGAACGGATCAGTGGAGGCTCCGGCGGCCATGCAGCGCACCGGTCTGACAGGGAGAGTCGGGGCAGGCCTCGACCCCTGCGGAGCCCTGCAGGTCGAATTTCCTCTCGCAGCGGGAGAGGAGCAGGAGGTCGTCTTCCGCCTCGGGGCGGGAAGAGATACCGAGGAGGCCGAAGCCCTTCTGACTCGCTTCACCGACACCCTCTCCGCCCGGACCGCCCTTGACGCGGTATGGAAGTTCTGGACGGAAACCGCCAACGCCGTGGCCGTCCGGACTCCCGACGAAGCTTTCAATATCCTGGCGAACGGATGGCTCATCTACCAGACCCTTTCGTGCCGGATCTGGGGAAGGTCTGCCGTCTATCAGTCGGGAGGGGCCTACGGGTTCCGGGACCAGCTCCAGGATGTGATGTCCATCGTCCATACCCGACCCTCCATCATGAGGGATCATATCGTCCTCTATTCGTCCAGGCAGTTTCACGAAGGGGACGTGCAGCACTGGTGGCACCCCCCCTCGGGACAGGGGGTTCGTACGAAATGCTCAGACGACTACCTCTGGCTCCCCTACGCCGCAGCGCGGTATATTACCTCCACGGAGGACTGGTCCGTCCTCGATGAGAAAACCCCCTTCCTCCGGGGGCGTCCCCTCCTTGAGGATGAGGAATCCTATTACGACCAGCCCGTAACCACAGAGGATACGGCCACGGTCTATGAACACTGCGTCA
Source organism: Synergistaceae bacterium (assembly GCA_022837505.1). Classification (GTDB taxonomy): domain Bacteria; phylum Synergistota; class Synergistia; order Synergistales; family Aminobacteriaceae; genus JALHFZ01. The sequence goes on from JALHFZ010000037.1 coordinate 19,621, forward strand.
AGGCCGTGAAACACGGTCTGAGGTTCGGCGAAAGGGGACTTCCCCTCATGGGTTCGGGGGACTGGAACGACGGAATGAACCTTGTGGGAATCAAGGGTAAGGGGGAGAGCGTGTGGCTCGGCTTCTTCCTCTACGATGTGCTGACCCGTTTCAGCGAGGTCGCCCGGGGATACGGAGACGCTCCCTTTGCCGAGGAGTGCCTCAGCGAGGCTGCCCGTCTGCGGCGGAATATCGAAAGAAGCGGATGGGACGGCGAGTGGTACCGCCGGGCGTACTTCGACGACGGCACACCCCTCGGGTCGGCCTCAAACGAGGAGTGCAGAATCGACTCCATTGCCCAGAGCTGGTCTGTCCTCTCCGGGGCCGGGGATGTGCAGCGGTCCCGCACCGCCATGGAATCGCTGAAGGAACATCTCGTCCGAAGGGAGGCAGGGCTTATCCAGCTTCTCGACCCCCCCTTCGACAAATCCTCCCTCAACCCCGGCTACATCAAGGGGTACGTTCCGGGGGTGCGGGAGAACGGCGGTCAGTATACCCACAGCGCCATATGGGCGACCATGGCCTTTGCCGCCCTCGGGGACTGCGAAACGACCTGGGAGCTCTTCTCCCTGATCAATCCGGTGAATCACGGCCGTACCCCCGGGGAGGTCTCAGTCTACAAGGCCGAACCCTACGTCATGGCTGCGGACGTCTACGCTGTGCCTCCCCATACGGGGAGGGGCGGGTGGACCTGGTACACCGGTTCGTCCGGATGGATGTACCGCCTGCTCGTGGAATCCATCCTCGGACTGGAGCTCCGGGGAAAGACGCTCCATCTGTCCCCCTGCGTTCCGGCGGAGTGGAAGAGTTTCCAGTTCGATTACCGCTACGGTGAAGGGGTCTACCGCGTGGAAGTCCTTCGGACCGACGGCGGCGGGGAATTGCAGATGAAGGTTGACGGCAGGGAACTCCCCATGGAAGAGGGAATTCCCCTGGCGGAGGACGGGGAGGAACACTGGGTGCAGGTACGCCTCCCCTGAGGGGAGGGTCTTCCGGGAGGGGGGCAGGGGAGAGGGGGATCATCTCCGGGGGTCTCCCCGGAGGGATCCTTCTTTCAATATTGCGGTGTTGCAATGCCGTGATCTTCTGCTATCATGATGAACTGCAGATACTTAATCCGGCCCCCTTTCGACGGGCCCTTTCATAATGGAGTGGAAGCCTGTGATCCCATACAAGGAAAGAGAAAAAACGCCCCGGGAGAACGCCCTTTCGGTGGAGGGAACCGTCCGGGATATTCTGACGGATGTGCGGGCCCGGGGGGATGAGGCTGTACAGGACTACACGGAGCGCTTCGACGGGTTCCGTCCTCTCCGTCTGAGGGTGGAGGAGGGGGAGCTTAAAAAAGCCCGGTCAGCCCTTGATAAAGAGACTGAGGAGGCCCTGGTCTTTGCTGCGGAACGGATAGAAAATTTTGCCCGGGCGCAGAGGGAGTGTCTGAAGGACCTCCGGTACGAAATCTCCCCGGGGGTGGTTGCCGGCCATCGCCTGATCCCCATTCGCTCCTGCGGATGCTACGTCCCGGCGGGGAGGTACCCCCTTCCGTCCTCTGCTCTCATGTCGGTCATTCCGGCCAGGGTTGCCGGAGTGAAGCGGATTGCCGCCTGTTCTCCCGGCCAAAAAGACGGGAGGGGGATTCATCCGGCGGTCCTTGCGGCCCTGGACATCGCCGGAGCCGACGAGGTCTACTCCATGGGAGGAGCCCAGGCGATCGGCGCCTTCGCCTGGGGGACGGAGACCATCCCTCCGCTGGACATGATTGTGGGCCCCGGCAACCGCTATGTCGCCGAGGCCAAGCGGCAGGCAAGCGGTTCAGTGGGCATCGACATGCTCGCCGGGCCGAGCGAGGCGGTGATCCTCGCTGACGGCTCCCCTGACCCCGAATGGGTGGCCGCCGATCTCCTCGCCCAGTCTGAACACGACGCCGACGCATGGGCCGTACTGATCACCACGAGCCCCTCCCTGGCAGAAGCTGTTGCCCGGGAGGTAGCCCGTCAGGGAAAACTTCTTTCCACCGGAGAGGCCGCCCTTGAGAGCTGGAGAAGAAACGGAAGGATTCTTATAGCCGATTCCTTCGAGGAGGGGGTTGCCGCAGTGAATGAAATTGCCCCGGAGCATCTGCAGATCATGACAGAGGATGATGCCCTCTGGGCTGAGAGGATGGAGAATTACGGCTCCCTCTTTCTCGGAGCCTGGTCGCCCGTGGCCTTCGGCGACTATCTGACGGGGCCGAACCATATTCTGCCCACGGGGCGAAACGCCCGGTTTTCAAGCGGGGTCTCCGTGGGGACCTTCCTCCGAACAAGCTCTTTTCAGGAGCTCACCCCCGAAGGGGCTGCCTCCCTTGCGGCCCCCTGCGCCCGCCTTGCGGCGGCAGAGGGGCTCTTCGGCCACAGGCGGTCCGCCGAACTGAGGGGGGAGGGCCCCCGGGAGGGGTGAATCAATCGTTCAAAACGAACGGGGAGGGGTGCCGGCGGGGTGGAAGAATACAGGGCCTCGTGGTATACTCTTTTTCGTTGCAGTCCACAGCTCCCTGCGGGGAGCCCAGTCCCGTGCGGCGAAGACCCCCGAACCCTGTCAGGCCCGGAAGGGAGCAGCAGTAAGAGGAATTCTTCGGGTGCCACGGGGTCACTGGGTTTCCCGCAGGGAGTTGTGTATTATTTCGTCTCCCCCTCCGCCCCGGGATCCTTCGCCGGCGACAGATCGATCAGGGCCTCTATGAGTTTTTCAAGATTGGCGAAATCAGGCGACTGAGCCTCAGCGAGGCACTTGTGAATATTATTCTTCAAAATCTCCATGCAGGCCTTCTCCATGGCAGACCGGGCCGCCGAAAGCTGCAGCAGAATGTCGTAGCAGGGCTTATCCTCTATAATCATCCTCTGGATCCCCCGAAGCTGCCCCTCGACCCGCCGAAGGCGGTTCAGCATGGCCTTCCGCTGGGGAGGAAGGGTTTCCAGTTTTTCAACCAAAGAATTTCGCGCCATGGCAATACCCCCTGTCTTTCCTCTTTCCCGGTGAAAATACGGGTATATGGTACTTCCTCCCCCGGTTGATGGTCAATGCCCCTGTGTGATATACTTTCCTCTGTCCTCATCACACACACAGGTGGATGATGCCGGGGGTGCTGTGGTCTTTTGGCCGCAATTCCGCCATTAAATGAAATCTGTGGAGGGAAAACCAATTTTTCAGGAGGGGTTATTTTGGCAGTAGTGAGCATGAAACAGCTTTTGGAATGCGGGGTCCATTTCGGACATCAGACCCGCCGGTGGAACCCGAAGATGAAGCCCTTCATCTTCACAGAACGGAACGGCGTGTATATCATCGACCTTCAGAAGACGGTCCGGGGGCTCGAAAAAGCCTACGACTACGTCCGGGAGGTGGCCCGAAACAACGGAACCGTCCTCTTCGTCGGAACGAAGCGCCAGGCCCAGGATACCATCAAGGACGAAGCTGAACGGGCGGGGCAGTTCTACATCAACCAGCGCTGGCTGGGCGGCCTTCTCACGAACTTCCCCACGATCCGCAAGCGGGTATCCCGCATGATCGAGCTTCGCAAGATGGAGGACGAAGGCAACTGGGCTGATCTTCCCAAGAAGGAAGTCGGCCTTCTCCGCAAGGAGCTCGCCAAGCTTGAGAAGTATCTCCTGGGGATCACCAACATGAAGAATATCCCCGATGCCATTTTCCTTATCGACCCCCGCCGGGAGGAGATCGCCGTCCTTGAGGCGAGGAAGCTGGGTGTGCCCGTCATCGCAATCGTTGACACGAACTGCGACCCCGAGATGATCGACTTCCCGATTCCGGGCAACGACGATGCCATCCGGGCAATAAAGCTCATCGCCGGGCTTATGGCGAGCGCCTATATCGAAGGCCGCCAGGGAGAGGACGCAGGAGTTCAGCCCCTTATAAAGGACGAAGAAGACACCTCTTCCGACGATGATTCCGAAGATGACATCATTGAAGTGAAGGAACGGCTCCACGAAGTGTATGACAATACAGGTGATGAAGCGTAAGTCATCAAGGGAGGATATACATACAATGGAAATAAGTGCAGCAACCGTAAAGGAACTTCGGGACAGAACCGGGGCAGGGATGATGGACTGCAAGAACGCCCTGGTGGAAAACCGGGGGGATATTGAAAAGTCTATCGACTATCTCCGGGAAAAAGGACTTGCCAAGGCTGCCAAGAAGGCCTCTCGAACTGCCTCCGACGGCCGGATCTTTTCCTATATTCACACCAACGGCAAACTCGGATCCCTTATCGAACTGAACTGCGAGACCGACTTCGTCGCCAAGACGGATGAATTTCAGACCCTCGGCCACGAAATCTGCATGCACATCGCCGCCGCAGCCCCGCAGTTTCTCTGCCGGGAGGAAGTGACGAGCGAAACCCTCGATAGGGAGAAGGAGATCTACCGGCAGCAGGCCCTCGAAGAGGGGAAGCCCGAGAAGCTCGTCGACAAGATCGCCGAGGGAAAGATCAATAAATTCTATGAGAACTACTGCCTTCTCGAGCAGGCGTGGATCCGGGACGGCGACAAAAAGATCAATGATCTCATCGTCGAGGCCATCGCGAAGCTCGGCGAGAACATCGTTCTCCGCCGTTTCTCACGATTTTCCATAGGAGAGTAATTTTTTACCGTTTAAGGCGGGGCGAAATGCCTCGCTTTTTTTTGTATCAAAATACGGATCCTGAAGAAGGGAAGGGGTAGCGTGCGTTTTAAGAGAGTCCTTCTGAAACTCTCAGGAGAGGTGCTTGCCGGAACGAACGGTTTCGGCTTCGATTTCGACGCCGTCCGGAGGATCGGCGAGGAGATCGTCGAGGTTGTCGGGGCGGGAATCACCATGGCCATGGTTGTCGGCGGAGGAAATATGCTCCGGGGGCGGGAGCTTGAACGCCTCGGAGTGGAGCGGGCCCAGGGGGACTATATGGGGATGATGGCCACGGTCATGAACGCCCTCTGCCCGCAGGATGTCCTCGAGAAGTTCGGCCTCCCCACAAGGGTGCAGACGGCCATCGAGATGCGCCAGGTTGCCGAACCCTACATCCGGCGGAGGGCCCTCCGCCACCTCGAAAAGGGGAGGGTGGTCATCTTCGCCGCAGGGACCGGGTCCCCCTATTTCTCCACCGACACGGCGGCGGCCCTTCGGGCGGCGGAGATGGAAATGGACTGCCTGTTGAAAGCGACCAAGGTAGATGGTATATATAATGAAGACCCGAAAAAGGATCCTGAAGCGGTGCTTCTTCACCGCCTGACCTACATGGATGCCCTTTCGCGGCAGTTTCAGATCATGGATGCGGCGGCGTTTTCCCTTTGCATGGAAAACACGATCCCCATTGTGGTTCTGAACATACTGAAGAAGGGCACCATGAAAAATTTTCTGGTTCACGACATGAAAACAGGTACCATAGTCTCTACGGAGGAGGAAAACCGCTGATGCCAAAGAACGAACTGAAAGAACTCAGAGAGCGCATGGAGAAGGTCATCGAACACCTGAAGGGCGAATTTCTCGTTATCCGCACGGGGCGGGCCCATCCCGGACTGGTGAGCGACATCAAGGTGGATTATTACGGAGTTCCCACGCCCATCAAGTCCATCGCCACCATATCCATCCCGGAGGGACGGCAGATTGCCATAACGCCCTTCGACAGAAACGCCCTCAAAGTGGTGGAG
>JALHFZ010000038.1:0-3164 GCA_022837505.1 Synergistaceae bacterium
AACAGATTTCTCAAAATGGGCCATTGTTTTGAGTGGGGCAATGCTGTAGCCAGGATCAAGCCTGCGATGGTGATAACGGCTAAAGCCATGGCTATTTGTTTTTTTCCGGGGCGCAGAATGATAAGAAAAATCAATAACGCCCCTACATTTGATATTATGGCTCCGCTTGATAAGCCGATCGTAAACATGGCACAGAGAGATGCAAGGCTGAAATAATGGAGAAAGCGCCCACCCAGAGACGGTACTTTGGTGAACAGCGGAAGGAGAATAATAGAAAAAAGAGGTATCGTTACCGTCGAGGGAAAGGTATAAAGAGGAAATATCCCCTGTCCGTACCCGTTGAAAAAAAAGGACCAACTGATATGAATACCAAGACAGAGTATCAAAAACTCTGTATAAAATCTCCACCGGGTGAAAGCTCCGGGCAGCCTCAAAACAAAGCACGCCAGAAGGACTGAAAAAACAAATTCCACCACAAGAGACCAGCCCTTCGCCCAATAGAAAAGATCCGGGCTTTTGAACAATGTGATGGCACCGCCCCATAAGAGCAACACTGAAAAAGAGATCTTGAGAAAGAGAGGCAGGTCCTTCATCATTTCTTTTACTTCAGACCTTTGACGAAAAAGTCCGATGATGGCGATGAACCAACCGAAATAACGGGGCACCGGACCGAGGGGAGCGAGCATAAGGGCAATCAAGAACCCCGTTTCAGCAATGCTGTAAGGAATAAAACGCTTCATAGGCCTTCCGTTTGCCGTCACGTCGTTTAAAATCAATTTGAATTCTCCCCGTTTTAATTTCGGCTCACTTTGGCCATTTTATAAAAATCAAGGGTCTTTTCTGCCGCTTCGCTGAGGGTGAGCAGTTTCTCACGGGAAAAAAGTGGAAAACCGAACTCTTTTTTCTCTTCTAAAAGGCGGCTAAGACATTCCCTCCATGCAATTGTATTACGATTTACAAGGCCATTCCGCTTTTCTTTCAACAGTTCCCTTACAGGTGCTATATCTGAAGCTATAACCGGAACGCCCATTTGAATAGCCCGCATCAGAGTCAGTCCCATTCCTTCTTCTAAGGAGGGGAAAAGGAAGCAGGAACAGGTTTTCATCCAGTAATCCGGATCATCCTGAAATCCATGGAAGAAAACTCTGTCTTCCAACTTGAGAGACCTCGTAAGGTTGACAAGTTTTTCTCTCTGTGGCCCATCCCCTACGACATCAAGTATCCAGGAGCTTCCTTTTAATTCGCCAAGTGCTTCGATGACAAGATGGAGACCTTTAATTTTCGTCAGGCGGCCTATAAAAAGAAGACGGCACAGAGCATCGTCATCTTCCGGGCCTCTCCAACTATAGCCAAGGGGCTGCAACCCGTTAAGAATTATGATGTTTCTCCCGGAGATTCTTTTCCGGAGATGATCGCGAACCGTGTTGCTGATGCAAATGACTCCGTCTGCGTGATGATACGGGATCAGCCCCGGATTATCGCTGTATAGACCGTGGGCGGTCAAAAAAAATGATATTCCTGCAATTGAGGAAGCCCACCAGCTTATCCAGGCAGGAACTCTTGAATGGGCATGGAGAACCTCGATTTTTTGTTTTTTCACGTACCTCGTGAGATGCACCATTGCGTTCAAACCTGTAAAGAGATTCTTTCTGTGAACGGGTAACCGGAGATGCCTTACGTTTTTCAAATCCTTCTCCAGCTTTCCGCCTGCTGAAACCACTGTGACATCATGTCCAAGGGAAGCCATTTCGTTTGCAAGCCACAGGACGTGACGTTCCACTCCTCCTTCGGTAAATTCCGGAAGAATTTGAAGGATGTTCAATGTTTTTTCCACCCCTCCACTATCCACTCCGCCGCACGGCGGGCTTCGTTCAAAGAAGTGCTTCCATTCTGCGAAAGGGAGAGTGTGCCGATACAGTCTGTAAGATTATCACAGTTCGTCTCTTTGAGAAAGCCCTGTTCTTCGAGGGCGGCGAAAAGTCTGTCAAAGCGGGGTTTCCCCCAGAGAAAGCAGGAAGGAAGGACACCCCTGTCGACGAGGGCCTCGGTGTACTCCTGCATCCTGAGTCGCAGGGCCTTCGCCGTCTCCGTCCGCAGAAGAAAGACCTCCTTCCCAGCTGTAATCGCCTCAGAGACCATGGAGACCGAGTCTTCCGTGACAAAGACCCGCCCTGAGAGGCCGAGCATACCAGGCACGGGGTTGAATGAGTCCTTTGAGGCGAGAAGAAGCATACGGACCGACGGGTTTTGCCCGATCAGTTTTTTCAGGGCTTCCTCTGAAGAGGGGGATGTTCTTCTCGAGGTTGTGATATAGAGGTCGGCCCTACGGTCTTCCGCTGCACTGATCAGGGGAGGGATGAGGGTGCGGATCCATCGGGGGGAGATGGCGTAGTTAGCGTCGTCCCCTCCGACCAGGATGCTCCACCGTTCTCTTTTGCCCGATCGGGTGGGATATTTCTGGGCCAGCTCCCACCCCCTCCGTTCGAGTTCGTCAGGAAAGATTCCATTGGGCGCTCCCAGGGTGACAAGCACATTTGCATCCTTACGGGGAGCGTCGTGCTTGGGAACGACGGCAAAGTCGAAGGGGGTTGTTCCGAGGACGGAAGGGGTCATGATCGCGCAGGACCTTCCTCCGAGCGCCCGGGCCAGGGCGAGCGTGAAGGGGGCGGCACCGCTTCCGGCGGAGAGGAAGAGCATCTGATCTCCCGGGATGCCTCGGTCTGCCAAAGCGGAGCGGCTCTCGGACAGAAGCTGCGAGCTTCCTGCCCGGTCGAGCCAGAGGGCGGTTCTCTCAGGAGACAGAAAGGGGAGGAACCGGGCCCTCCATTTCAGGAAGAATGCCCTCCTCCACCCGGAAAGACGGGGAACCTCCATCTCCACTATGTCGGCACCGGTGAAACGGGAGATCCACCCCGCAACTCCCCGGCTCTGGGAGAGATGCCCCCGGATGCCGTCGCTAAGTAAAATAAGAAGAGAGGGGGGCGTTTTTATCGATCCGTCTCGGCTCATTTTTCTTTTCCCCTCTCTTTCCCGCCAGGGGTCTGAACCGCCTCAAGCCCCGGAATAAAAGGAGCCATTGCAGTGAGTGAGGCGGCAGCGGCACCTCCGAAAGCCTCAAAATACGCCTCCGCTCCTGCGGCCGCTTTCTGCCGAACTCCGGGGTT
>JALHFZ010000038.1:3242-23435 GCA_022837505.1 Synergistaceae bacterium
CCTCCCCGGTCCACAAGGCTGCCGCCGATGAAGGCGCTGTCGGCTGCGCCGTAGAGATCGAAGAGCACGCCGATCCTGTCCACCACGAGGATGTCCCACTCGCTTTCTTCCGCCGAGAGCAGGGCGGTCCGGCCGAAGGGGGCGGCGAGTTTTCGAACCTTTTCCGCCCGTTCGGGGTGCCGGGGGACGAGGATGAGCCGGGCTGAGGGAAAAGAGAGGCGGACCCGCCGGAAGGCGTCAAGGACAATCTCGTCCTCCCCTTCATGGGTGCTGCCGGCGAGAAAGAGAGGGTGCTTACCCCCTGCCAGCTCCCTCGCCCGGGTGAGGTCCGTCCCTTTCCGGCGCAGAAGGAGGGCGTCCACCTTGCAGTCGCCCATGACGGAGATCTTTTTTTCCTCTATGCCGAGGCGGAGCATGACCTCCCGATCGGATTCGGACCGAACGAGCAGAAGGGTGAACTGATCGTAGACGTCCCTCCAGAAGGAGGGAAAGCGGTGAATGTTCGCCGCCGTCCTGTCGGAAAAGCGGGCGTTCACCATAAAGGCAGGGATCTTTCTTCGGGCCAGGGAAAAGAGCATATTGGGCCAGACCTCCGTCTCGAGGACGACAAAGGCCCTGGGCCGAAGGATATTGAGGGCCCTTGCGACGATCCAGGGGACGTCCCAGGGGTAGTAGATGTGTTCTCCGTAGAGCCCACCCGCCACCCGACCGGCCATCTTCCGGCCCGTTGGGGTGGTGGTGGAGAGGAGGACGTCCTCTGGAGGGTGCCCCCCGCCGGCGAGGGCCGAGAGAAGGGGCGTTGCGGTCTGCACCTCCCCCACGGAGACGGCATGGACCCACAGGGGGTGATCAGGGAAGTTTTTTTTCTTCTCTCCTCGGTAATACCCTCTCCGTTCATCCAGCCCATCGGCGTAGCGCCTCGCGAGCCAGGGAAAAGCTGCCATATAGGCGGCTGAGACGGCGAGGGAGTAGAGGGGAGAGCCCATGATCAGGCGATGCCGGCCTTGAGGAGTTCGTGAAGGTGAAGGATGCCCACGGGACGGCGTCCCTCCGCCACGATGATGGCGGAGATCTCCCGCTGCTCCATGACCAGCACCGCCTCGGCGGCAAGCTTCCGGGGCTCGATGACGAGGGGGGAGGGGTTCATGACCTCCTCCACGGAGAGGGAAAGGCACTCAACTCCTCTTTTCGCCAGAAGGCGGCGAAGGTCGCCGTCGGTGAAGACCCCGGCGAGTTCGCCGTTGTCATCCACGATGATGGTGGCGCCGTACCCCTTGCTCGTCATCTCGAAGAGGGCGTCGCTGACGGGAACGGAGAGCCCCACCAGGGGGAGTTTGTCCCCTGACCCCATGACATCCTCCACTCTTGTAAGGAGCCTGCGGCCCAGGGCTCCCCCGGGATGGAAGAGGGCGAAATCCTCGGGGCAGAGCCCCCGCAGCTCGGTGACCATCCCGGCGAGGGCGTCGCCGAGGGCGAGCTGGAGGGTGGTGCTGCACAGAGGAGCGAGGTTCAGGGCATCGCTGTTCGCCTCCGGGTTTTTTTCGTCCGAAGTGGTCAGGGCGCAGAGCCCCGCCTCGGAGAGTACGGAGGAGTCGAGGACCACGTCGGCGTTCTGGGCCAGGGGGGAGGAGAGCCCTCCCGTGATGGCGATGATGGGGGCGCCGAGACGTTTGAAATGGGGAAGGATGGAGACCACCTCTGCGGTGGTGCCGCTGTTGCTCAGTATGAGGGCAGCGTCGTCCCGGCAGACCATGCCGAGGTCGCCGTGGGACCCCTCGGCGGCGTGAAGAAAGAATGAAGGCGTCCCGAGTGATGCAAGGGTGGCGGCGATCTTTCTGCCGATGATCCCCGATTTTCCCATTCCCACGACCACGAGGCGTCCCCGGCACGACTGAATGATCCGGGCCGCCTTGACGAACTCCATCCCCGCCCTGTCGGCCGCCCGGTCTATCTCAGAGGCCTCGGACCGGAGGATGGTCTTTCCCCGCTCGAGAAGGTCTTCGTCCGTCAGGGTCCGCCCTTCCCGCTCCCAGGGGAGGCAGAACATATCAGTTCTCCCCTTCCGAGGCCCAGGTGAGGGAAGGCATTCCGAGGCTTCCCGAGACCACCTCGTGAAGCTCAAGGAGCTGTTCAAGAAGGAAGGGAAGTTTTTTCAGGGGGACGAGGTTCGGCCCGTCGCTCTTCGCCTTTTCGGGGCATGGGTGGGTCTCGAGAAAGAGGGCGTCGATCCCCGCGGCCACGGCGGCCCGTGCGAGGGGAAGGATGAACCGCCGGTCTCCTCCGCTGGCTCCCCCAGCCGCGCCGGGCATCTGAACGCTGTGGGTGGCGTCGAAGACCACCGGGCACCCGAGGGAGCGCATGAGGGAGAGGGAACGCATATCCACCACGAGCTGGCCGTACCCCATAAAGGTCCCCCGCTCGCAGAGAAGCACGGAGGAGGCACCGCCCCCCCGGCACTTCTCCACCACGTGCTTCATGTCATGAGGGCTCAGAAACTGGGCCTTCTTCACGTGGAGGGGCTTGCCCGTGGCCGCCGCGGCGAGGAGGAGGTCCGTCTGGCGGCAGAGGAAGGCGGGGATCTGGAGGATATCCACATACCGGGCGGCGGGCTCGGCCTGGCAGGACTCGTGGATATCCGTCATGACGGGAACGCCCGCCCTGCGCCCGATTTCCGCGAGCTGCTCGAGCCCCTCCTCCATCCCCGGCCCCCGGAAGGAATCGAGGGACGTCCGGTTGGCCTTGTCGAAGGAGGCCTTGAAGACATAGGATATGCCGAGGGGTGCGCAGATATCCCGGACGGTCTCGGCGATTTCGAGCCCCAGCTCGGGGGTTTCGAGGGAGCAGGGGCCGGCGAGGAGGACAAACCCTCCGTCGCCGATGGTGAAGTTCCACCGCTTTTCCGGCGAGGGGTCGGCAACAGGTACGGCAAGAAATTCATCCGCCAGTTTTTTCACAATCACGGTTCATCATCTCCTGATTTTTTACGAAATCCGCAGCAGTCTATTCAACGGGCAATTTCTCCGGGGACGCGCTCCAGGCCCCCCTGAGCCGGTCATAGACGCGGCACCGGAGGTCCCACCCCATCTCTGAGGCGGCAAACTCCACCACGCTGTCTAGGGCTCCCGGTCCGCCCAGCCGTTCCTGCCCCTCCCGGGCCATGGAGAGTCGGAGGGGTTCGTCCGTAAGGATGCTCAGGGCGCCTTCTGCGAGATTGCGGGGGGTGGGCGGCACAAGAAGTTCCGATCCGCCCAGAAGCTTTTTCTGGACAAACTTCCCCTTCTCCTCGATGGAGACCACCGGGACCCCCATTCCGGCGCATACCTGGTTTGCCGTACCCCCCAGGCCCAGAAGAAGGTGGGCGCTCCCGGTGACCGAGGGGAGGGGGCCGAAGTAGAGGGGGACGGAGATCTCCCCTTTGCGGATCTCCTCCTCCTCCCGGAAGAAGAGCCACCCCTCGCAGGCGGCGAGGAGCTCCGTCATGTCGAGGGTGGGGGCCACTACCATGAGGTACGAACAGGGCAGAGATTCGGTGAGCAGCTCCGCAGCGTCAAGGAGCAGCTTCACGTCCTCGTAGGCCCTTCTTCTGCTGCCGGGAAGAAGGAGGACGTGGGGCACCCCCTCCGCTCCCCACGGGACTTCTTCAATGGTCTCCCGGTCCCGCGTCCAGGTCATGCGGCTGCGGTATTTCAGCAGAAAGCGTTCGAGCCGCCAGTGGCCGCTCAGGTAGACCGTCTTGGCCGTCGCCACGAGGACGGGCATCCTCCCCTGCCCCCAGAGGGCGTGGAGGAGAAGATAGACGTCCCCCACGCACAGGGGGGTACGGAGGGACGTCCGCAGCTTCTTCCACGCCGCGATCTGCCGGGCGATTGACCGGAGAAGGCCTGACCGGAGGTCCCTCCACAGATCGGAGAGGTGGTATTTGCTGACCCCGCCGCTGGGGGAATCCTCGGGGATGGAGTCCACCCGGATCCCCTCCCTGGTGTAGTGCTGGCCGCTCCCGACGATGGGGAAGGCGGCGATATCAGCCGCGGGAAAGCGGGCGGCGAGCTTCCGGGCCAGGAGGGAGCCGATGGCGTCCTCGCCGTAGCCGTTGGAGGCAACGACGATCTTCGGCTGAAGGACCCGGGCGAGGGCGTCTTTGAACCGTTCTTCATCGTCCAGGACGGTGGATACCAGGGGGACGAAGATGTCCCGGGAGGGACGCCACCCCGGAGGAAGATTGTATATATCCTTCTCCGTGCAGGTCATGGCCTCTCCTCCGCACTCCCCCAGGGAGGCCTCGAGAAGGTCCATATCCTCCCTCCGGTAGCGGTGATGGTCCTTGAAGCGGTGTTCCCGGCTGATCTCGACCCCCTGATGTTCGAGGGAGCACCGGAAGCTCTCGGGGCTTCCTATGGCCGAGAAGGCCAGGGCTGAGGAGGGCCCTTCCTTCTCGAAATTCTTCCACGTGCCGTTCCACCGCCTCCAGGAGAGGAGGGAGAGCCGGGAGAAGAAGATATTCTCCGCCGGAACGATGCGGCCGATCTCTTCGGTCAGCAGGGCAAGCTGTTCCGGAGAGACCTGGTCGGCCTTGGTGATCACCACGAGGGAGGCCCGGGCGAGGACCGAGGGGGGCTCCCGCAGAATTCCCGCCGGAAGGGTCCATCCGTTTCCGAAGGGAGAACAGGCATCCACAAGGGCGATGTCGGCATCCCGCCCCATGCGGCGGTGCTGAAAGGCGTCATCCGCCACGACGAGCTCCACCTGCCGTTCCACGAGGGCGTCCACGTCCCGGAGGCGGTCCTTCGATACGGCCACGGGGACATTCTGAAGGCGGGTGGCCAGGAGGAGGGGTTCGTCCCCCACGAGCTCCCGAAGGCGGCCCATCTCATCCTCCCGCCCTTCCCGGGTCTCCTCTCCGGGGCCGAAGGAGACCACCACCGGGTCAACAGTCTTGCCGCCGTACCCCCGGCTGACGATCCCCACGGAAATTTCCGCGTCAAGAAGCATCCGGCAGAGCATCTCCACGAAGGGGGTCTTGTTCGTTCCCCCGAGGGTGATGTTCCCCACGCTGATCACCGGCAGAGGGGGCTCGGTGATCCGGACGAGGCCGTGGTCGAAGGCGAAGTTCCGCAGGGCGATGACGCTCCGGGCTATGAGTCCGAGGGGGTAGGTGACGGCCCAGGGGGAAAAGGGGCGCTCTCCCCGGGCGAAGGCGAGATAGCTCTTCAGCAGGCTCACCGCTGCTCCCCCTTCTGCCTCTCCTCCGGCTCCTCCCGGAAGAACTGAAGGTCGTAAAGCCTGCGGTAGAGCCCTCCCTGGGCCATGAGCTCTCCATGGCTCCCCTGTTCGGCGATCATGCCCTTATCTATGACGATGATCCTGTCGGCATTCCGGATGGTGGAGAGGCGGTGGGCGATCAGGAAGGAGGTCCGCCCCTTCATGGCGGCGTTCATGGCCTCCTGAACCTGCCGCTCAACCTCGAGGTCAAGGGAGGAGGTGGCCTCGTCGAGGATGAGTATCCGGGGGTTGCGCACTACCGCCCGGGCGATGGCGATCCGCTGCCGCTGCCCGCCGCTGAGGGTGACCCCCCGCTCCCCCACCTCGGTGAGATAGCCGTCGGTGAGCCCCGAGATGAAGGTGTGAATTCCCGCGATCTTCGCCGCCGATTCTATCTCCCCGGGAGAGAGCTCGGGCAGTCCGTAGGAGATGTTGAAGGCGATCGTCCCCTTGAGGAGCAGGGATTCCTGGGGGACGATGCCGATCTGCTTCCGCAGTTCCCGGAGGTCCACAGTCCGCACATCCGTTCCGTCCACGAGGACGGAGCCGCTGTCGGGGTCGTAGAACCTCGGTATCAGGTCAACGAGGGTGGATTTGCCCGACCCTGTGGGCCCCACAAGGGCGATCCGCTCCCCCGGCAATACGTCGAGGGAGATCTTCGAGAGGACCGGCGTGTCCGCCACGTAGGAGAAGGAGACGTTTTTGAAGGTGACCCTCCCCTTGAGCACCCCGAGAGGACGGGGGTCAGCAGGAGTGGTGATCTCCCCCGGGATGTCCAGAAGGCTGAATATTCTGTCGGCGGCGGCGAGGCCAAGCTGCATGGAGCTCACCACCGAGGTGAAGACCCGGATGGGCTGAACGAGAAAGCCGAGATAGCCGAGAAAGGCGATGAGTTCCCCCGGAGAGAGCTCCCCCCGCACGACCTCCCTGCCGCCGAGCCACAGAATTACCGAGAGGGCGGCGATGAGGACCACTTCGATCAACCCCGTGAGGACGGCCTGGACCTGGACGCCCTTCATCACCGCCCTGAAGTTGTCGGAATTCGTCCGGCGGAACCGCCCCAGCTCAAGATCCTCCGTGGCGAAGGACCGGACGATGCGGATCGCTCCGAAGGCCTCCTGGACAACCGCAGAGAGGGCCGCCAGCTCTTTTTGAATGGCGTGCCCCACGATCCGGAGCTTTTTCGCCGCCCGGTCGAGGATAAGAAAGGTCAGGGGAAGGATGGCGAAGGTGATGAGGGTGAGCTTCCAGTTGATGTAGAACAGAAACCCCACCATTCCGAGAAAGGTGACGGACTGAACGATGAGGTTCACCACCACTGAGGTGACGAGGTTCTGAAGGATGGTCACGTCGTTGGTGATCCGGGACATGAGTTCGCCGAGGCGCTTTCCGTAGAGGTACCGGAGGGACATTCGCTGGAGATGGTCGTAGAGGCGGAGGCGCAGGTCCATGACCACGTTCTGCCCCACCCAGTTCATGAGGTACTGGTGGCCGTAGGAGGCGAGCCCCTTGACGGCGAAGAGGGCCACGAGAAGAAGGGGCAGGGTATTGAGCATGGCGAGGTCCTTCTCGATGAGCACCTCGTCCACCACGTTCTTGAGAAGCCACGGGGGGACCACCGTGCAGGCCGAGGCAAGGAGCATGAAGGCCAGGGCGAGAAAAAAACGCTTCTTATAGGGTCCGGCAAAGGCCAGGAGGCGGGGGTAGACGGACCGGGGGGTAGTTTTTTCTTTGCTGTTCATCGGGGAAGGGACATCCTTTCGATTTCATCGCTCAGCCTGCGGGCTGCTCCCGGAGGTGCGAAGCGGGAGAGGGCGGTCAGGGTCTTTCTGGTCCCGGCCAGCCAGGGGCGATCCCGGAGACGGCTCGCCGTCCTCGCGGCGGCCTCCTCGGGGGAGAACTCGCCGATCATCTCATCCACAAGCTCCCGTCCCGCCAGGCGGTTCGGCCAGGCGAGAAAGCCCGCTTTCCGCCCCTTCGCCCTGAGGAGGCTGTTTCGAAGGGATTCCCCCACCAGGGGGAGGGAGACCGCCAGCCCCATAAGGCCGTTCAGGGGGACGGTTTTCAGGGCGGAAAAGGGGACGAGGGTCAGGAAGGGGATCCCCCGGTGAAGCAGTTCCAGGGTGTTCGTGCCGGGCTGGGTGACGGCGAAATCCACACCGGAAAAGGCCCCTTCCTCTCCCCCCCGGACGGGGAAAAACCCCGCGTCCTTCCAGAGATGCTCCTCATCCGTCCGGGCGAAGGGGGAGAGAAGTATCCGGAATCCCATGGCGGGGAACTCCCCCTCGAGGGCCTCCTTCATCCGGCGGAAGAAGGGGAGGGCGAGGATCCTGATATTCTCCCGGCTGCCGGGGAAAAAGGCCACAAGGGGTCTTCCCCCTCCCGCGGGGACGGCAGGGGCTTCCCCCCGGAGCTCAAGGTCATCGGCCACTAGGTCCCCCACGGCCGTGGCACCGGGAATCCCCTCCGCCATGGAGGGAAAGGCCGTATAGACCCCTGAGCAGCGGCCCATCCCCCGTTTTTTTCCGTAGGCGTAGCAGAGAAGGGGTACCCCGCCGAGACGGGCCATCATCCTGCCCCAGAGCAGGTCTCCTCCGAGCTGCACGATGCAGTCCGTATTCCGGGCCTCGCCGGCCAGTCTCCCCAGATCCCCGAGGGAGGAGGGCGGAGGAAGCACCCTGCGGGCACCCAGGGCCTCCGCAATCCTTTTCTCCTCGCCGCAGGCGAACTGGCAGGGAAGAAGGGCGATGGTGGCGGAGATCCCCCGTTTTCCAAGCTCCCTCAGGAGGGGGCGGACCCACCCCCAGAGTTCTCCCGGGCCGTTGGTGAGGAGGGTGAGCTTTCTCATGACGCCCTCGCAGGAGAAAGAAGATCGAGGACGGAGCGGGCCCAGAAGGGAAAAGCCCCGGGAGGTCCCATGGCCTCTCTTGCCTCGGAGATCTTTTCATCCGCAGCGGCCCGGGCATGGTCATCCTCGAGATAGCCTGTAAGGGCGCGGAAGGCCTGCTCTCCCGTAGCGTCCTTCTGCAGCAGTTCGGGGTAAATCTCCTCATTCACCAGCAGATTGGGGAGGGAGATGAAGGGGGTGGAGACGAACAAATGCCAGACAAGGAAGGAGAGGAGATCCATTTTATAGAGGACGGCCATGAATCGGCCGGCCATCATGGCCTCCACGGCGGCCGTTCCGCTCGCTCCGGCCACGGCTGCGCTGTCTGCCATGAGTACCCTTCCCCCCCTTTCGTCATATTCTCTTCCCCGGAGGGACTCCCTCAGATGATCCCCGAGGTCGGCGGGGAGCCCCGGCGCGATGGAAAAGACCGGGCGGTACCCCCTCTTCTCAAGGAGATCGGCGCACTCTGTAAGGGGAGGGAGAAGCCGAGAAATCTCCGACCGTCTGCTCCCCGGAAGAAGGGCTATCTGTTTCGGAGAGGGCGGGGTTTTCCGGGGCAGAGAGAGAAACTCGTCCACCAGGGGGTGCCCTCTCCAGAGGGAGGGTACTCCCCTTTCGGCGAGAAATTCGTGCTCGAAGCGGAAGAGGGGAAGGCAGAGGTCAACCTCCCGGGCGAGGGGTGCGCATCTCCCCGGCCGCCAGGCCCACACGGTGGGCGGAACGGCGTAGATGATCCTTCCCCGCCACTCTTTTTTCCGGAGGGCGGAGACGAGGGGGAGGTGAAAGTCCGGGCTGTCGAAGACCACGAGGGCCTCGGGGTTCCTCCGGAGGATGTCCTCCGTCATCTCCTTCTTGAGCTTGAGAAGGCGGGGAAGGGCCCCCAGGGCTCCGCTGATCCCCATGATGGACAGGGCTCCGGAATCCCACAGGGGAGTGCCTCCCCCCGCCGCAGTCCGGGGGCCGATCATGCCGGCGATCTCCCCTTCGTATCCCAGGGAACGGAGCGCTGCCAGGAGCCCCGAGGCGTATCCGTCCCCGGAGATCTCGCCGCAACTGAAGAAGATCATAGGGGAAGCAGCCCCTCCACGGAGATGGAGAGGTCGCCCGCGAGGGAGAGAAATCTCTTTTTATCAAGGATGATGGTCCGGTTCGCTTCAAGGGCGAGGGCGGTCAGCCCGTTGTCCGCCATGGCCGTCAGGGTGTCCGGCCCCACGGCGGGCATGTCGAACCGGTCGTCCTGATCGGGGCGCATCATCTTGACCACCGCGCCCCCTGCACCCCCGAGGAGGGGGGCGCACCGGCGGATCATCCTGTCCGTCCCCTCCATGGCCTCCACCGCCACCACGGCCCGGGCGGAGACGACCACTGCCTGGCCGAAGGAGAGGGGAAGGGTCACCGAGAGAATCCTCCGGCCATAGAGAACATCCTCCCGGTCCCGGTCGGACATGGGGGGACCGGCGAGGTGACCTTCGGAGGCGAGAGAGTCGGAGAGGAAGGACGCACAGGAGATCACGGGAAAGCCCGCGGCCTCGAAGGCGGTGACGATTCTGCCGAGGAGGGCATGGTCGTCGTTGCTTCCCGAGGCGAGAATGCGGGCGAAGGCCGCTCCTCCGAGGGGGCCGTAGATGTTTTCCTTCTGAACCAGCCCCGCGAGGGTGACGGCGGCGATCTCCCTTCGCTTCATATCGGCCAGAAGGGCGCCGAGGTTCAGCTTTCCCTCCGCACCGGGAAGGGAGAGGAGGTCCACCCCTTCGACGGAGGGGAGCAACTCCCCCTTAGGGAAGGAACCGGGAGTATAGACGACGAGGGGAATTCCCGCCGAGGCCGCTCCCCGGGCCACCGCCTCGGGAAGAAGACCAGCTCCGGCGATGAGGGCCAGAACTCCTGAAAAGGATGGTCTTTCCATGGGTTTTCCCCTCCCTATCCGTTCGCCCGGCGGGCGAAAAAGCCGCCCACGAGCAGAAAGGTGATATTGGGAATCCACGCCGAGACTATGGGGATCAGGTACCCCGCCTCTCCCAGGGCGCGGCAGAAGGACATGGTGACATAGTAGGCGAAGACGATGAGGACGCTGAGGCCGAACCCGATGCCCGGACCCGCCCGGCTTGACCGCACTCCGAGGCTCGCGCCGAGGATGGCGAGGACGACGCTCGCCCAGGGGAGGGCCAGCCGGAGGTGGAACATTACCTCCAGGGGGGTGAGGTTCGCCCCTTCCTTCCGGAGGAGGGCTAT
Source organism: Synergistaceae bacterium (assembly GCA_022837505.1). Taxonomy (GTDB): domain Bacteria; phylum Synergistota; class Synergistia; order Synergistales; family Aminobacteriaceae; genus JALHFZ01. The sequence continues at coordinate 13,624 of JALHFZ010000038.1, forward strand.
CTGGGCGAGAAGTTCGGCGGAACTCATCTCGGCGGGCTGGCGGGAGGCCTTCTCCACCTGCCCGGGGGTGAGGGCCAGCATGAGCTTCTGCCGTTCGAACCGGAAGAGGGGGTTCACCTTCCCTTCGGCTGTAACCTCGAAGACCTGGCCGTTCTCAAGCCACCACTCTCCGTCCTTCCAGAGGCCGTCCTCCGCAAGGGAGATGCGGCTGAGCCGCCCCTTGTCGAACTCCTGGATGATCACATCCTTCATGATCCCCTCCCGGGCCTTCAGTTCGTTCAGATAGATGACCCGGCTGAGCAGTCCGCCGCTCTCCTCCCGGAGAAAGACCTTCTCCTTGAGCATGGAGGGTTTTTCCTTCAATATCTCGTATTTCATGAGATTTTCCGCCGCCCGGTTTGAGAAGGGAACGATGGTCTCGGAGCTTATGAGAGCGGCGAACCCCACGAGAATGGAGGCGAAAAATACGGGGCGGAGGATCCGGTGAAAAGGGATCCCCGCGGCTTTCAGGGCCACCAGTTCGCTGTTCGTGGAGAGGCGGCTGAAGGTCAGAAGGGAGGAGAGAAGGCTCGCCATGGGGAGGGTCAGGGAGACGACCTCCGGAAGGCGGTAGAGAAAGAGCCTCATAACCACGGCGAGGGAGATCCCCTTGTCGATCATGAGGTTCGCCGCCTGAAAGAGGAGGTCTCCGGCGACGAAGACCATGGTGAAGGCCGTCACGCCGAAGAGAAAGGAGGAGGAAAGCTCCTTCAGGACATACCGGTCGAGAAGGCCGAATTTTTTTGAACGGGTTGTCATGGGGCTGCCCTCCGGTTTTCTGCCAGGATGAACTCCGCCGCGTCCCGCACAGCGCCGTAGCCAGCCCTGGACGGGGTGATCCTGTCCGCCGCGCCCCGTGCCTCCTCCACCCCGTCGGCGGGGACCAGGGCGAGGCCGGCAGCGCGAAGGCATTCGAGGTCGTTCACGTCGTCCCCCATGTAGGCGGTCTCTTCGAGGGAAATGCCCAGTTCTTCAGTGAGGGCACGGAGGACCGGGAATTTCTCCCCCACGCCGTTGAAGAGGCGGGTGATCTGCAGCTCTGCGGCCCTCCGCTCCGTGGCGGGGGAGAAACGGCCGCTGATCAGGGCGACCTCCACTCCCCCCTTCCGCAGAAGGGCGATCCCCATGCCGTCCCGGACATCGAACCGCTTGTATTCGTTTCCGCTGCCGTCCATGTAGACTCCGCCGTCCGTGAGGGTGCCGTCCACGTCCAGCGCCAGCAGTCTAATGGCCATTTTCGCTGTCTGTCCGGTCTCCCCCTCCGGAGCGGGTCCAGAGGGCGACTCCCCGGCGGGACCGGGAGCAGAATTCGAGGATGTCCCGGACGGGACCGTCTTCATCCCCCCGGAGGCGGGCCATCTCCTCCACCTCCCGGCGGAATGGAAGGGCGCCCCGGAAGAGGGTATCGTAGGCGGCCCGGACCTCCGAGCGCCCGGCACTGTTGTACCCTGCCCGGCGCATCCCCACGGTATTCAGGCCGTAGATATCGGCGGGATGGCCGTCGGCAAGGAGGAAGGGGGGGATGTCCTTCACTATTTTCGAAAGGCCGCCGATCATGCAGAGCTTCCCCACTCGGACGAACTGGTGAACTCCCGCCATCCCCCCGAGGACCGCACCGTCCCCCACGGAGGAGAAGCCTGCGAGGCCGACCTTATTTGCAAGGGTGACATTTTTTCCCACGGTGACGTTGTGCCCCACGTGCACCCCTTCCATGAGGAAGGAGCCGTCCCCCACGACCGTGCTGGTCCCCTCTCCCGTGGAGCGGTGGACCGTCACGTTCTCCCGGATGATGACGCTGCTCCCCACCCTGACCCGGGACTCCTCACCCCTGAAGGCGTGGTCCTGGGGCTCTCCTCCGAGTACGGCGTGCTCATGGAGGGAACACTCCGGGCCGATCTCGACGAAATCGAGGAGGGTCACGAAGGCGCGGAGGCGGCTTCCCCGGCCGATTTTGACCCGGCCGGAGACGATGCAGTAGGGACCGATAAAGACGTCCTCCTCCAGTTCGGCCTCCGGAGAGACGAGAGCCGTGGGGTGAACGAAGGGCATGCTATTCTTCGTCCTTTCTTTCCTTCGGAGATTCCGCGAGGGTCTCGGCGGCGACGAAGCTGAACTCCGCCTCGGCGGCCACAACACCGTCCACCCTTCCGACCGTGCGGACCTTCCCCATCTTCCCCCGGAGGCGGATCATCTCGGCGGTGGTGACGAGCTGGTCTCCCGGCTTGACGGGGCGCCGGAATTTCGCCTTTTGAACTCCCGTGAGGAAGGTGATGAGATTCTCGCTTCCCGGTTTGGCGGAGAGCATCATGGCCGCCACCTGCCCCATGGCCTCGAGGACGAGGACCCCCGGCATGACCGGTTCTGCGGGAAAGTGCCCCTGGAAGAAGGGCTCGTTGAAGGTCACGTTCTTTATCCCCACGGCATGGGTTTCGCTGAGCTCGAGCACCCTGTCCACGAGGAGGAAGGGGTACCGGTGGGGCAATATCTTCATGATTTGCTGAATATCAAACATGGCGGGTCTCCTTTGCATAGGGAAGATTGTCTTTGCTTATAAGGGATTTCAGCCGGTCAACCAGCCGGCAGTGCAGGCCGTGTCCCGACCGGATCGCCACGATCCGCGCCCTGAGGGGGCGGCCGAGCAGATAAAGATCCCCCAGGAGGTCGAGGATTTTATGGCGGACGAACTCGTCGGGGAAACGCAGCCCTCCGGAGGCCTGAACGCTCTCGCTGTCCACAAGGAGGGCGTTTTCGAGGCTTCCCCCCCGAGCGAGCCCCCGCTCCCTGAGAAAGTCAAGCTCGGACTTCAGGGCGAAGGTCCTGGCCGGAGCGATATCCCGGAGGAAGTCGTCCCTGCCGGGGGAGAACTCCGCCATCTCCGTGCCGATGGGCTTCTCCGGGTACTGCAGAAGGCAGGTGATCCGAAGATCCCGGGAGGGGAAGGCGGCGAGGAGGGAACGGCGCTCCTCATCCTCCACCTCCAACGGATAGGCCAGGGCGAAGGGGGCGGGCTGCTCTCCGTCCTCAAGGGGTTCGGAGGCCTTCAGAAGTTCTTCTGCGAAGGCCAGGCTGCATCCGTCAAGGGCAGGAATTTCAGTACCGCTCATGCCTATGCGGACTGAATGGATGCCCAGCCCCGAGAGGGCGGCGAAAAGATGTTCCGCGGTCTTGATCCGGCCTCCGCCGGGCAGAAGAAGATCCGTTCCCCGGCCAAGGGCGGAGGTAGTGCAGGAATAGAGGGGAAGGTATCTCCCCTCCCATTCGATGACCGGCCCTCCCCCTTCTCCGGGAGAAAGGGTGACACTCCCCTCCTCCCCCGTGTGAAGCCCCCTCCCTGAGAAGGTCACGGGGCGGAGGAGGCGTCGGAAGGGAGTCATTCCTCCGTCCCTTCCCCGGATAAAGATTTCTTCCCGGGGGAGGCATCCTTCCCTGGGAGAATTCTCCTTTCGAGGCGTTTCACCCGGCCGAGGAGATCGGGAAGGCGGCGCAGTGCCGCCTGAATCCGGAAATTCTCTCCGTGATCCCGTGCGGGAAAGCCCGAGACCACTCCTTTGGGGGGGACATCCTTCGTGGCTCCTCCGTAGGCCGCCACGGTGGCACCCCGGCCGATGCGCACGTGGTCCGCCGCGCCGCTCCTGGCTGCCATGGTGACATTGTCCTCCAGAACCGCGCTTCCGGCAATCCCCGTCATGGCGACCAGGATGCAGCCCCGTCCGATCTTCGCGTTGTGGGCGATATGGACATGGTCATCCACCTTCGTAAAGGAGCCGATCTCCGTATCATCAAGAGTCCCCCTGTCGATAGTAGTGCATGCTCCGATCTCCACTCCGTCGCCCAGGAGGACGCCTCCGAGCTGGGGGATTTTTCTGGGGGGAGCCCCCTCCTCTCCGGGGAGGATGCCGAAGCCGTCGCATCCGAGGACCGCTCCGGCGTGGATAAGGCAGTTTCGCCCCGTCCGCACCGATTCGAGGAGGACCGCTCCCGGTTCGATCACCGAATGGGCCCCCACGAAGCACCCCTTGCCGAGAAAAACCCTCCCCCGGAGCTGAACCCCTTCCTCAACGACCGCCCCCTCCTCCACGACGGAAAGAGGACCGATCCACGCAAGGGGCGAGACGGAGGCGCCGGGGTCGACGACGGCGCTGGGGTGAATTCCCGACCTCCTCTCCCTTTCCTCAAAGAGGGAGAGGAGGAGGGGGAAAGCCCTCCTCGGGTCCTCCACCGCTACGCCGAATCGTCCGGGAGAAGCGGCGAAGAAGCCGGGAGCGGCGAAAAAGAAGACTCCTCCGGGGAGATCCGGAGCCTCCCCGTCTTTCCACAGGGCACATATCTCCCCCGGGCGGACCCTTCCTGGGGAGGCAACCCCGGCAACGGGGTTTTCTCCTCCTCCGACGGCCTTTCCCCCGGTGGCAGTGGCTATATCATTCAACGTACGCTGTTTTTTTTCCACGATGCTTCCTCCGTCGGCCGAAAAACCTATAGATCACTGATCGCCTTGAGGCTTATTTTTTCATCATCCCGACCGTCATAATGCAGCTCAAGGGAGATTCTTCCGTTAATTCTGTATCCGATCCCCGCGGAATGATCTCCGTCCTCGCTGATCCGCCACCATGCGTAGGGGGCGTTCACCCCTCCCTCGAACCAGAGGCGGTACCAGGTGACGCTGCCGGGGTAGGAGTGCTCCACTCCGGCCATAATATGCTCCCAGGGGCTCCACCGTACCCCCCAGCGGCTCTCAAGGGAAAAATCGTTGGCCGACAGGAGCCACTCGCCGTAAAGCTCCATGGTCAGGCCGGAAAAGGGAACGAATTTGCGGCCCAGATGGAGCCCGATTTCGGGGAACTTCGTATCCGACCCGGCATAGGCGGCAACCCAGGCCCGGATGGAATACCTGGGGCTTTCCACCTCGGCGTTCGCCGGGGCGATCTGTCCCGGCTGAAAATGTACCTCCACTGTTGCCCGGGTGTTTCCCACGGTGTTTGAATCCAGCAGTTTTCCCTCGGCCAGGGCCTCGATCCTCTTCCTGTTGGCCCCCGCCCATTCAATGGGGAGACCCACCACGGGAGCAAGGGTGCGGAGCATGTTCTCCCGGAGGTCCGACCGGAGCATCACCGGAAGGGATGAGGAGTAGACCTTCGGCACGATGGCGAGGACCAGGGGGGGCCGGGGCGCAAAGGAGATCTGAAGAATCCTCCGTCCGTCCTGGAGTTTTACCAGAAGGCCCGGAGTCCACCCGGGAACCTGGGCGGCGGCGATGGAGGCGATGGCATCCCGGAGGGAAAGGTCGGCCCAGGTGAGGGCATCCAGCGGAAGGAGGGGAAGAAGCTCTGCGATTTTTTCCTCCAGTCCGGAGACATCCTCCTGAAACCATGAACTGACCGGAGGGGAAAGCTGGGGGGACGCGATCTCCACAACCCAGGGGATTTTCTCCCCCGGCTCGAGGCGGAGGAGCACATCCTGCCCGTCCCGGACTGCTTCGACTACGGAGAACCCCGTGAAGACCCTCTCGGAGACCATAGAGAGGAGGGAGAGGGCCTTCTGTCCCCCAGCTTCCTCTCCTGAGGCTATCTCGGACCAGACGGTCTCCGCGCTTCGCTCCATCCGCTCCCGAAGCCAGGGGGGAACCCCCTCGACCTTCACCCCCGCCCGGGCGGAAGGGGGAAAAAGGAGGGCCGCGGCGAGGAGTATCCCCGCCGCAGCCCCTATGAAGGTTCTTTTTGCCCGGCGTCCCCGAAGAGGAGTTCCGTCCACTCCCCTTACCCTCTAGAACATCTCTCCGAAGCCGAAGTGAGTGCGGGATTCCCTCTCGCCGGTGGCATGGTCGAGGCGGAAATTGCCGAGGGGGGTCTTCACCCGCACGCCGACGCCCCAGGAGTCATGGAGATCGGAGAGGCTGAAGGAGCCGCCGTTGTTCTCCCAGGGGCTTTTCCAGGCGTTGCCGGCGTCATAGAAGACCACAAGGCCGAAGGCTTTTTCAATGGGGATCCGGAGTTCCAGGTTCGCGAGAAACATCTCCGTTCCCTCATATTCTCCGCCGTCATACCCCCGGAGGGTGCTCGAGCCGCCGAGGGAGTAGAGCCCAGACGGAGGTATATAATCGCCGGAAGAAAAACCTACCCGCATCCGGGCGGCAAAGATGGCCGGGTTGTCCTCGTCGCCGAGGCGGCTGTCGAAGAAGTCCCCCAGTCCTTTCAAGGGGAGGTAGTAGCGAGCCTGAAGCCAGTATTTCGTGTAGCTGAATTCACCCCCGAGGGCCTCCATGGCATGCTCCACGTTGAGGTCGATGATGTCTCCCTTGGAGTAGCTCAGATACGGGTCAGTGTTGTTCCGGGTTACCGTGCCGAGAAGAGCAAATACCTGTCCATCCCCTGATTTCAGGTAATCCGCAGCTTTCTGATCTGTTATCTCCCGGTAGTTGTACGTGTCGACTTCCTTCCAATCGAGGGTCAGGAACCAACTGTACTTTTCGTCCCGGCCGAACTTTTTCCCCGCGCCGATATAAATGTTTTTCACGTCATCATCGTATCGAAGTTGTTTTACTCCCTTGCGGTAGTAGTAGCGGTCCTCCCACTTCCGCTTGGAGAAACCTATTTTCCAGGCGTAGTACTTTGAGTCCATGTAGGGTTCCGTGTAGGAGATCCAGTACTGTTCGTTGTCCCCCGTCTCGAAACCCACTTCGCCGATCCGTCCCAGGCCCTGCCAGTTCGTGTCGGTATAGGTGAGTCCCCCCGACCAGCCGCTCTCCGTGCCGTGGCTGACCGACAGGCCCACTTTCCCCGTCTTCTGCTCGGAGACGGTGAGGATGATGTCCGTCTGCTCGGGGTCCTCCTCGGAGGGTTCGAAGCCCACGTTCACGTCCTCAAAAAAGCCCTTGTTCTGAAGCTTGTTGATGGAATGGCGAAGGATGGTGGCGTTGAAGGGGTCGCCCTTCTTCAGCTTGATCTCCCGCTCGATGACGTAGGTCTTCGTCCGCTTGTTCCCCTGGATGATGATGTTGCCCACTTTGGGTTCGACGATCTTCACTTCGACCTTTCCGTCGGCGACCTGGACGTCGGCGATCTTGACCATGACATAGCCGTCCTTCTGGTATTTCTCCTGAATCCGGTCGAGATCATGGCGGAAGAAGACCCGGTTGAAGACGTTTCCCGGAACGGTGAAGACGACCTTGAGCAGATCTTCATCGGTATAGATGTTGTTTCCTGAAAAGGTGATGGACTCCACTACGGGGTTCTCCGTCACCATGTAGGTGATCGCCGCTCCGCCGGCGACACTGGAGAGATTGATGTCGACGAAGGAGAAGAAGCCCAGGTTGTAGATGGCCTCCACATCGCTTTGAAGCTGTTCCCGGTTCAGCGGTTCCCCGACTTTTGTCCGGACCACTGCCAGAATATGATCCGCCACCACATGTTCATTCCCCTCGACGCTCACAGCCGATACCAGGGGGTCGGCGGCGAAGACCGGTGAAACGAGCAGAAGGCAGAAAAAAATTGCCATAACGCCCCATCCTGCTTTTTTGTACATTTCTTTCACACACGCTCTCTCCTTCCGGAAAATCCGAAATGGTTTTCTTACTTGTCGAACCGTATGGGAGACTCGCTCTCCCGAAGGGCATTCTGCCCTATCTGCACGAGGGCGAGTATTGAATCCATGTCTCCGTCCCGGCTTGTCCGCTCCTTCGCTGCAGGGACACTCTTTTTTCCGGCCCCCCGCACCCCGTCCTTTCCAGCCCCCTCTCCGGGCTGAAGGGAGGAAAGGGAAGAAACTTCCTCGGAAAGATATGCAAGGTTGGCCTCGCTCAGGTTCTTTCTCAGGGCGGCCAGCAGAGCTTTCTCGTCGGAGGTCACCCATTCAAGGCCGGGCTCAGCCTCCCTCTGGGAAAGGTAAGCGGTCTGTACGGCCACGGGGGCCGCCACGCTGAGAAGGAGCACCAGGCTCAGGGTGGAAATGCACAGGACCCGCACCGCTTTGCCCGAAGAAGGAGCCGTCTCTCCGTCTCTTTCCGCCCGGACCCAGAGTTCGGACCGGGCTTCTTCAAGCTCCGCCTTCGCGCATTCCATATCGAGAAGGGCATTTTTCCATGAACGGGCCGCACACGCCCGGGAACACCGGTCAAGCCAGCGGGAAATACGGGCTATCTTTTTCTCCATTGCAAAGTCCTCCAGGAAGGTACAGGGTTTTATTCCGCATACCCCTTATCCCCCTTCAGCCCCCGTTTGTGGCATCCGCAGATACGCCCAGCCATTTTCTGAGCCTGGCGATTCCGTTCCGCTTGAGCCGGTAGACGTGGCTGATGTCGATGCCCCTTTCCCGAGCGACATCCTTCGCGTTTTTGCCCTCCACGAGCAGGGCCTGCACGATCTCTCCCTCCCGGGCGGGGAGACGCTTCATCTCCTCCGTGACGGTCAGAAGGGTTTCAAAGCCGTCTGCTGTGAAGGAATCCCTGCACTGAAGGGATTCATCTTCCATGGGAATGGGGGCCTTCTGTTCCGACCGCTGCAGAAAATTGAGCATCTGCCCCTTGATGCGGTAAAAACCGTAGGTTGTGAACTTCAGATGCCGTTCAGGCTCAAAATTATCCACCGCCCGGATGAGGGCGATCATCCCCTCCTGGATGAGATCCTGGTAGGATGACGGATGAACATGAAACTTCCGGGCAAGCCAGAAAACAAGAGGCCGGTAGGCGATGATCAGGGCATCCCGCGCCCCGTCGTCTTTCTCTTCTGAGACTTTTCTCCAGAGTTCCTCCTCTTCGCCTGAGGCGAAGAAGGTCCTGTCGCTCCGGTCGGAGGACCGGGACTCTCCCCCTTCCCGGAGGGCACAGGAGGTTTGAGTCTCTTCACCGGAAGGGGTGTTCTTCCCATCTTCCGATGCCGCCCTTTCCTGCTCTTTCACTTCAGGCCACTCCCTTTCAGAACTCCGACAATTTTACCAGCAAGTGGAAAGAAGATTTTTTTGATGTCTTCTTCAGGAAGAAAGGAATGAAGTTCATCGTTGAGAAAGGCGAGGGACGGTCCGCTTCTCCCCAGGTCCACCCCGGTCAGGGACCCGTTCGATATCTTCATGCGCCAGACGGAGGAGGGGGGAAGGCCGAGGAGGGCGACGAGGGCAGCCCGGATGATCCCTCCGTGGCTCACCACGACAATCAGACTGTCATCAAGGGAACGGATTTCCTCAAGGACGGCTGTCACCCTGGGAAGGACATCGGAAAAAAGCTCTCCTCCCGGAGGTATGGCGGTGAAGGGGTCCTCCCGCCACCGGCGGAACTCCTCGGGATTTTCGATTTCGATTTCACGAAGGGTCCTGCTCTCCCAGCTTCCGAAGCACATCTCGGAAAGACCCTCCCGAAGCTGAATATCGCATTCCCTCCGAAGAGCTGCAATAATCCTGGCAGTTTCCTCAGCCCGTGCCATCGGGCTCGAAAAAATTCGAAAATTCTTCTCGCCGAGCAGACGCAGGGACAATTTGTATATCTGCAGGCGTCCCTCCTCGTTCAGAGGGATATCGTTTTTACCCTGGAAGCGAAACTGGCTGTTCCAATCAGTTTTTCCGTGGCGCACAAAGAGGATGCGTTTTTTAGACATTTTTGGCCCTCCTGAATGTAAAGACTCTGGGTAGGGTATTTTCTATGAAGAAGTCCGGAACACGGAAAAGCCGCGTTCCGGACTTTTGGAATTACAGTGGAGCCGGTGTCCAGACTTGAACTGGAGACCTGCGCATTACGAGTGCGCTGCTCTGCCAACTGAGCTACACCGGCGCTTCGATAAAAAAGTGGCGGT
>JALHFZ010000039.1:0-3937 GCA_022837505.1 Synergistaceae bacterium
CTCTATCAAAAATACAGGAACAAAGAGTTCCCCTTTTTCTCTTTTTTATACAAACATTCCCAGCACTCTCGGCAGCATCAGCGCTATCTCAGGGAATACAATGGTAAGAACGATCGCAATGAAGAGAGCCAGGACCAGAGGCAGCGCTTCTTTGATCATGAGATCAAAGGGAGCCTTGCTGATTCCCTGGGCTACATACAGATTGACTCCGACGGGGGGAGTGATCATCCCCAGGCAAAGATTCATCGTCATGACGACTCCGAAAAGAACGGGGCTGTAGCCGGCCGCTTTTATTATAGGAAGAAAGAGGGGCGTGAACAGAACAACATTCGATGTCGTATCGATAAACATGCCGGTAATAAGAAGGAAACCCATAATCATGCTCATCAGTACAATAGGCGAAGAGGAGATGCCAACCATTTGGGCTGCAAGCTTCTGAGGTATGCCCTCCATTGTGAGAAGCCGGCCGAAGGTTGTCGCTCCTCCAAGTATAAACATCGAGAGGCAGGACAACAATCCCGCTTCAACAAAAGCCTCAAAGAGATTTTTCATATTCAGCTTACGGTAAATAAAATGCCCTGTAAATAAGGCGTAGACACATCCTATTACAGCAGCTTCAGTGGGGGTGAATACTCCTCCGTAGATGCCTCCCAGGATAATGAAGGGAAGAAAAAGAGCCCATTTTGCCTTCCAGCACTGGGAAAGAACCCATTTCAGACCACCCTGTCGCTCTTTTCCGAGGTAGCCTCTTTTTTTCGAAATTACGTAGTTGAATAATATCAGCATCAATCCCATGAGGAGGCCGGGAAGGGCTCCTGCCGCGAACATGCTCACAACAGAGGTACCGGCTATGACGCTGTAGATTATCATGGGAATGCTGGGGGGTATGACCGGCCCGATTGTCGCTCCGGCGGCAACCAGCGTTCCGGCATAGGCAGGGCTGTACCCTCTTTTCACCATTGCAGGGATAAGGATAACACCAAGAGCAGCGACAACAGCGGGGCCTGAACCGGAAATGGCGGCAAAAATCATACAGGCGACGATTGTCGAGGCTCCGAGGCCGCCCGCCATGCTTCCGGTGCACGCGTCTCCCACGTTGATGATTTCTTCAGCAAGACCCGAACGGGACATTAACGTCCCGACGAGCATAAAAAACGGGATGGCCATCAAGGGGAAGGAGTCCGCTGTGGTGACCATGGCCTGGGCAAGAAGCTGGATCATCGGGGTCCCTGAATAGAAAAGCATGAATACAAAAGCGCAGGATGCGGCCATAGCTACCGCTACAGGTATGGATAACGCTAAGGTTACGAATAAAGACGACAGTAAAAAATAAACCATTTATGCTTCCTCAACCTTTCCATGGAAATTCTTTTTGCTTTTAAACTCAAGAATCATCCGCTGCAGCGTTCGGAAGGAGAGCCCCAGCATTCCTATTACCCCTGCGATATACATGGTCCAGACAGGAAGCCAGGGAATGGATGAAAATACCTGATTCAGACGGATCTGCATCAATACCGTCTTAAAAATCAGGCTGGCGATAAAAAGACCAAAGCCGACAACAAAAACATCGGAAAAAACACATATTATTTTCGCAATCTTCGGAGGAAGAATCTGCGGAAGAAAATCCACCTTAAGATGCATTCCCTTTTTCGCGGCAAGACTAACTCCCGCCATTGTCAGCCAGACGAAACCGAAGCGGGCAAACTGTTCAGCCCAGGAAAAGCTGAATGTCAGCACATATCGGGTGAAAACTTGAAGTGTCAGCACTACAAGCATTAAAAGCATGAAAACGAAAAGAAGATACTCTTCCCATCGGTCAAGATGATAAATCAAACGGGATTTCATATGTATTACACCCTTCCATTTTATTTTCCAGGAAGAGCCGGGGGCGCCATTGTGCCCCCGGCGAAAATTCCTGAGCTATTAATGCAGCCTGCTGCAGCGCATTCACAAAGGGGATTTTACCTAAAAATCCACTTTTCTTCCCAGTTCGTTGTAGATGCGTTCCACATATCCGTGCATTTCAGGAGCATACTTCTTGTAAAGAGGCTGAAGGTTTTTCCGGAAAGCTTCCTTCTCTTCAGCGGTCAGGGTGATAATCTCATTGGAGCCTGTCTTTTTAATGACTTCCTTCAGTTCGTTATTGATTTCTTCCTGCTTTTCTCTCTGCCAGATCTTTGTCTCCTCGGCAGCTTCGAGGATGATCTTCTGCTGCTCCGGAGTCAATTTCTCCCAGTTCACCTTGGAAAAGGCCACGGGGAGCGGTCCGTACAGATGGTCTGTTTCAATAATATATTTCTGCACAGTGTGGAATCCGGAGTGAACGATATTCTGATAAGGATTTTCCTGGGCATCGAGAACTCCCTGCTGCAGCGACGTGAGTACCTCAGAAAAAGCCATGGGAACAGCGCTGGCCCCGAGCATGTTCCATGCTTCGATATGCAGGGGATTTTCCATGACCCGTATTTTCAAACCCTTGAGATCTTCAGGCTTGCGAATGGGTTTGTTTGCTGTCGTTTCACGGAACCCCTGGGTCCACCAGGAAATAATCTTGATTCCGGAGGTCTCAATAGCTTCGGCTACTTCTTTTCCGACGGATCCGTCGAGGATCTTTTCAGCCTGCTTCCGATCGTCAAAGAGGTAGAAGAGGTCAAAAACCTTGGTCGCCGTAGTAAATCCGCCGAGGGCCGGAAGGGCGGGAAGAGCCATATCAAGAGCTCCGGCCTGAAGAGATTCGACCATTTCACGGTTCTGTCCTACCTGACCGTTGGGGAAAATCTGGAGCTTGATCTGCCCGTCAGATTTCTTTTCAAGCAGCTCGGCAAATTTCAATGAACCGAGGTGCTCTCCTCCCTCTTCTGTGACAACGTGTCCGATACGAAGAGTAAGGGGTGCTGCCTGTGCAATGGAAACATTACTGACTAAGATCATTCCCATGATAAGCATGAGGAGCCCGAAAACTTTTGCGAAGGACCGCTTATTCGTTCTTTTCACAGTAAATCCCTCCTGAAGGTGAAGTAAGAAAAACCCGATATTGACCGTACAAGCGCCGCTTCTTCTCTTAGCTTTTTAAGATTTGGCAACGACCTCCCTGTTGGCAAGATTTTTAGGCTGACCTTCAGTAAATGTTCTTACAATCTCCCGGGCCGCCTTGATTCTTAATTCCGGTATAGCCTCCTCAGAGTTCCATGCTGCATGGGGAGTGATGATTATATTGGGCGCCTGGGCAAGTTTGGGCAAAGTCTTCGGAGGCTCTTCGCAAAGCACATCCAGAGCTGCTCCGGCGATCGTCCCTTTATTCAGGGCCTCAAAAAGATCAGTTTCGTTGATGAGGGGTCCCCGGGAGGAATTGATAAGGTATGCACTCGGTTTCATCATCTTGAGAGTTTTCGCGTTTATTATCTCTTTTGTCTCCGGAAGGAGAGGTACATGAAGAGAAACGACGTCCACTTCAGAGAAGAATTGATTCAGGTCAGCATAAGGGGCAATGTTTTCCCGAAGAAATACTTCTTCAGGAAGAAAGGGGTCATAGCCGGCTAATTTCATGCCGAAGGCCGCAGCACGGCGGCCGGTTCTCAGACCGATCCCTCCGCATCCCAGGAGTCCGAAGACTTTTCCCTGCAATCTCGGAACGGGATTTGCTATATCCATATTCCAGCCCCCTGATTTCACCTGCCGATCAAGCATCCCCACCTTGCGGGTGATCTCAAGAAACAGGGCCATAGTATGGTCAGCCACTTCGTCCTGGCAATAATCAGGGACGTTTGCCACCATGATGCCCTTTTCTGTAGCTGCTTCCATATCTACAGTATTGAGGCCGATCCCCATCCGGATCAAAACCTTGCATTTATTGAACATTTCAAGGCATCGTCTGCCCATGGGTGTGAACAGGACCATAAGAGCGTCACAGTCGCTTCCTTCAGCACAGATTTCCTCC
>JALHFZ010000039.1:3996-19817 GCA_022837505.1 Synergistaceae bacterium
CTTCTCCAGTTCGATATCCGGCCATGTTTTATCTGTCATGAATACCTTGTATTTGGGCAAAATATACAACCTCCAGAACTTCTTTTTATTTCGCGAGGGCAGAGTTTATGGCAGCATACCCCAGAAAGGACTTCTTCATTAAGTCTATGGAAACTCTGTCCCTGGGTGTATGGGCGTATTCTTCTTCACACGGGGAATATCCTATGGTAGGGATGCCCAGTTCTGTTGCAACCCAGGCTCCGTCTGTTCCGAAATCCCAGCAATTGAAAGCGGGCTTTTGTCCGGCTTCCCTGAGTGCTTCGACTACCTGAAGGACATGCCCGTCGTTTTCGGGAGTTAAAAAAGCAGGCTTGTAAAGCTCCATCGATTCTTTCAGTCCAGTATACCCGGTGTGATCGTATTTCTGAATCTCTATGAAGCCGTCTTTGCCCGATTGAATCCCTGCGTCTTGCAGAATGCCTTCCAGTTCGGCGAGGATGCTGCTCCGGTTTTCTGTGGGCAGAAAGCGCCTGTCGAGACGAATTGTGCATATATCAGGAACGGTGCTCAGCCATCCGGGTGAACAGGTTATGTTCGTTATCGCAATGCTCGATCTGCGTAAAAAAGGATGTTCAGGAAGGGTATTTCCGAGGTTTTCCACGGCTTCGATAACCGGCCGCATTTTATACACTGCATTTTCTCCCCGCCAGGGGGCACTGCTGTGGGCTACCTTGCCCTTCGTCCGTACATCTATCTCCACTTTTCCGCGGTGCCCCAGATAAACATTAAGTCCAGTGGCCTCTCCCAATATCAGAATGCCAATCTTGCCGGGATAATCCCCGATCACGCTGTCGATAAGCTTTCTCATCCCCCACATGTCGCCGGGCTCTTCTTCGACAACTGCAGTAACTATAATATCGCCGCGGTGAGGAATCTGTGCCTTTTTCATGTACGCTGCGGAATATACCTGGGGTGCGATGGCTCCCTTTGTATCGCTGGCACCTCGGCCATGAATCCAGCCGTCAGACAGGATTCCTTCAAAGGGTGGATATTCCCAGGCGTCAAGATTTCCTGGATCGACCTGGTCCATATGACAATTGTAGAAAACGTGCTCTCCTCCGCCGCTTCCGGAGATTATGCCTATCACGTTGCCGGCCTCATCCCTGTAGGCCTTGTCATAATCGAGTTTTTTCATCTCAGAAAGGATCTCATCCGCCACTGCGCCTTCCTGACCTGTTACGCTCGGAAGCCTGATCAGTCTTCGGGCAAATCCGATCATATCCTCATAATATTTTTCCATTTCGCTGTTCATTTCATCTCTGGTCATTTTTTCCTCCATTATTCGCACAACCCTGAATAAAGCTCCGGTCTCCGCATTCTGAAGACCTGAAGATGATCCCTTATGGGCTGAACTTTTTCCGGATCAACTTCGATGAAATATCCTTCTTCGCCCTCACCGCCTTCATACAGAATCTCTCCCCAGGGATCGATCACCATAGACGCTCCGCCGAAGAGGGTGTCTTTCGAATTCCCCACCCTGTTGCACGCCACGATATACACCATGTTTTCAATGGCTCTCGCCTTTAAAAGGGACTTCCAATGATCAATTCGAATTTTCGGCCACTCAGCGGATATAAACAAAATTTTCGACCCTGCCAGAGCATAGGCGCGCAGCCATTCACAAAACCTGATGTCATAGCAGATAACGCATCCGGCTTTAATATCATCAAGCATGAATGTCCCCATTTTGCTGCCGGCAGTGAGGTATTGATCTTCATCCATAAGAGGAACGAGGTGGACTTTATCATATTCACTTACCAATTCGCCTGCGGGGTTTATAACCTGCGCCCTGTTCACAATTCCTGCTTCTGTTTTGGCTAAAACAGAACCGCCCGCAAACCATACCCCGTATTTTTTCGCCAGGCCGCCGAGAAAATTCCGGGCCTGTTCCCCGTGAGGATCGGCAAATTTCTCCCCTTCTTCAATTGCATATCCTACATCCCATATCTCAGGAAGAACAATAACTGTCGGAAGTTCTGACGGGGTGAAAAAGTTCTCCATCCACGAGGCTGCTTTTTTATAGTTCCTGTCTCTCTGTCCAATGGCAATATCAATTTGAGCAATACCGATTCTCCACATCTAACCTTTCCTCCTTCCCTGCTCTAAAAACAAAGGAAACAACAATCCCTCAATAAAATCATAAATATTTAATAGCTTATTTGGAATGCCATGATTTGTCAAGAACTCAAAACGATCACTAAGTTTTTTTTCAACATTTTGGTATTCATTTTTTTATATGTTCAAATAAATATCCGTATAAAAGCGAGCCTCTCCGGTACACTCTCCCTGATTCTCCGCGACTCTTCTTTTCATCTGATACAATAATAAAGTTGGATGCCCACCAGTTCAAAAGGCCCTTTCTTCAAGCCATACACCGGGAGGAGAAAACAGATTGGACATTCAGTGGAAGGACGAATTTGCCCTGGGGATCGGGATCATCGACGACCAGCACAAGAAACTCATTGAACGGACCGCCTCCTTTTCCCGGGCGGTGGAGAGGGGCGACACGGACGGCATCGGCGATACGGTAAATTATCTCCTCGCCTACGCCCTCCAGCACTTCGGCGCTGAGGAGCTCATCATGATCCGCAACCGGTACGACCGCTTCAAGGAACACCGGGACGAGCACAGCTGGTTCATCAAAGAGGTCTACGACGTCTATTGCCGCATGGCCGATCCGGAATCCCTTTCTCCCCGGGAGCTGACGGACCTTCGGGATTTTCTCGTCCGGTGGGTGTTAGACCATATAATGCAGAAGGATCGGGATATCGCCCGATGCCTGCCTCCCCGGGGAGCCGAGAAGAAATGAGCCGGGAAGAACCCCAGGGAAGATCGGGATCCCTTGTCCCGAGGGCGCACCTCTCCCTCCTCCGGCAGATCGGCCGGCTGGGGGCGGAAAACGCGGCACTCTCCCTTTCCTTCCTCCTCGGCAGAAAGGGAGAGCTGAAGATCTCCCAGGTTCTCCCCCTTCACTTCAACGAAATCACCGAATATCTGGGGGGAGCGGAGGAGCGGGTCGTCACTGTCTTCGCCAGGTTCGAGGGGAACATCTCGGGGAATATGCTCTATGTCCTCCATGAAGAGGACGCCCGGGGGATCATCGCCTCTCTTTCCGACGACGGGGGAGAGGGGGAGTTCTCGGAGATGGAGCTTTCCCTGATGCAGGAAGTGGGGAATATCCTCATCGGATCCTATATCACCGCTCTCTCCGACTTCCTCGCCCTCGAACTGAAGTCCTCCGTCCCCGCCCTTGCGGTGGATATGGCGGGGGCCATCCTCTCCTTCAGCCTGAGCGAGATCGGCCGCAGCGGCGACACGGCCATCGTGATGAGCGGCGGACTGTCAATCGAGGGGAAGGGGGCGTCGGGGCATCTCTTCCTTCTCCCCGACCCTCAGTCCCTCGAAAAAATATTCGAGATCATGGGATTTCCGGCCAATGGCAACTCTTAGAGTGGGGATCGCCGAGGCCGGAGTGGTGAGGGCGCCGGGCACCATCACCACCCTGGGGCTCGGCTCCTGCGTGGGGGTCACCCTCTACGACGAGAAGAAGGGGATGGGCGGCATGGTCCACGTGATGCTCCCCTTCACGGAGCTCGCCCGGGGAGGGGATTTCAACCGGTCGAAGTTCGCCGATTCGGCCATCCCCGATCTGATGAAAAAAATGGTCAGCCTGGGGGCCGATCAGCGCAGGCTGAAGGCGAAGCTCGCCGGAGGAGCCCAGATGTTCTCCCTGGGCGGCACGGGCGACTCCCTGCTGAAAATCGGCCTCCGGAACGTGGAGGCCTGCCGGAAGGCCCTGTTGGAACTCAACATTCCGATCCTCGCGGAGGATACGGGGGGTTCCCGGGGGCGTACGGTGGAGCTCTTCACCGAAACCGGGCTTCTTGAAGTGAGGGCCATCGGAAAGGAAAAACGCTTTATCTGAGTCACCCCTCCACCCGCAGAAAATACCCCGAAAAGGATGATTCCTCTATGAAAGATTCAACCCGCCACCTCGGAACGGAGAGGATAGGCAGACTGCTATTCTCCCTCTCCCTCCCCTCGGCCATCGGCATGATCGTCATGGCCTCCTACAACATCGTGGACGCTATCTTCATAGGCCGCGGAGTGGGGCCCCTCGGCCTCGCCGCCGTAGTCATATCCTTCCCCCTCCACCTCTTCACCGGGGCCCTGTCCATCATGGCCGGGGTAGGAGGGTCGTCCATAATCTCCCGAAGCCTCGGCTCGGGGGACTACGAAAAAGCCCAGGCCGCCTTCGGCACCACCATCTTCTTCGCCACAGCGGCAGGACTGGCCATGGCAACCCTCGGAGGGTTATTTCTTTCACCCCTCCTCGAACTTCTGGGGGCGACTCCGGAGATTCTTCCCCATGCCAGGGCGTATCTCTCGGTCCTTCTCTTCGGAATGCCCTTTCACACCTTCGCCATGGCGGGGAACCACATGGCCCGGGCGGAGGGGAGGGCCCGGATCGCCATGATCACCATGCTGATATCGGCCATCACCAATGTCATCCTCGACCCGGTCTTCATCTTCGGGCTGGGGTGGGGGATGCGGGGGGCGGCCATGGCCACGGTGATCTCCCAGCTCGTGATGTTCACCTGGATCTTCGGCTACTATTACACCGGAAGAAGCAGCCTCCGCTTCACCCTCTCCTGCCTCCGGCCCAGGCTCGCCATCCTCCGGGAGATCGTCGGCATCGGGGCGTCTGAATTCGTCCGGATGTCCGCGGGGAGCATCTCCATCATCCTGATCAACAGCGCCCTCGTCCGCCTGGGAGGGAACACCTCCGTGGCAGTCTACGGCGTCATCAACCGCTCCATGTCCTTCTTCTTCATGCCCCTCATGGGAATAGCCCAGGGATTTCAGCCCATTCTGGGGTTCAACTACGGAGCGGGAAATATGCAGAGAGCGCGGCAGGCGATCCGCCTGGCCATAATAACCGCCACGTCCTTTGCCTTCCTGGGGTTTCTCGTCACAAAACTCTTTCCCGTGGCGATCTTCAGCTTCTTCTCAGAGGATGAAAATCTCATCGCCGAGGGGGCAAAGGCCATGAGGGTCATCACCGCCGTCTACTTTCTCGTGGGCTTCCAGATCATCGGCTCGGCCATGTTCCAGGCCCTCGGGAAGGCCCACGCAGCCTTCATCCTCTCCCTCTCCCGGCAGGTACTCCTCCTTCTTCCTCTCGTGCTGCTGCTGCCCCGGTACTTCGGCATTTCAGGGGTCTGGATAGCCTTTCCGGCGGCGGACGGGCTCTCCTTCTTTCTCACCCTCTACCTCTTTATCCGGGAAATACGGATCCTTAACAGCCGCGAAGACGAATCACTCTGAAGGGGAAAAACCGAAGGTTCCTTTTCAGTCCTTCGAGCTGTAGAGCCCGGCGGCCTTCTCCGCCGACACAGTGATCCCCCGGATCATGGCGGAGCTGAACCCCTCATGCTCCATCCTGTTCAGCCCCGATATGGTGCACCCCTTGGGAGTGGTCACCTTGTCGATCTCCCGCTCAGGATGGGTTCCGTTCTGGCCGAGAAGGCAGGCGGCACCCTTGGCGGTCTGAACTGCCATGGCGAGGGAGTTCTTCGCAGAGAGGCCGATCTCTATCCCCCCCTGGGAGGCCGCCCGGATCGCCCGGAGGAAAAAGGCGATTCCGCAGGCGCCGAGGGCGGTGGCGGCGATCATGTCCTCCTCGCGGATCCTGAGGGTGCGCCCCACGTCGTTGAAAATGTTCTTCGCCATCTCAAGGGCCCTGTCGTCCGGTCCGTTGGAGGCCAGGCAGGTCATGGACTCCCGCACGGCGATGGCCGTGTTCGGCATGGCCCTGGCAATGCGCAGGGGTTTGCCGATCCTCTCCTCTATCTGCCTGATGGTTATCCCCGTGACCACTGAGATGAGTATGTGGCGGTCGAAATCGAGGTCCGGGGCGATCTCCTCAAGGAGGGGGTCCACGAGCTGGGGCTCCACGGAGAGGATGATCACCTCCGCTCCGGCTACGGCCCGGCGGTTGTCCCCGGTGATGTCGAACCCCTGAATTCGATATTCTTCAAGCAGATGGGTTCTCCGCCGTGAAAGGGTGATTCTCGAGGGCGAAAAATGGCCCGACTGCACAAGGCCTCTGGCGATGCTCGTTCCGATATTTCCCGCGCCGAGAATGGCAAGGCGGAATGAATCTGTCATATTCTGAAAACCTCCCGAAAAATTTTTACAGGCACCGTTCCGAAGCGGGGACGAGGTTTCCTTCCTCATCGGCGTAGAGGACCTCGCTGGCGAGCCAGTGGCCGATCCGCCGGTGTACCCTCCGCCGGATTTCTCCCATGAGGGTCAGGACGTCCCGGGCGGTGGCGCCGCCGAGATTGACGATAAAATTTGCGTGGAGGGAGGATACCTGGGCGTCCCCGGCGCGAAGCCCCTTCAAGCCCGTCTCCTCCACTATTTTCCCCGGCGCCCCGGCTTCGGCGTAGATCTCCGGGGCGTTGGTGAAGACCGAGCCGCAGTTTGGCTGCTTGAGGGGGAATTTTCCCTTCCGTTCGGCCAGTACCCGGAGAAGCTCTCTCCTGAGTGTAGAAGGGTCTTCCTCTCCGCATTCGAGCACCGCCTCGAGGATGATCCACCCCTTTCTCCCCGGCCGCAGGGCATTCTGAAAGAGGGATGTCCGGTAGGAGAAGGCGCATTCCTCCCGGGAAAACTGCCTCACCCCTCCGTCCCGGGACAGGGCCGTCACGAAGAGGATATTGTCGCTGACGCTTCGCCTGAGGCTGCCGCCGTTCATGGCCACCAGTCCGCCGAAGGAGCCGGGGATGCCCGCGGCGTGTTCAAGGCCGGAGAGTCCCCCTTCGGCGAGGTTCCGCACGAGCCGGGGGACCCACTGTCCCGACCGGACGATGACGGTACGGCCGGAGACCGACCAGCCGGCGAAGCGGCTGCCGAGCTTCAGGACGATCCCCCGGATTCCCCTGTCGGAGAAGAGGAGGTTCGTTCCCCTGCCGATGACGATCAGGGGGAGGCCCTCCTCCCGGGCGAAGAGAAGAAGCCGCGCGGCCTCCTCGGGGGTGCCCGGCTCCACCAGGGCGTCGGCGGGACCGCCGATTTTCCAGGAGCAGTGATTTTTCAGGGGTTCCTCCAGGGAGACCTCCCCCACCGAGAGGGAGCGGAGTTTTTTTTCGAAATTCATGGAGAGGCGCAACCGCCTTTCAGCCATCGGGGAGAGGAAGGCTCCCTCTCCCCGACCGCGGGTTTCAGGTTTTTTCCGGCCTCTATGCCGCCGGGATTAATTTTCCCCTCTCAATGATGTACCCCGAGAGGAAACCGGGAGAGGTCTCTCTCTCCTCCCCCAGGGAGCGGAAAATATCGAAAGTGCTTCTCTGGCAGGTGAAGAGGAGCACCTGGTTGTGCCTCCCCGCCTCGAAGATCGCCTCCGCCGCCCCCCTCTGCCGCCCCTCGTCGAACCGGACGAGCAGGTCGTCGAGGATGAGGGGAAGGGGCTCTGAGTTCCTGCCCCAGAGGGTTGCAAGGGCGAGGCGCATGGAGAGGTAGACCTGGTCGGCGAGGCCCGAGCTCCATTTCACCTCGTCCTTCCTCGTCCTCCCGGCCTCGTTCTCCTCCACTACCACGGAGAGTCCCTTCTCTCCTTCCTGGGAAAGAAGAGTGTAGCGGTTATCCGTCATGAAGGCAAGATATTCGGCGGCCCGGAGGATCACCTCGGGCTGGCGTTCCCGCTCATGGCGGGCCTTCGACACCTCGAGAAAATGTCTGGCGAGCAGGACGGAAATCCATTCCCGGAAATGGTCATCCAGCTTCTGCTCCATCTCCTTCCGGGCAAAGAGCAGTTCGCTGAGACGCTCGTCTCCGGCAATCTGCTCCACCTCGAGGGCGAGCCGCCCCCGGGAGTCTGCAAGGTCCTCCATCTCCTGCTGCAGAGCCCGGACGTTCTCTTCGACCTTCCGGCGCTCCTCCCTGACATCTTCGGCCGGGCGGGCAGCGAACTCCCTCCGGGCTTTTTCAACCCCATCATCCGAGCCGAAGAGGCCGAGAAGGACCTTCTCCTCCTGCTGGATGGCCGACTTCAGGGCATTCCGTTCCCGTTCGAGGGCGGCGAGGGAGCGGAACCCCTCCTCTGTCTCCTCCCCGGCGGACCGGAAAAGCTCACCTTTCGCCTTATCCGTTTCGGCAATTTTCTCCCTCGTCTCTTCGGCGGCCTTCCGGAGCAGGTCAACATCCCGCTTTTGAACGGAGAGGCGGCCGCCGCTCTCCTCCGCCCGGCGGAGGAGCACCGCAAGGGTCCGGATGGCTCCCACGTCAAGGGTCTCGGGAAAGGGTTCCCCCCCCTTGCGGAAGCAATCGGAAAGATCCTTGAGCCTGCGGTGCACCGAGTCGATATAATCCGACAGCTCCTTCGCCTCCCTGGTGCGGGTCCGGAGGCTTTCCAGTTCGGACCGGAGCTGGAGAATCCGGGGGACGAGCCCTTCCATATCCCGGGGGGCGAGGTCCTCGCCAAACCCGGCGTTCCGAAGCCATTCCCTCCAGGTGTTCAGCAGGGTCTCAAGCTCCGCGGCAGCCCCGCTGACTTCCGCCTCCATGGCCGCCGCCTCGCTGTCCATCCTTGCGAGGACCCCGCCCATCTGGCGCATCCGTTCGTCCAGGACGGTAAAACGCTCAAGGGCGGTATTGTCGGCCTCCCCCTCGGTGAGGAGGGAGTCCATCTCGCTCTGAAAGCGAGGGGCAGAGATATTCAGCTCTCCGGCAAGCTCCTCCCGAAGGGCCTGGAGCCTCTCAACCCGCGTCCGCCGGCTCTCGAGCTGAAGAGCCATCTCTTCCTGCCGCGATTCCATATCCTCTGTCCGTTTTGTCCATGTCCTGAGGGCGGCGTCATACTTGCGCCTCTGGTCCCGATGGGCAAGGAAGGCCAGGGCGGAGGCGAAAAAGAGGGCCGAGAAGCCGAAGATCCATATGGGGTCGGAGGTGAGCCACCCCTGGTAGGCCGCCCCCCCGGCCACGGCGAGCAGAAGGCCTGAGACCAGGCCGATCAGGGGGCCGGAGGGGGCAGGCACATCCCCGTCCAGCTCCTCTCTTTCTGCGGCGAGATTTTTTTCGGCCTCTTCAAGGGCGGAAACTTCCTCCTCCTCATCGGAGAGATCTGAGAAGACAGACCGGAGGCTGTTCAGCTTCTCCCACCGGGTCGTCGCCCGGGCGGCCCGGTTCTCCACCGTGGCCATCTCCTTTTCAAGGGAGAGGGCCTCCCCCTTGCGGTCGTCCCGGAGGCGGTTCCACTGGGCCAGGGATTTCTCCCCCTCCCCCTTCTTCCTCTCGAGATCTTCCGCTTTTCTGGCGGTCTCCCTCGCGAAGGCTATTGCCTCCGCCGAGACATCCGCCGCCAGCAGGTGCTCCTCCGTCCACCAGGAGCAGATGTGGGCGAGGTTTTTATTGAAATTCTCCTTTGCCCCTTTGATCTCTTCATCCAGGAGTTTTTTGCGGAGCAGGGAGGTGCGGAACTGCTCGCTCTCATGTTCGAGGGCCTCAATATTTTCCCGGAAACCGAGGCAGTCAAGAAGGGGGTCCTTCTCCCGGACAGTCCAGTCTTCCTCCTCGGACCGCAGGGCATCTTCCGTTGCCGCCAGCTCGGCGGTGAGGCGCTCTGCCTCCCTGTTGAGGCTGTCAAGGCGCGCAAGGCCGTTCTCAGGGAAGTCGGCTATCCCCTCGAGTTCCCTCAGCCGGCGGAAAAGATCCTGAAGCACATTCCAGGAGGGACGCCCCTTTTCAAGGAGTTCAAGGGCATCCAGGCGGGTTTTGAGCACCCCCAGCTCCCTCCGCTTTGTCTCGCAGGCCTCCTCCATCTCCTTGAGAGAGGCTTTTTTCTCCCGCCATCCGGCGTTCACCTGCCGCACTTCCTTCAGCCGGTCGTCCGTTTCGTCCATGGCCGCAAGAAGCTTTTTCACCGCCGACGAGGTTCTGCCGTTTCCGGGGTTGAAGAGCTCCTTCTCCCGGGCCTCGAAGGTTGAAAGCAGTCTGGGGAGGGATGCCGAGCCGAGTCCGGCCCCGGCGGAGAAGAACCGGGCCGCCACATCCGATGAATTCAGAGGGGTGAGGGACTGCATATCCGAAAGCCCCATGGCGAAGATGCTCTCATAGACATCCCGGTTGATTGAAAAGAAATCCGGAGGAAGCTCCGTCGGAAGCCCTCCCTCTGAGGAGGCGATGAGGTTCTTTCCTCCCTCGAGGGTGATCTGGTACTCCCGGCCGTCCTCCATGGCGATGCGCACCGTGCCCCCGGGGGCGCTTCCGTTAAAGGGATTGTAGGGGTTTCCCTTCAGGCGGGTGCGTTTTTCCCGGGAGAAAAGGATTCGCCGGAAAAAATTCATCAGGGTGGTCTTGCCGCTTTCGTTTTCTCCGTAGAAGACGGTGAGTCCCTTCGAGAGAGGGCCTCCGGCTCCGGAGAAAATGCCGAAATTGCTCACATAAAAATCGCTTATCTTCATTGTCCTTCCTCCCCTTCCAGCAGCCCCGAGAGGGCCGACCAGGAACCCCTGTTCGCAAGAAAGGAAATGTCCTCTTCCGTAAGAGCCTCTATCCGGGGAAGAACTTCCCTGGCGGGGATCTTCGCCAGAATGCCCTTTTCGTCAAGAATGGCGAAAAGCTTTTTCCGAAGCTCCCCTCCGTCGAGGAAGGAGCGGACCTCCTTCAGAAAATCGCCGGTGAAATGATCTCCCGCGGCAAGGGTATCGAGGTCGAGTGGGGGGGCAGTCTTCTCAAGGATCTCCTCGATATGGACGAAATCGCTCTTCCCCTCCTCCTCGTCGTTGAAGGCCTCCTTCACTCCGTGGGGGCCCGAGAGAAAGCCCGGGCGCTGAAAGAGGCGGTAGAGCCTGCCCCGGCCGGTGAGGAGCACCCTGAGGAGGGTGGGCCGTCCGCCCCCTTCCCTCCGGACGTCGTCCCGCAGGTCATCGAGGGCGGTGAAAAAATCCTCGTCCCGCTCGAATCCCTCGATGGAGAGCTCTTCCGACCGCCACCGCACCACGTCGCAGGGGACGAATTCAACCGTCCCCCGGGAGGCTGTTTTTTCGTCGGGAAGGGTCATGGTCACGTAAAAGACCCCTTTTTTCCCCGACTCGCGGATATTGCGCCCCTGGATGTTCCCCGGATAGACCATAAGGGGGTCCTCGCAGAGGACCTCGGCAGTGTGCCCGTGGCCGAGGGCCCAGTAGTCCATTCGGGCGGCCTTCAGATCTTCCAGGGAACAGGGGGCGTAATTTTCGTGCCCCTTCCGTCCCGCGGCGTTGCAGTGAAGAAGGGCCAGATTGATCCCCTCCCCCCGCCGCCCCGCGAACCGGAGGGCGATATTTTCCGTCACTTCCCTGTAGGGGTAGCTGTATCCGTGGACAGTCCCCACCCGGCTCCCGCCGATCACGAGGGGAAGGCTCTCCACCTCGGCCCCGAAGCGGGTTACCAGGGGCGGAAAGTCCCGGTCGGCCTCCCATCCGGAGAGGGGGTCGTGGTTGCCGAGGGCGATGTAGACGGCGATCCCCTTTTCGGAGAGGCGCTTCAGCTGAGCGAGAAAAAAGACCTGCGCCCGGACGCTCCGGTCCTCGCCGTCGTAGATATCCCCGGTGATGAGAAAGAGATCGGCCTCTTTGCGGATGGCGAAGGAGACGGCGTTTTCAAAGGCCCGGAATGTTGCCTTTCGAAGAATGGAGCCGAGGGATGGGGAGATGTCGGAGAGGCCCGAGAAGGGGCTGTCAAGATGGAGGTCGGCGGAATGAACAAAGGTTATCTGTCCGTCTTTCATGATTGTCCCTCCTCAGGAAAGAAAAAAACATGGACCTGATGGTCTTTCACCAGACACCACTTCCTTTCGGGAAAACTTCTCCGCTACTTTATGCTACCCGCTCCTTCTTTGCAAGGGGAAAACCGCTGCCTTGCTGAAAACAGGGATTGTCAGGGTCTGCGCCCGATGGGATAATGCTCAACAGTAAAGAAATCCGACGATGGAGGCAATTGAAGAGATGAAGGGATTCGGAGCGGCAATCCGGGCAATATCCTACTATCTGCCCGAAAAAGTAATGGACAACGCGGCCCTCGTGAAGGAATTCGGCGCCTGGACCGAGGATAAAATCTATTTAAAGACAGGCATCCGGGAACGTCACGTGGTGACGGACCAACTCGTCTCGGACCTTGCCGCAGCGGCAGGGGAAAAACTCTTCGCCGAGACGGGAATCGACCGGGGGGAAATTGACTTCCTTCTGCTCTGCACGGAATGCCCGGACTATTTTCTTCCCGCCACGGCGTGCATAGTTCAGGACCGCCTCGGCCTCAAAAAGACCACGGGGGCCCTCGATTTCAACCTCGGCTGCTCGGGGTTCGTCTACGGCCTCGCCCTCGCCCGGGGGCTCATAGCGGGGGGGATCGCCCGGAAGGTTCTGCTCCTGACGGCCGACACCCTCTCCCGTACTGTCCACCCCATGGACAAGAGCACCCGCACCATCTTCGGCGACGCGGCGGCGGCCACCCTCATCGAGGCCTCAGACGAGGGGCGGATCGGCGATTTCGTCCTGGGTACGGACGGCAGCGGCAGGAACAAGCTCATTATCCCCGCAGGGGCCTGGGCCCAGCCCCGCACCGCCGAGACCGCGGAGACGAAGACGAACCGCTGGGGGAACACCCGCAGCCCCGAAAACCTCTATATGAACGGCCCCGAGGTGCTTGCCTTCACCCTGGCCACCGTCCCCGGGGCGGTCCAGGAGACCCTCGGCGTCCACGGGATGAAGCTCGAGGATGTGGACCTCTTCGTCTTCCACCAGGCATCCCTCCTTCTCCTTGAACATCTGCGGAAGGAGATCGGCATTCCGGAGGAAAAGTTCTTCCTCAATATGGAGTGCAAGGGGAACACGGTGAGCGCCACCATCCCCATGGCCCTTCGGGACGCGGAGGACCAGGGGCGGCTCCGTTCGGGCGACCGGGTCATGGTTGTGGGCTTCGGCGTCGGATATTCCTGGGGGGCGACGATGCTCCGCTGGTAAAGCCTCTGAAGACGAAAGGGAGGGCCCCCCTGCGGAGAGCCCTCCCTTTCTGTTTTTTCCTTACCCCTGCTCGATGTTGAAGACGAGATCCAGCCTGGTGAGCTTGAACAGATCGTCCACCATCCCCCGGAGGCCTGAGACCACCATCTTCCCGCCCTTCTGAAGACAGCGCTTATGGATGGAGATCAGCACTCCGAGGCCTGAACTGTCCACGTACTCAAGGCCCGAAAGATTCAGCACGAGAAGGGTCACACCGTCATCAATCAGATCGGTGAGCTTCTCTCTCACCGATGGCGCATCCTCCACATACATATTGCCGCGAAAACAGACCTCCGCCGTGCCGCCGTTTTTCGAAATGTCTAATTCCATGGACGATCCTCCTTAAGGTTTCCCCACGGAACCATGATTATTTTTCCCATTATACGCTTTTTTCATGGATAAAGGGGTTACAGAACCTTCACGGAGTCGCCCCTGCGGGCCACCCCTCCCTGGTCGACAGAAAGGAAATACCCTGAAACGGGAAGGAGGCACCACCCGCGGTAATCGTAGGAGTGGGGCTCCCCCGGTTTTTTCCCCTTTTCGATGACCTTCAGGCGGACCGCCTCACCGAGGGCAAGGATCGTCCCCTCGGGCAGCTCTCCGGGAAGGCCCTCCACGACCAGGTTTTCCGCAAGGGCACCGGGAGGAAAGGGGAACCCCGCCTCCTCCTCCGCCCGGCGGATATCCTCCCGCCGCAGAAGGCTCACCTCCCGCTCGGTCACTCCCCGGTGGGAATCTCCCTCTATTCCGCCGGAAGTGAAAAGCACCTCCGCAACCTCGTATTTCGGCTCCTGCCGCTTGCCGCTGACGCACAGGGCGATGATCTTCGCCACTGAAAATCCTCTCCTCTCTCAGATCAAATATGCTTCCAGTGCTTGAACCCTTCGCCGACCACCTCGGATACGTCCGCCATGATCAGAAAGGCATTTCTGTCCACCGAGACGATGAACCGCTTCAGCTCCATGGCCTGCCGCCGGTTCAGCACCACCATGATCATGGTGCGTTCGTCCCCCGAATAGGCTCCCTCCCCTGACACCAGGGTGGCACTCCGCTCGAGGGTATCCACTATAAAGCGGCGGACCTCCTCCACTCTGCAGGTGACCACCGTCATCTGCTTCCGCCGGTCAAAGGACTTGATCACCCCGTCCACGGTGATGCTCTCGGCATAGAGGAGCACCCCGCCCAGGAGGAGCTGCTCAAGATCAACCACGAACCACGACATCAGCAGGATGGCGATATTGATATAAAAGGAAAACATCCCCATGTCAACCCCCCACCGCTTTCTCGCCGCCGCGACAATCACGTCCGTCCCTCCGGTGGAACCGCCGAAGCGGAGGATCATCCCCATGCCGAGGCCGCCGAGCACGCCCGACAGAATGGCCGCAAGGAGGGTGTTGGCGATGACGGAGTAGGTGAAGAGCTCGAAGAAAGCCACAGTGACCGAGAAAAGCAAAGAGACGTAGAGGGTCCACAGGACGAACCGGGGGGAGAGCTCCTTCCACCCCCAGAGAAGAAGAAGCATATTTCCCCCCGCGAGAACCCAGGCCGGAGAGATGTCGAAGACATATTTCGTCAGCAGGGCGATCCCCGAAAGACCGGCTCCGGCGAAGCGATAGGGGATGATCAGGGCCACAAGGGCGAAGCTCATGAGCACGGTGCCCAGGGTCGCCACGCAGAAGGTCCGCCATTCGTCCTTCACCATGCAGGTAATAATTTCTGAAAGCCTTCTGAACCTCCGGGGCAATTGCAAAAAGTTCATATTTTCGCCATTTCCTTCCTACTATTTCTATGTCCGGTATCGAAAGGCTTCAAAAGCAGTTGAGTTATACGGTACAATACTTTTAGGGAATATTCTACAGGATGCAATTCTTGCCGACCCCTGGTCTGAGTTATCGTTGTATCCGGAAAGAGAGATCATCCATGGCAAAAATTTCAGGCCGCCAGATTTTCAGCGGCTTCTCCGCTCTTAAATTCTTTTTGACCCTCGCGGCTATCGGCTTCTTTGCTGCCGTGAGATTTTTGCATCTCCAGGACAATTTCCAGGAGTTTTACCTCGCCCTCGACACCCTCGGCCCCGTGGGGGGGCTGATCTTCATCGTCCTCTACGTGATCGCGACCCTCTTCATGCTGCCCACTTTTTTCCTCGCCATCGGGGCGGGGGTACTCTTCGGCCTTGTGCAGGGAATATTTATTGTATCACTCGCCTCCACTGCCGGTGCGGCCGCCTCTTTTCTCGCTGCAAGACATCTCTTTCGCAATGCCCTCGTAAGCCGCTTCGGCAGCAACAGACTTTACAAGGCCATAAACGGGGCCGTTGCCTGCGACCAGTGGAAGATCGTACTGCTCACCCGACTTTCCCCCCTCTTTCCCTTCAATATCCTCAACTACCTCTTCGGCCTGACGGGACTTCCTTTTTCAAAGTACATCTTCGCCTCCTGGGTCGGCATGATCCCGGTCACCGTGGCCTACGTCTATCTCGGCACCCTCGGGGCAGACATAGCCCTCATAGGGCCGTGCATCACATGCCACACTCCCCTGGAGTGGACCCTCATTGCCGCAGGCTTTCTTGTCACGGGGATTGCCACACTATTTATCACCAGAAGCACAAAAAAAATACTGAATTCGGGCGAGTCCTGTTCCTTCACAGAATAAAGCTGAGAGGGAACGGCATTTTCGAAAAAAACGAAGAGGATGAAGCTCTGAAAATTTTTATGGAATGGCTGCATTCTGAAAAGGAGA
>JALHFZ010000261.1 GCA_022837505.1 Synergistaceae bacterium
ATCTCGGTTGTGACCAGAGAGCAGTTTGACTACGCCGACGAGGCCTGGTTGCGTGACCGGGTTGACATCTATGACCTCCCACCGAACGTTGACGCGACCGAACTCCGGACGTGGGTCGAGGAGGAGGTCGTCCCGCGCGCGCAACCTCTCGCAGACGTGTTTGAGATTGTTACCCGGAACGGAAAACAGTGGGGAGAATTTCCGGGGAGGGAGGATGTGCGAAAGGGATTTCACGCATGGATGGGTATCCACGCCAGACCCCCCACGTATGACTGGGAGGTGTGGGAAGTCAGCGATTATCTGCCGGACCTTCCGGAGAGCATGAGCACGATCTCCGACGAGGAGATCGAACTCCTCGCAGATCGCGCGCTCAAGTATGCGGCATGTGATGGTGTGGTGTTCATCGGCGGCAGGGAGGCTGTCCGCGAGTTCCTCGCCGCATCCAGGGAACGTCTGAGAGAGAGGGGGGTCTGGGAATAACCCGGTCTCCATGGTGATCAACATGACTAATGACAGAATAGCAGACAGAATAGATGCTCACCCTCTACCATGAGGATGAGTGGGTCGGAGAGATACCGCTGTGGGGCGAGCGCCCCACAATCCCGCGGGAGCCTGACTGTTACCAGATCAGGGGATACGCAGTGCTTGAGGGCACCGCAAGGCCGTTTGGGAACACGGCACATGTTACGGTGCCACGAAAGCACCTTGGAAAAAGGGTTAAGGTAGTTGTCCTTGAGCCCTGATTGAGCCCCTCAAACTCTTTTCCCTTTTTTGTCACTCCGGTTCTTTCGGGTCTCATAATATATACGACCCGTCCTGCTGCGCCGTTTCCCCGGCTGCATCGCTTTGCGCTGCCTGTCACGGGCGAGATCAGATCTGCCCGTCTGCCGAGTGGTTGCCTTGAGCACCCGCCCACGTGGTTTTCGCCCGGTTTTGCTCCGGGCCTTGGCCCGGCGGACGGGCTTGCGGGGGGCGGCGGGCATGTCAGCGCACCCAGACCGCGAACGCGGGCTTCCCGCGGTATGCGGTGAATCTCTGAGAGC
>JALHFZ010000127.1 GCA_022837505.1 Synergistaceae bacterium
CCCTTCACCGGAGCGGTGGGCGGAACCTATCTTCTCGTTGTGCCCGGGGCGGTGGGACGGCCCGAGGCCGAGGACGACGGAGAGTTCGAACGGAGCGTCGAAACGCTGAAGCTCGTCTCCGGGCTCTTCGAAAAGCATGGGGTCAGGGGAGCCGTCGAACCCATCCGGGCAGACGAGGTGAGCCTTGTCCACACCGTGGCCGAAGCCAGGGAATACATCGCAGCGGTCAATTCCCCCGGAGTGGCCCACATAAACGGCGATCTCTACCACATGCAGACGAGCGAGCCCCACATCGGCACGGCCCTGATCGAGGCCGGGCCTCTGCTCCTCAACTTGCATCTGGCGGACAGCAACCGCCTCGCCCTCGGCGAAGGCTCCCTTGACATCGACACGGTCATCCGGGCGCTCTACCTCATCGGGTACAATAAGGGAGACCGCTTCGTCACCGCCGAACCCCTCGGCCCGGGAGGCGACCCCTACACCGCCATGAACGGCCGCCCCCGCCCGGAAGAGCTCGATGCCCTCGTCGGGAAAACGGTCTCCTATTTCCGGGAGAGGGAGCGGGCCGTGCTTTCCGAGTGAATTGTCCTTTTATGAAAACTGCAGAGAAAATTTGTATACCCTGAGAGGAGGAATCGAAATGATCATCGTCAGCGCGAAATTCACTGCAAAACCGGGGATGAAGGAAAAAATCGCCGAGGTCTCCCGGGAGGCCGTGGAGCTCACCCGAAGAGAGAAGGGGAACATAAGCTACACCCTGCTCAGCAGCACGGAAGATGACACATTCATGTATTACGAGGAGTGGGAAGATCTTGACTCCCTGAAGGCGCACCTCAAGACGGAACACATCGCCGCCGCCCGGGAGGCCCGGAGGGATATGATCACCGGACCGGTCTCCGTGCGGGTCTTCGAGGCGAAGGAAGTCTCCCTTTAAGAAGGGGATTGCACTAGGTGGAGGGTGGACTGATTGATCACCCCTCCTCAGTAAGGGAGTATTCCCCGTCTCCTTCCAGCATGCCGAGATTTTGACTCTCCGCTCCCAGTTTGAGGGAGATTTCCCTGCACCGTGTCTTGAGGGCCGGAATGAGGGCCGATATCATCTGCTCGGAAAATCGTGCCGTAGGGCCGGAAAGGGTCATGCAGGCGACGGATTGCATGGACCCGTCGAAAATCGGGACCGCCACCGATGAGACCCCTTCCTCCCTTTCCGCGACGCTGGTGCCGTACCCCTTTTTCCGAAGCTCCCTGTTTTTTTCATAGACTTTCTCCCGGGAGAGAATGGTATTTTCAGTGAGGGGCTCCACCTCGTCCAGCAGGCGGTCAACCTCCTCTTTTTCCATGAAGGCCATAAAACACCGGCCGGAGGCCCCTGCCCACAGGGGAAAACGGGCCCCCAGCCGTGCCGATCTCTTGAGATTCAGCGAACTTTCCACCTGTTCATAGCAGATCCTCCAGTCTCCCTCCCGGACATAGAGATTCACCGTCTCGTTGAACAGCTTCCGCAGCTCCTCCATATGGGGGAGGGCTATAGTCCTGAGGAAGCCCGTCTTTTTTGCAATGGAGCCGAGAAGGTAGCATTTAAACCCCAACTGAAAGATTTTCGTCTTTTTATCCCTCTCCAAAAAACCCTCTTCTTCCAAAGCCCTGGTCAGCCGTGCCGCTGTGGGAAGGGGCAAACCCTGTTCCCTGGCGATCTCCGTGAGGGACATCTGGGTTTTCGTCCAGGAAAAACAGGAGAGGACCCCTAACCCCTTTTTCAGGGCCGAGGTGCCGTCCTCTTTTTTCCCCTTTTGTTCTTTCACGTTCTTCCCTCCCCCGAAATATGATGTTTTCTGTATTGACAAATTCTGTTCAGCCTGTAAGATTAATATACCATAATATGAAACATACTTCCACATTATGAAAGTGTGTTATTATTTATTGAAGGGGGCTTCACAATGAAAAAATCTACAGTTCTCCGCGGGCTGCTGCAAAAACGGCAGGCTCTCCCTGTTCCGGGAGCCCACGATGTCATCTCGGCGAAACTTATCGAAAAAACGGGATTCAAGGCGGTTCAGGTCAGCGGTTTCGGCCTTGCTGCCACCTACCTGGGCCTTCCCGATATGGCCTTCATCTCCTTCACGGAAGTGCTCAACTTCACCAGAAACATCGTCGACGCCGTCTCCATCCCCGTGATGGCCGATGCGGATACGGGGTACGGCAACTCCATCAACGCCATGAGGGTAACAGAACAGTTCATCAAGGCTGGCACGGCGGGGATGAATCTCGAGGACCAGGTCTTTCCGAAACGGTGCGGCCATATCGAGGGTAAAACCGTGGTTTCCCTGGAGGAGATGGTGCTGAAGATTAAAGCCTGCGCCCAGGTTCGGGACAGCCTCGACCCTGATTTCATCCTCAACGCCCGGACTGACGCCATTGCCGTATCCGGTGTGGACGAGGCGATCCGGAGAGGAAATGCCTACATCGAGGCCGGAGCGGACATGATCTTTGTGGAGGCCCCCCGGACGGTGGAGGAGATCGAAAAGGCCGTCAAGGGAATCAACGGACTTGTGAGCATCAACCTCTTCGACAACATCGAGGGAGGCAAGACCCCCCTTCTCACGGTCGAGGAGCTCGCCGCCATGGGCGTCGCGAGGATCAGCATCCCCGTGGGGTCGACCTTTGCCGCTGCCCGGGGCGTACTGAACTACCTCGAAGCCATCAAGGGCGGGAAACTCGCACCGGAGAGAAAGGATCTTGTATTCTCCTTCGATGAGTTCAAGGACCTCGTCGGCGTTCCCGCCTTCCGGGAGCAGGAGAAGCAGTTCCTTCCGAAATTCGTGGAGTAGAAGCTTTTCATGACCTTTTCCCTCGGATTTCTGGGTTTCGGAGAAGTGGGGTATTTTATGTCAAAGGGGCTCAGGGGAGCCGACTTCGGCCCCATAGCAGCCTTTGACAGAGCGCTCCTTGAGGGGGGCCCGGTTGCGGAGGCCATTCGTTCCCGGGCTGAAGAGGCTGGGGTGGAACTTTTCCCTGCCCTCGGAGATCTTCTCAGGGAGACAGAGGTGCTCATCACTGCCGTACCTGCGAAATTCGCCCCCTCCGCGGCGGAGGAGGTCCTT
>JALHFZ010000001.1 GCA_022837505.1 Synergistaceae bacterium
GGGGCCGTAAAGCTCATCTTCCCGGGCGTCTGCCTCGTCTGCTTCTTTGAAATACTTTTTTATCTCTTTCCTGAGCCCCGATTCGTTCCGGTTGGCTGCCATGGAGGCGCTGGCCTGAATCTTGGTTGCATCCATCGAAACTGTCCTGAAATTGCAAAGTCCTGATTCGTAGCATAAATTGACAACCTGGAGAAACAGGGTTGAAAGTTCAGGGGCAAATTTCTTTCGGAAACGGCTTATGGTGGTATGATCCGGTTGCTGGTCACCGGATATAATTCTAAAAGGTACGCTCTCCATGCAGAGCCGCTCCTGGCAGCCAGTCTCTCATGTCCGGCGGTAACAGATACATCTGATTTCGATCACAGCGTTTGAAATTATAGGCCACAATAATCCACCCCGGCAGTCTTTGCAGTGCTTTGATTCGTGTTCTATTTTACCGCACTTCTGCCTGTGGATAACTTCAATCAGCTCTACTTATGCAACAGGCTCTATATATATTTATTCATGTCAAAAGACTTATAATAATCAGCGAAATCATCAGGTAGCAGCGGTTTGCTAAAATAATAGCCTTGTATTTGGTTACACCCCAACTCTTTCAGAGTCATTAATTGTTCCTTTGTTTCCACACCTTCTGCAACTAAAAGAAACCCCATTTCATGCATTGCGGCGATAATATGTCTAACTAAACTCTTAATATTTTTTTGGTCTATTCGATCTACAAAATATTTGTCAATTTTTATAATATCTGCTTTGATGTCAACTATGTTCTTAAGAGAATTATATCCCGTACCAAAATCATCTATAGAAATAAGATAACCCATAGCCTGCATGGTCGTTAAAATATCATTTAGTTTCTTTCCTTCACTAAATAATACCCTCTCGGTCATTTCAATTCCTATATTAGATCTGTCAATATTGTTTTCATCAAAAATATTTCTTACCCATTTTCGAAAAGATTCATCGGCAAGCTCAGAGCCAGTCACATTTATTGAATAATTGATTTCTATACCATTCATTTTCCAATTATTTATTTGATCAACAAGTTGTTTAACTACCTCTTTTGTAATTTTATTAACTAATCCTGCTTTCTCAGCTATTGTAATAAAAACACCTGGATCAAGGGGTTTCCTTTCACCTCTGTTCCATCTGGCAAGGACTTCAGCACCAACTATCGCATTATCTTTGAGACTTATTAAAGGTTGATAAAGAAGATAAATTTCATTATTATTTATTGCATCCTGAAATGAACCTGAAATTCCATGGAATAATCTCCTTTCTTCATCAAAGGCATGTTCAAAAGTATAAACACCTGACTCAAAACTTTCACCTTGCCTGGAAGCGATTCTAGCTCTCCTATTTAACTCTATCGCATCGAGCTTACCATCATTGCTAAATGCAATTCCGGCTTTTATAATTAAGTGGAAAGAATAATCATCAATCTTCATTGATTTCAAAATCTTTTCAAGATCCTTGACTATTATCTGGTTTATGTTACGTTCATCATATTCTTTCAAAACAAGGATTAATTCATTAAAATTACTCCAGTACAAATCATTACCTTCATGCTTAGATTTAATAATGGATATAGAATAATGTATTATTTTTTTTACGATACTATAACTCACATACATACTTATTTCATCAAGGTTTTTTATGTCAAAAAGTACCATACATATCTTTTGGTCATTTTTAAGCATTTTATTTAATTCAGGAAATAGCTTGCTTGTGTTATAAAGATAAAGCCCTGCAACTTCGTTAATTAAGTCTCTTTCTCTCATTCGATTATATATTTTCTCATTCTTTTGGAGAACGTATCCTGCAATAAAACCAACCGTCATAAAAATCAACATCCTAATTATCCAATTTTCAGGTGTTTGCATTATTCCTTGTGAAACATCTAAAGGCATAAAAGGGCCTGTTATTACAGCTAACACAAGAGCAACTAATAGACCACCTTGAGTTTTCCAATAGTATGCGGCCAAAATAATTATAATATAATATAATTGTGGCCATGCACCCTTAGTGCCTCCCGTCATAAATACTATATAAGTAATAATAGTACCTAGAAATATAATTAATAAAATTCTTAATATCTCGTTTGATTGTTTTTCAAACAAATTCATTTTATTTTCATGCCTTAGACACCTTCTCATATATGCCTCCGTAAAATCCCTGTTTATAATTGAGTAAACTATCCGTTTTGCACCTTACATCCAACCTGACCACACAACCTCAACTTTTTCGAAAAACATCCAAATCGACCACTCACAAACCGCTGACATCTAAAGTGACCACTCGTCAAACACTGACATCTAAATCGCGCTGCCACTGGGTTTTGAACACGTTTCGATATGTTCCCACGAAGCAAAAAATCACGATTTTCAGACTTCAGTTTCCAGCCTCATAATCACACAAAAGGCTTATATCAAGCCTTCCCAGACACCCCGTTCTCAACCCTTGACATCAATACTATCGTCTCCACGTGGCTTGTCTGGGGGAACATGTCGAAGCATGTGATTTTGCGGGGAAGATATCCTTTTTCGTGGAGGGACGCTCCGTCCCGGGCAAGGGTGGCGGGGTTGCACGAGACATAGACTATCCGCTCCGGCGAGAGGGAGGCAATTCCCTGAAGGACCTTTTCGCTGCACCCCGTGCGGGGCGGGTCGACGACCACTCCATCGAAGGGTGGGGATAAAGAGGCTATATGGTCCTCCACCGCACCGGACAGGATAGTCACTCTGTTATGGAGCCCGTTGGCCTCCATATTTTTTTTCATCCCCAGAACTGAGGAGGGCCATTCCTCCACGGCGGTCACATGGGAGGAAGGGGCGGCGAGAAAGGCCGTGAGGGTTCCGATTCCGCTGTAGAGCTCGAGGATAGAATCTTTTTCAGACCGGACGGCCAGGGAGGCTGCCTCTTTATAGAGTTCAATCGCCTGAAGGGTGTTTATCTGGAAAAAGGCGGTCGTATCGTACTCGAAAGCATAGGGAGGAAGAATTTCCTTCACAAGGCCGTCTCCGTACAGGACCTCCGTCTCAGGTCCTGCTATTACATTCCCCGCCTTCGGGTTGTAGTTCGCCGTGAGGCTGCGAAGCTCCGGAAGGGCCTTCAGAAGGGGGGAAAGCAGCTTCGAGAGGAGGATTTCCCTTTCACCGGGTACAATTTTCCGGCTGAGTACGACGCTGAGGAGTAGGTCTCCCGTGGCTTGCCCCTGGCGAACTATGAGATGGCGAAGAAGTCCCCGGGCGGTCTTTTCGTCATAGGGTGAGAGGCCGAGGGTCGGAAGAACTTCCGCCATGACCCCGAGAGCTTTATTCACCTTCGGAGCAAGCACCGGACAGTCTGTAACCGGTATGACTTCATGGCTTCTCCGGCGGTAGAATCCCGGGACAATTCTCCCCTTTTCCCTTCTGACGGGAAGGGAGGCTTTATTGCGGTATCCCCTCTCAGCGGGGCTCGGAATACAGGCGGAAACAGGGGGAAAGGGTTTTTTGTAGATTCTTGTGAAGGCATCCTCCACCATTGATTTCTTCAACTCACACTGAAGGGGGTATGCGGCGTGCTGCAGCTGGCAGCCTCCGCATACCCCGTAGAGAGGGCAGAAGGGGCGGGCTCTTTGGGGGTGAGGGGTAATAATATCTACGGGGGACGCTATTGCGTACTCCCGCTTTTTTACGCGGACAATGCAGCCGACGGTTTCACCGGGGAGAGCCCCGGGAACGAAGACGATCATTCCATCGTCATGGCGGGCTATGCCGCTGCCGTCGCTGCTGATTTTATCTATATGGAGGGTTACTCTGTCCCCTGTTTTCACCGCTACCGTGCATCTCCTCCCGAAAAATAAAGGCAAAGGCCATAAAAAACCGGCCTTTGCCCAGTTTTCTTTCTGACCTGCAGAAGTATTCTACAGGTGAAGGCTGTTTTTGAACAGGGCGTACCCCTCGTCAAAAGCCTGGGAGTTGAGCTGTTTGGTTCCTTCCGGAACCTTTCCGAGGATCGCTTTTTTGATGGATTCGGGCCGGACTATTTTCTCCAGCTCAAGCACCCTTGCCACCGCTCCCAGAGCCACCATGTTCGTCACGATATCCCGTCCCAGCTTTTCCCGGGCGGTACGGACTATGGGAAGATGGTAGGCGTTCGCATCCACCTGGGGAAGGCTGGTGACGAAGAAGTCATCGTAGATGATCCTTCCGCCGGGCATAGTTTCAGGGGCATACTCCTCGGCGGCCTGCTGGGTGAGGATTACCTGAAGGTTCGGTCTGATCGCCTTGGGGTAATCTATGGGTTCCGTGGAGATGATGACCTCCGCTTTGGATTTGCCCCCCCTTGCTTCGGGGCCGTACGACTGGGACTGCACGACATGGAGGTCATCCTCGTAGACCGAAGCTGCCTCTCCCGTGATGACTGCGGCAAGGATGACGCCCTGGCCGCCGGATCCTGCGAAGCGGATTTCATATCTACCTGCCATTTTCCTGCCCCCTTACTCTCTCGATCAAGGAGAGGTACTGCGCGGTGAATTCCGGCGATTCCCGTTTCACGAATTCACCGGTGACGATTCTCCCGGCCAGCTCGTCCGGTGACATTTCCCGGGCCTTGCTAATTGATATTATCGATGGGAGTTCTCCGTTTGTTCTTTCTGCCGAAGGTCGTATGGCAATGGGTCACGATCTCGACGACGGAAAATCCCTTGTTCTGAATTCCCTTCATGATGAACTGCTCCGCCTGTTTGGGGTTCGCAACGGTTGCCCGGGCCACGTAGGAAGCCCCGGCTCCTTCAGCCAGCTTGCAGATGTCGAAGGAGGGGTCGATGGCCCCGAAGGGGGTCGTGGACGCTATGCTTCCGATGGGGGTGGTGGGAGAAGCCTGCCCGCCGGTCATGCCGTAGATGTTGTTGTTCATGACGACTGCCGTAATATCGATATTTCTCCGGCAGGCATGGATAAAGTGGTTGCCGCCGATGGCCGTGCAGTCGCCGTCGCCCATAACGTCGACGACAGTCAGTTCAGGCTTGGCCAGCTTGATTCCCGTGGCGAAGGCCAGGGAACGTCCGTGGGTCGTGTGCACCGTACAGGCGTCGATATATCCGGCCATTCGGCTGGAACAGCCGATGCCTGATGCGATTACGGTCTGGCTTTTTTTCTTGTCCAGTGCGACGAGGGCCCGCAGCAGGGAATGCATGATAATTCCATGGCCGCACCCCGGGCACCAGATGTGGGGGAAAAAGCGGGTTCGGAGCCAGCTGAAAACTTCTTGACTCGGCATGATCAGGCCACCTCCTCGATAACTTTGAGAATATCCTCGGGTTTGAACAATTCTCCGTTCACAAGGTTCAGCGGCTCGACCTTCGCCTTTCCATGAACTGCCCGCTCCACTTCAAGGACCATCTGGCCGCAGTTAAGCTCGGGAACGATAATGGTCTTCATCTTCCGGGCCAGGCGTTCCACTTCCTTGTCGGGGAAGGGCCAGAGGGTCACCGGACGGAAAAACCCTGCCCTGATCCCCCGGTTCCGTGCCTCGTGAACTGCCCGAAGGCTTGACCGGGCTACGCTTCCATAGGCGAGCACGAGAACTTCCGCATCCTCGGTGAAGGCGGTCTCGTATTCGACGATGTCATCCCGGAAGCGGTCTATTTTTCTCATGAGGCGCTTCATCTTCTTATCGATCTCCTGGGCATCGTTCGTCGGGAACCCCCAGTCGTTGTGGGTAAGCCCCGTAATGTGCCAGGTATATCCGTCGCCGAAGGATGCCATGCAGGGAAGATCATCCTTGGGATCAGGACGGTAGGGGACAAACTTCTCGGGGATATCCGTCGGGCGTTTCCGGGTCACGAGCTTCGAGGGGTCAATCTCGTTGATCACCACTTTTTCCCGCATGTGGCCGATAATTTCGTCGCTCATGATCAGAACGGGCTGACGGTAGCGCTCCGCTGCATTGAATGCCCTTATGGTGACCTCGTAGCACTCCTGAACGGACGCCGGAGCGTAGCAGATGGTGCCGTGGTCTCCATGGGTCCCCCAGCGGGCCTGCATGACGTCCTGCTGGGCCGCTTTGGTGGGAAGACCTGTGGATGGTCCACCCCGCATGACATCAACCACAACGAGGGGGATTTCAGCCATGTAGGCGAAGCCGAGATTTTCCTGTTTCAGAGAAAATCCGGGGCCCGATGTCGCTGTGAGGGACTTCATGCCGGCGATGGATCCGCCTATAGCCGCGGCGATTCCGGCGATCTCGTCCTCCATCTGAATGAAGCGCCCGTTCCTTTTTGGAAGTTCTTCCGCCAGTATTTCAGCTATTTCTGAGGAAGGCGTGATGGGATAGCCTCCGAAAAAACGGCATTCTGCCGCCAGGGCGCCGTAGGCGATCGCTTCATTCCCCTGCCAGAAGGCGATTTCAGACATCTTTTTCTTCCCCCTTCTCTTTTACAGTGATAGCCATGTCCGGGCAGATATTTTCGCACTGCCTGCAGCCGATGCATTCATCCGGTCTTGCCACCACTGATTTCCCCCGCACCTCGTCAAGCTCAAGCACCTTTTTCGGGCAGATATGGACGCATAAAGAACATCCCTTGCACCAGGCGTTATTTACTTGAACATCAAACTTTTTGGCCAAAAAAACCACCTCCTGCAATATTTTGCCAGTTGCCCCTCTATATCAATGTGTGAACAGCTTCTCTTAACTAGAATAACTTCTTATCGAATTTCTCACAACTCCGAAAAGGTATTTATCATTTTTATCTCTTTTTAAAAAAAAGATAAAAAAGATAAAAAGCCTATCCTATGGCCGGATCCCGGAAATACCGGGCTTTCAGATCTTCCGGAGTGCAGAAATCATCCCTTCTGCTCCATGCAAGACGGCAGGCGGCTATTCCCCGGGGCATCCCCCTTACTATCGTCCACGGAAGGCTCCCCCCGAAGAGTTTTTTTATCCTTTCAGGCTCATCGGTTACCCCCCGGATTGACCTGCCATCCCTCCGGCGGGCAATTCTCTCCGAAACCTCCTCGGGTGAGTATGCCCCTTCCGGAAAGGACTCCTCGGGGAGAATTTCTCCGTCTTTATTCCGGTAAAGGGCAGCGTAGATCTTTCCTCCCCCTGCCCAGAGGAGGGGAAGGGCCATCTCTTCAGTGCAAGGGGCATCCATGGCCAATATCTCAAGGGAGGAAAGGGGTATCACTCTTTTCCCCTCCGCCCAGGCGAGAAACTGGGTAAAGACCACCCCCACCTTGATTCCGGTGAAGGAACCCGGCCCCACGGCTACGGAGAAGAGGGAGACATCCGAGACCGTGAGGGAACGGGTATGGAGAAAGAAGTCCACCATTACGGGAAGAAGCTCCGACTGCCTCCTCCCCGTTCTGAGGTTCAGCTCCCCCACTCCCCTGCCGTCTTCGGCCAGCCCGAGGGATGTCCACCCCGAAGAGCAGTCTACGGAAAGAAGAAATTCGCTCATGGAATTCCCCCCTCTATTCTTGCAAATAATTCGTCGAGCATCTTCTCCCCCTCATCTTCCCCCGCTGAGAAATCTATTTTCCTCGGAAAGACTCCCTCCCGTTCCTCTCCGTAGGAAAACCGGATCGTCACGGAAGGAGACCGTCCTTCATACCCCCTGTCAGCCCATTCGACAAAAACAACGGCTCCCTCCTCCGCATATTCCTCCAGCTCAAGTTCATCCACATCCCGGCGGTCGAGACGGTACAGGTCTGAATGGACTATCCTCCGGGACTCCTCTCCCCTGTAGATATTGACGAGGGTGAAGGAGGGGCTCCGTACATTGTGACACCCCAGGGAAGCGCAATACCCCCGGACAAGGGTGGTCTTTCCCGCACCCAGCTCCCCCTCAAGGAGAACTGTGGTTCCGGGAGAAAGGATTTCCGCGAGAAGAGCGCCCAGGTCCTGGGTCTCCCCTTCAGATTCGGTAAGAATGCTGCGGCGGGAGAGGATCATCATCTTTCTTCCTCCCTACTTTTTTCGCCGTCTCGCCAGGACAGTGAAGAGAAGGGTTCCGGCGGCTACGAAAAAGAAAAGGATAATAACGGGTCCGAAGGAATAATTCCGCTGCATCTGCCGGGCTCCGAGGATCCAGAAAAGGGCAAGGGCAAAGCCGCCGAGGGTGTAAAAAAATCCCCGTCTCCGTATTTTTTCTGACTTCTTCATCTCTTCGTCCCAGTCAACCCTTTTTCTTCTCATCATCCATCCTCAGATCTTTCAATATTTCCGGAAGGGCGTCGGCGATCTCCCGGGCAAGAGTTCCGTCGAGGCCGAAGCGGTCTGAAAGAGTCCTTCCCGCCGAGGCATGAACCCATGCCCCGAGGCAGGCGCTTTCAAACAAAGGCAGTCCTCGGGCGGCAAAGGCCCCTATGGCGCCAGCGAGGACATCCCCTGAGCCCGGAACAGCAAGGAGGGGCGTTCCTCCCGAGGTTGAGGCTGTCCGTATCCCGTCATCCACAAGGGTATCCGGACCCTTGAGCAGAACGACACCCCACTCCTCTGCAAGAGTCCGCGCCGCCTTCCTCCGCCGGGAGGCTATCTCCCCGGAAGGAAGATCGAGAAGCATCCCTGCCTCCCCCTCATGGGGGGTAAGGAGCACCCTTCCCCTTCGGGAAAAAGTCCCCCTCAGTTTTCTCAGCCAGTAGAGGCCGTCGCCATCTACAATCAGCTCTTTCTTCCAGAGATGCCACAGAAGGGTAAAGACCTCCCCTGCCCGCTTTGACCGCCCCATCCCCGGACCGGCGATCAGACATCCCGCCCTCGGCTCCCACTCCTCTATCTGTCTTTCAATGGCGCTGTCCGCTCCATTGAGCAGGCCGGAAAGGAAAATTGCCTCGGGAAGGAAGGAGGCCGCGGCCGCGCAGACCTCTTCATCGGCCAGAAGAAGAGCGATCCCTCCGCCGGACCGCAAAAACCCCCGGAGAGAAAGAAGAGGGGCCCCCCGGTAGTGACTGCACCCCCCTGCCACAAGACACCCTCCCCTGTCTCCCTTGTGAATATTCCGGGGGAGGGGAGGAAGGAGGGATCGGCAGAAATCCCGGGTGATTTCGATTGCCGGGGCATGAGAGAGGGGCAAATCCCCTCCGGTGCCGTTCTGTTTCATGGAAGAGCCTCAAGGACGACCATGGCGACGGAAAAGTCGCCGTCGTGGGAGAGGGAGAGGTGCGCTTTCCATTCCTCCGCCGGGAGGAGATGACGGAGGTCATCCTTTATGAGGAGGACCGGTCCTGAATGCGTCCGTTCTATCCATGCGCCCTGAAAGGCAAGGGCGTACATGGAGATCCCCGAGGCCTTCGAGAAGGCCTCCCGGGCGGCGAAGGCGGCGGCGAAATGCCGGGCGGGGCCAGCCTTTGAAAATGCGTAGTCCCGTTCGCGGGGGTGGAAGACCCTCTTCGTGAAGTGCTCTGACCGGATCGCCCGCTTCATGCGGGAGATGCTGCAGATGTCCACTCCGATTCCTATGATCAAGCAGATCCCTCCCCCTTGAAATTCTGAAGCCCTCCCGGAAATATACCATGAAATAAATCCGGCCGCTGCCTGCTGAAAGGGTCACCAGGTGGGTTCGAAAATATTCCCCTGCCACTCCCTCACTTTTTTCTGCACTTCCTGTAAGGATGTCCTGATGCGCCTTCGCCTGGCTTTCTCCGCCTCATCAAGATAGTCTTTCATATCTCCGGGGGAACGTCTAATGGGGCGGATTCCTTTTTTTATTCCTTTCAAATCTACTGGCTCGTCTTGTACTGAGGAATTCTTTCCGGAGGAGCCTCCGGCGGCCCGTGGACGGAGGGGTCCCATCTCCCCTCCCCTTCCAAGGGAGATGTCCTCAGAAAGGGGTCGAAGAGGCTCTCCTTCCCCAGGGAAGGGGTGCTCTCCGGCAGGAGAGAGGGCACCGGTTGCACTGACGATCTTCCCGAGGGGG
This sequence comes from Synergistaceae bacterium, assembly GCA_022837505.1. Taxonomy (GTDB): domain Bacteria; phylum Synergistota; class Synergistia; order Synergistales; family Aminobacteriaceae; genus JALHFZ01. The sequence continues at coordinate 9,902 of JALHFZ010000001.1, forward strand.
GGTTCGCTGAAAAGAGAAGGCTCATAGAGGGAAGCTCGGACGAACGCCCCAGCCAGCAGGGCGGCGGCCATAATTCCCAGGGTGACAATTATCTTCCTCTTTTGTAAAGTCTTTTTCATAGGGAGTATTATAGGCCATACCCTCCGGATATGTCCTGAAATTCGGCTGCGTCCTCCACCGGCTGAATACAGAAGGGGAAATCTCGGGCAGATTCTCAAGGTTCAGGAGGAGAAAGAAAAGACCGGAAAGTATTCAGGAAATTATGGGTGAAATAAATCTCAAACAGAGGGGTGATAAAAAAAGACCTCCCCCGGCGAAAAACGCACAGGTGAGGTCCTATTTTCAAATGGTGGGTGGTACAGGGTTCGAACCTGTGACCTCTTCCGCGTCAGGGAAGCGTTCTTCCACTGAACTAACCACCCAACGATAAAGAATTCTACAGATTTCAGGCACGTTTGTCAATGACTTCTTCTCCGTTACCCTCAGAATTCCCTTCAAAAGAAGGGGTTTCCCTCCAGGGCAGGCGGAGTTTTTCCAGCCAGGGAGGGGTTTTCCACCCCTTCCGCACGGAAGTCCTGCCGAGGGCTCCGGTGAAAAGGGCTCCCCAGTAAGCGTAGGGTGATTCTGTCACGAGCCCTGCCACGAAGCACAAAAGGCAGAGGAGACCGAAGAAATTACGGTATGACACGGTCAGCCCTTTTTAGCTGCATCACCAGGGGACTCCCAGAAGATAATGGGGCAGGAAGAGGGAGAGCTTCGGGAAGTAGGTGGTGATCAAAAGAGTCGGGGTCCAGGCCAGGGCGATGATCCAGAGGGTTGGCCCCATCATCTCGTTTATGGGGGCGTTCCCCAGCCGACCTCCCAGATAGAGCACCGGTGCGGCCGGCGGCGTGATGCAGCCAAGGCCGGTATTCACTCCCACAATGGCCGCGTAGTGGATCGGGTTGAAGCCGAGCTGGATGATGATGGGCATCAGTATGGGCGTTCCCAGGGTGACGGAGCTTATGTCGTCCATGAGCATCCCCATGACCACCAGGAAGATGTTGATCATGAAGAGGATGACCCACCGGTTGTCCGAGACGGTCTGGAAGAGGCCCAGCATCTTTCCGGGGAGGTCCTCCATGATGTACAGGCGGCTCAGCATCATGACGGAATAGAGCATGACCATGACAACTCCCGTGGTGACGGCCGACTCGACGAGGGATTCCCACAGTCCCCTCCAGGTGAGCCCCTTGTAGATGTACATCCCCGTGGGAATGGCGTAGACCACCGCTACTGCCGCTGCCTCGGTGGGGGTCATGATCCCTCCGTAGATTCCTCCCAGGACGATCACGGGAAGCATGAGGGCCGGAAGGGCGAGGATCCCCCGCTTTTTGATGAGCTTGATTTTTTCTCTTCCGTAGACGGGCTCTGTGACCTTCACGTCGGGGTTATTCCTCACAAGCCAGACATTCACAAGGCAGATGAGGGCCGTCATGATGATCCCCGGGATGACCGTGGAGAGGAAACAGGCGAGGATGGACTGGCCGCTGATCCAGGCGAAGATGATCAGTGTGGAGTTCGGAGGGATGAGCATCCCCAGCAGGGATGCATTCGACATGATGGCGGCGGATACACCCCTTGGATACCCCGCCTCCTTGAGCCGGGGGAACATGATGGAGCCGATGCAGGAGAGGGTGGCGCAGGCTGAGCCGGTGATGGATCCGAAGACTGCGCAGGAGATCGTCCCCACGATGCCGAGGCCGCCCTTGACCCTGCCGACAAAAAGGTCGACGAGATCGATAAGCTTTTCCCCTATTTTCCCCCGCTCCATTATCCCCCCCGCCATGATGAAGAGGGCTATGGAGATCAGGGCGATGTTGTTCATGGAGCTGAAGCCGTAGGGGAGGACCATGCTGCTCTGGTACCCCGCAGCGTTCGGGCCGCCGAAGAAGAGAAGCCACGCGATGGATGCCATGAAGCTCATGGGAACGGGAACCCCGAGCACAAGGCAGAAAAGAAGGATTAATACTGCGATATAGACCATTAGTTCCCTCCTCGGATGAGAGCCATGAGGCTTTTCAGCATTCTTCGTGTGAAGTAATAGGTCATGAAGATCATCCCCAGGAAGACCGCAAGATAGGAGGTCCAGAGGGGAATCTGCCAGATGGTCGTCATCGGAAGGGCAATCCGTGTTCCGAGGGGACCCATGAAGCCGAACATGAAGAATTCGTAGCCGTACCAGGTGAAGAGGATGCTGATCCCTGAAGTGATCAGGTTTCTGAGGAAGACGACGGATCTTTTGAACGTCCCCTCTTTCATGTACGCATCAATGACGTCGGCTGAGACGTGGGTATCGTTGTACGCTCCATAGGCGCCTCCCATGAAATAAAGCCAGAAAGCGAAGAGCTTCACCCATTCCTCGAAACCGTAGAGGTCACCGTGTATTACGTATCTGGTAAATGCGGCCGCGGCAATTACAACAGCCAGGAGAATGGAACTGAAAACGGTAATGATAGAAAAGAAAGTCAGGAGTACCCTGTCGATACGGCTTACCTGTTTCGGTCTGTTGTCGGGAAAACACCCCATCGCCTCTTGTTCAGTCATACGTGCCTCCTGTCCGCCTATTCAGCGGAAACACGGAGAAAAAAAATTCTCCGTGTTTCCGGGGCTGATTGATTTCCTATTTCGTACCGTACTCGGCTTTTACTTCGTCGATGAGTTCTTTCGTGAATTTATCGGCGAGCTTGTCCCAGGTTCCGGTGACGGCGACAAAGATGGGCTTCAGCTCTTCGGGGGTATAGGTGTGAACTTCAATTCCGGCTTCTTCCATGAGTTTCAGGTATTTTTCCTGGTCTTTCCGGGCGAGCTCAATGCTCATCTCCGTTACCTTGCCGCAGGCGTCGGCGATGATCTTCTGATCGGCGGGCGCCAGCTTGTCCCAGGTTTTTTTGCTCATGAGGTAGTTGAAGTTTTCCACGGAGTAGTTGAGGTCGTACCAGTACTTGAGCACGTCTTTCAGCATGGTGTAGGCTGCCGTGGGGGTCATGCCGTCCACGCCGCCGGCAACGCCGGTCTGAAGAGCCGTGTAGACCTCGGCCCAGGGAACGGTGACCGTGCGGTATCCCATGGCCTCAGCGCCGAGCTTGTAGACGTCCATGTTGGGGATACGGACGAGGATTCCCTTGTCGACGTTGGGGTTGAGAGGTTCGATGACGGGCTTTGTGCTGCCGATGCCGATGAACCCCTCCACCTGGAAGCCGAGAAGCTTGACGCCGAGCCTGGAGGTCAGTTCGTCCATCTTCTTGAAGAGCCATCCGTCGGAGGCGAAGACCCTCTTCGCGTCGTCGAAGTTCTTGGCGATGCCGTTGATGTAGGTGGCTTCAAGACGGGGGTCAAACTGGCTGGGAACGGAGATGGCGGCCATGTCGATGGTGCCCCGGATGAGCTCTTCGAAGACGAGGGTATAATCGCCGAGCTGGTTCGCCGGATAGACGGTGATCTCGATGCGGCCGTTCGTCTTCTCCTTCACTTCCTTGGCGATGTCGTTCATCAACCTGGTGGCGGTGTGCTCAACGGGTACTTGTCCAGCGAAGCGGAGGGTCATTTCCGGGGCTGCTGAAGAAAGACCGGGGGCAAGAAGGCAGAGAACAAGGGCGGTAATGAGAGATAATGCGGCAAGCTTCGTAAATTTACCCATCAATTCAGCACTCCTTTCAATATGAAAACCGTCAGGTGGTACTCCTCATACGCACTGGGCTTCAGCGACCTTCGAAGGTAGTCTCCGGTGCACCTCCTTTCGATAGTGTAATTTTTCCCATAATAGCATAAAACCTGAACTTGGAGAACCTTTATTCTATAGGGAGGAAGAGAACAGAGGGAATATTTCCCTCTGTTCTCTTTATTGAAACGGTCAGAAGTTTTCCTGGGCCGTCCTTGCGATGATCTCCTCCTGGTGATGTTCGTCGAGGTCCACGAAATAATCGCTGTACCCCGCCACGCGGACGAGAAGCCCCCGGTAGTCGTCGGGGTTTTTCTGGGCCTTTCTGAGGGTCTCCGTATCCACCACGTTGAACTGGATATGGTGTCCTCCGAGGGTGAAGTAGGTCCGGATGAGCTGTGCCATCTTCTCGAGACCACCCTCACCGGCGAGGACGGATGGGAGGAACCGCTGGTTCAGAAGGGTCCCGCCGGATTTCAGCTGATCCATTTTGCTGAGGGATTTCACCACGGCCGTCGGGCCGTTGCGGTCAGCTCCGTGGGAAGGAGACGTGCCGTCCGACTCAGGGGTGAAGGCGAATCTGCCGTTGGGGGTAGCACCGAGTTTTTTGCCGAAATAGATATGGCAGGTGGTGGAGAGCATGTTCACGTGATAGGTCGGCCCCTTGGGAGAGTTTTTGCCGTCGATGGCATCGATAAGGGATCCGTAGACCTTCTGCATGATCGAATCGGCGTAGTCATCGTCGTTTCCGAAGAAGGGAGTTCTGTTCCAGAGAAACTGCCGCAGCTCCTCATGCCCCTCCCAGTCATCCTTGAGGGCGTTGCGGAGGTCCTTCATGGAGACTGCCCCCTCCTCGAAGACGTGCTTTTTCAGCACGGAGAGGCTGTCCGTGGTGGTTCCGATTCCGCAGCACTGGATATAGTCGGTGTTGTACCGGGGGCCGCCGTCATAGTAATCTTTTCCGCTCTCTATGCAGCCGGCAATGTTCGCTGAAAGATAGGGGGCCGGGGCGTACCGGGCGAACATCCGCTGGATGAAATTATCCGTTTTGATCTTCGTGTCCACCACGTAGGCGAGTTGTTCCTCGAAGGCCTGGTATAGATCAGAGAAGCTTTTGAATAATTCAGGGTCTCCTGTGGTCTTTCCTATTTTCTTTCCCGTCAGGGGGTCGACGCCGTTGTTGAGGGTGAGCTCGAGGATTTTCGGCACATTGAGATAGCCGTGAAGGATATAGGCTTCCTTTCCGAAGGAGCCGGTCTCTATGCAGCCGCTGGTGCCTCCGGTTCTTGCGTCCTCTATCGTTTTCCCCATGCCGAGCTGCTCCATGATGACCGCGTCTGAGCTGAAGGCCGAGGGGTACCCCGAACCCCGTCGCATGACCCTGCAGGCGTGGCGGAGGAAGCGGTCAGGGGTTTTTGAGGAGATATGGACACTCACCTGGGGCTGAAGGAGCTGCAGTTCGTCGAGAACGTCAAGGATAAGGTAGGAGACGTCGCTGACGCCGTCGCTCCCGTCCGCCTTCACTCCCCCGAGGTTGATCTGGGTAAAATCATTGTAGGTGCCGCTTTCGGCGGCAGTCACGCCCACCTTGGGAGGTGCCGGGGTGTTGTTGACCTTGATCCAGAAGCAGGAGAGAAGCTCCTTCGCCTTCTCGGCCGTGAGGGTTCCCTCTTCGGTCCCCTTTTCGTAGAAGGGTGCCAGATGGATGTCCAGATGTCCAGGAGACATGGCGTCCCATCCGTTGAGCTCTGTGATCGTTCCCAGGTGGGTGAACCAGTAGGTCTGGAGGGCCTCGTGGAAATCCCGGGGGGCATGGGCGGGGACATGGCGGCAGACGTCGGCGATCTTGAGAAGCTCCCCTCGCCTGACCTCGTCCTTTTCAGCCTCGGCCATCTCTTCAGCCAGGTCGGCATGCCTCTTTGCGAAGAGAATGGACGCGTCGCAGGCAATGTCCATGGCCCTGAGTTCTTCCCGCTTCTCCGCTGCGAAGGGGTCATTCATCCAGTCAAGATTTTCAATGGCGGTGGCTATTTTCTTCTTCTTCTCCAGCAGCCCTTCTTCGTAGATGGCTCCGTCAAGGGCGGTATGCCCGGGAGCCCGCTGCTCCATAAATTCGGTAAAACACCCCGCCTGGTAGAGATCCATCCATTCCTCCGGAATATTTGAGAAGATCTTGTCCCGGACGGTGCGCCCCTTCCAGTAGGGGATGACCTTTTCGCTGTAGAGTTCCCGGTCCCCCGCCTTGACGCGGTAGTGGGTCATGGGGCGGGTATCGAGGATCTCGAAGTCTTCGGCGGTGTGGCAGTTCAGTTCAGGGAATGTGGAGACAGCCTTGGGAAACTCTCCCCGCTCCCCCACGATCAGCTCCCCGGGGCCGATATAAATGGTCTTTTTTTCGCACAGGTTTTTGAAGTTAAGTGCCCTCATGACCGGGACCGAATATTTTCCCTCATTCTCTTTATAAAACTCAGTAGTCAGAAGGGCCCGCTCAATGGATATGCTCGGCTCCGCCTCAAAACTTTCCTTCCTCAGCCGCGCTGTTCTTTCGTTCAATTCTCTCATCCTCCCTTGACCGCCTTGATTCCTCGCGATGCGAAGACCGCCAGGGCTCTTTCCACTTCCTGCTCGGTAGGGGGCAGAATGCCCTCCATTTTGTACTCCCTTCCGAGATCCCGGTATTTCCCCTTCCCGATGGAATGATAGGGAAGAATATTTACTCCCGTGAGGGTTGCCAGTTCCGCCGCAATTCCGGCAAGACGCTTCAATGTCTCCTCCGAGTCGTTTATGCCCGGGATCAGGGGGATCCGGATATTGATCCCTCCCCTGCCCAGGGATGCGATTTTTTCATCCAGCCGTACAAGGTTCGACAGAATGAGTCCGTTGGAGACGCCCGTGTACTTTTTGTGCTCTCGAGGATCGGCAAGCTTGAGGTCGAAGAGAAAAAGGTCCGCATATTCCGCCGCCTCCAGAAGGTAATCCAGGGGGGCGCACCCTGACGTATCAACCGCAGCAGAAATTTCCCTCTCCTTGAGGGCCCTCAGGCAGGACAGAAGAAATTCCGGCTGCATAAAGGGCTCTCCTCCGGAAAAGGTGACTCCCCCTCCCGATTTGTCGTAAAAGGGAATATCCTTTTCCGCTTCCTTCACCAGCTCCCGGAGGGTAATCTTTCTGTCGGCAAAATCAATAGCAAGGGTCGGGCATCTCTCTTCGCAGATCCGGCACCCTCTGCAGAGGGAGGCATCCCGCACCATCCCCCCGTCGCTCTCGCTCCAGGCTCCTTCCGGACAGACCGCAATGCACCTTCCGCAACCTATGCACCGGTTCCGGTGCCATGAGAGTACGGGGACGGGCGATATACCCTCGGGGTTGTGGCACCACCAGCAGGAGAGGGGGCACCCCTTTAAGAAGAAGGTCGTCCGGATCCCCGGACCGTCGTGAACAGAATACCTTTTAATGTCAAAGAGTACCCCTTCTGTATTTTTTGATAACTCCATCCGTCCCCTACCCTCCGCTTATCATGTGCAGCACCTGTACATCAGCACCGTCTTCAATGCAGACCTTTTCAAACTGGTCGTTTCTGTAGGGCGTACCGTCAATCCAGACAGCAATCATCCGGAAAGTATATCCGCACTCGTCCAGAAGGGTCTGAATGGTCATCCCCTTCCGCCAGGGGATTTCCTTTCCGTTGACCAGGATCATCCCCGGCGTTCGAGAACGTCGAGCACCTCGGGATAATCGATGCCGAGCCGCTTCACCGTCTCAATTGTAGGAATGCCCTCAGGGGTCCACCCCCGTCGTTCGTAGACGGCGTCCACAAGTTTCTCCCATTCCCGCCTTCTGTGGGCCTGAAGAAGGGAGATTTTCTCCTCCACGGGAAGTCCCTCGGGATCATGCCCCGCCTCTTTCAGTTTTCCGTCGAAATATTCGCTCCGGGCTTCCCATTCGTCAGGGAAGACCGGACCAAGGGCTCTGTCGGGGATGTTGTGATATTGGCGGGTTCCCTTGCCCATCCGGAGATTGAAGATTCTCTCATAATTATACACTCTTTCGGACTGGAGGATCATCTCCTCCCTGCTGAGGGGCTTTCCCGTCACGCCCTCGTAGATCTCAAGGTAGTTCTGCACATGTTCCGGAACCTTGGCGGCCTCGATCCCCTTGTAGCGGATACGGTTGTCCGAGGGTTCCACATCGTTCCAGGGAAGCTTGCAGACCCCCACAAGGGAAAACCACAGGCGGAAGTTCGGGAAGTAGAAGAGGGCCTCAGCCTTGTCCTCGAAGGTGGGCAGCTGTTTGTTGACCATATCCATGAAAATGAGCCAGGCCTCGTCGTGCTGCGGTCCCTTGAGGGTGAGGAAATACCCTCCCCACTGGGCCATGGACTCCTGGCAGCGGTACTGGGAGACCTCAAGCCCCTGTCCCTCCATGCCGATCCGTTCCATGATCTCCCGGTCGGCGCCGTATTTATCGGCGAAGAGGGTTTTCATCCTGCGGATTCCCTGGCTGACGACATTGGCGAAGTCGTCCCGGCCGTCCATCATCCGGTGGATAAGTTCAAGGAGGTCGTCTTTGGCTCCGAAGTTCAGCTCGAGCCCGTTGGTGTGCTCTTCCGTAATGAGGCCCAGTTCGAAGCACTCGCAGACGAAGGCAAGGCCCGTCCCGAGGGAGATGGTGTCGAGGGCGTAATGGTCTGCGTAGAAATTGGCCTCGATGGTCCACAGGGGATCAAAAATCCCCACGTTCGGCCCGAGGCTTGCCGCCGTCTCATATTCCGGGCCGTCAACGGTGACCTTCTGCCCCCTGCAGGGACCGGTGAGCAGCTCGAACCCATCCACAGCCTTGGCGCAGGCCAGAGAGCAGCCGTACCAGCAGCCGTCGGCATACCCCTGGGTGAAGCCGTACCGCACGGGGTCGATCTCCATAATATCTTCATGCCGCCCGAACTTGAAGTTGTTCACCGGCAATATGTCATAGTCGTTCATCACGAGGTTCAGGTGGGCCGTCCCGATCTTGCGCATAAGGCACTGGACGTCGTCGTTCTGACGGATTTCCCGGTGGAGTTTCGTTCCGACCTTCTGGAGCACGGAGAGATCCGCCGGGTTGTTCTCCGTGCCTGAGAAATTCCGCTTCTTCACCACAAGGGCGAGTATTTTTTTATCCCGGAGGACCGTACCGCCGCCCCCCCGTCCTGCCTGCTTGAGCCTGGGCAGCCCGCGCCGGGGGTCGTAGAAGCTGAAGTTGAGTGCCCCCCACCAGCTGTGTTCCGCCGCTTCCCCCGAGGAGATCACCGAGATGTTCCGTTTATCCTCTTCATTTTCCGCGAAATGATCGTGGAGAGCTTCAGTAACGGTATAGGAATTCCGGTCCTCCGGCTCCCAGGCGAAGAGGCGGACAACTCCTTCATCCCCGTCGATAAAGAGCACTACGTTTTCCGACGCCTTGCCCGAGACGGAGAGGGCGTCGAACCCCGAGGCCTTCATAAATGGGCCGAAGTACCCGCCGGCGTTGCTGTTGTAGGTCTGTCCCGTCAGAGGGGACAGAAAGACCGTATAGGTTTTGCCCGTTCCGGGGTACTGGGTGATGCCGCAGATAGGCCCGCCGGAGATGACGAGGGCATTCTCCGGGTCATCCCATTTCGACCGGGGAGTGACTTTATCCCAGAGGATCTTGAGTCCGAACCCCCTGCCTCCCGTAAACTTTTCGATCATATCCTCGCTTACCGGGAGGACATCACATGAAAAAGCCCCGTCCTCCCTGCCCAGATCCACGGAAAGAAATTCCTTCGAGTAGCCCCGGTAGAGTTTTTTCGGCTCATACTTCCATTCGGCGAGCAGTCTCATCTCCTCCATGGTCTAGGCCTCCTTCTCTTCGACAATGGACAGAACGTCCTGAGGACAGGCCTTGACGCAGATTCCGCAGGCCACACACTTGAAGGGAGAGGGGATGTCAGAGGAGAAGAACATGGACGCCGACGGGCAGAACTCGACGCATATAAGGCAGGAAGTGCACCTATCCCTTCGGATCTGGACAACGCCGTTTTTATCCCGCTCAAGGGCCATGGAGGAGCATACGGCGATGCATCCTCCGCACTGGTTGCACACCTTGATATCCGGCAGACCGGTGACGTTGTTCACGGAAATGCGGGAGAGGGCCGGGTCGTCCTTTTTCGCCCATGCCTTCGAACAGGCGGCCATGCACGAACCGCACATTGTACAGCGGTCAAGCCTGTATTTCAGAAATTTCATGGAAACACTCCTTTTGTGTTAATTTTCTATACCACGTTGGACTCTCTGATATGCTCTCCCCGGGCGAACCGGCGGTAGTCGAGCATGGAAAAATCGATATCCGGCCTCTGCCCCGTGAGATGCTGGGCGAGGATCTTCCCGGCCACGGGAGCCAGCATGAAGCCATGGCCCGAATACCCCGTGGAATGGTAGAAATTTTTGACATCCGTTTCGCCGATGATGGGCTGGGCGTCCGGTGTCATATCATACATTCCCGACCAGTGCCTTGCAATCCGGATCCCCCTGGTCCTCGGGAGAAGGCGGGCCAGAATGGCCGACATGGCCTCGATAAATTGCCAGGTAGTCTTCATCTCATAGTCCTCGGGGTGCCCTTCCGGGCTCATGCCGCAGATGATCGAGCCGTGGGGGCGCTGCTGGATGTAGTAATTGCCGGAAAAGCTCATGAGCATGCAGGGGCATACCCCCGGGGCGACAGGCTCCGTGATCATGATCTCGTGCCGTTCACCCCAGTTGGGAAGGTCTATCCCCGCCATCTTCGCGATGAACTGGGCGTAGGCTCCGGCGCAGTTGATCACCAGGGGGGCAAGAATCTCCCCCTTGTCGGTCAGGACTCCCCTGACGGTGTTGTCCTCCACAAGGATTCCCGTGCAGGCCGTATGGCGGAAGCAGCGTACGCCGAGCCGCTTGGCCGCCTCCATGTAGGCGAAGGTGGTCAGGAAGGGGTCGGCATGGCCGTCCCGGGCGTGAAAGAAAAAAGCCAGGGCGTCATCGGCCGCGAGGCCCGGGCAGATTTTCCGGGCTTCCGAAAGGGTGACCATGCGGGATTCGATCCCCAGGGAGTTTTGCAGCACCATCCCCCTGCGGAGGGTCTCCACCTCCTCGGGAGTATAGGCCACAAGGAGGTACCCCCCCTGATTCAGCCCTATATCCATCCCCAGCTCCTGATCGAGCTGCTCGAAGATGTCGAGGGCCGCTACTCCCAGGCGGCAGTTCATCTCCGTCCCCCACTGGGCACGGATTCCCGCTCCGCAGCGGCCGGTAGATCCCCCGCAGATGGTGTCTTTCTCCAGGAGGACGATATTCTTCATTCCGTTTTTAGCGAGATAGTAGGCCGTTGAAGCGCCGATAATGCCTCCCCCTATGATGACTGCGTCGGCCCTGTTCTTCCATTCCATCACTCTTCTCCTCCCTCTGCGAGAAGGCTGATCTTTATGGGCTTCACCGGAGGCCGCACTGTCGCCGGGTGAATCTCGGTAATGGGCTTCCCGGTCTTTCTGGCGATCTCCCTCAGGAGTATATCCTGGCATCCCCGTCCCTGGCACGGGCCCATTCCGACCCGCAGAACCCTTTTGAGCTCCTCTACGGTGTCATACCCTTTTTCGATCCATTCATCGATCTCTTCAAGGGTAACCTCTTCGCATCGGCACACATAGATGGGTTCCTGGATTTCTTTTTTGTCGGCCATGGTCATTTCACCACCCTTATGGCGCGGAATTCCCGCACGAGATTCTTCGGTGCCGACACATGGATAACATAGGTCCGGTCCTTCCGGGGCTGGGTAATGTTCTCCACCGTCCCCTCGGCGATGCATTTTCCTTCCCGGTCCAGACAGAGGACTTTTTCCCCCTTGACAGGCAGGGGGAGCATTTCGTAGGGAAGCTTATACAAAGCCAGATCGTCCGAAAAAGTGAGGTCGATGACAAAGCAGGCCAGTCCGGGGCAGGAGGCGACGCAGAGGGTGCACCCCGTACATTTTGAATGATCCACCGACGGGGTATCGTTGATATCGCTGAAGGGCCGTATGGCCCCGGTGGGACAGCTCGTGGCGCAGGGATTGCAAGGAATGCGCTGAGGGCATTCCACCACAACGAGACCACCCTTCTTGTTCTTCCAGAGTTCTTCCGGAGGGAGGATGGCCCCTTCCCGTTCTTCGGTCAGGATGCCGCTGTTGAAAAGCATTTCTTTGTCATCCATTATGTACAGCCTCCCAATCCTCGGTCAGGACGCAGGTCAAACCCTGACAGATCCTCTTTCCGGCCTCTCCCGACCGAAGGGCCTGAAGACGCCCCCAATATTCCTCGAGTCTTCCGTGCTCCGTGGGATATCCGAGGCTCTTCAGGGCGGAAAGGCCGGCCACCCGCCCCTCCACCATGGCGGCGCTCGCCTCCTCAATGCCGCTCGCGTCGCCGGCAGTGAAGAACTTCGGGTTTGAGGTCTGCATGGAACTGTCCCTCCGGGCGACATTGCCGCAGAGCTCGGGGACGTACATCATCTCACACCCCGCCTGGGAGAGGATTTCCGTGGTCGGCGTCAGACCGACGGCGATGCAGATCACGTCGCAGTCGATTTTCTTTTCCTCGCCGACGGGCTCGAACCGTTCGTTCAGTTCAGTGATCATGGCTCCTGTAATGATCTCGTCGCCGAGGGCGCGTTTTATGGAATGGCGCAGCAGGATCGGAACGCCCATTCTCCGCACCTTGGCGGCATGAACCCAGTAGCCGCCGACTTTGGGCGCCGCTTCCACGATGGCCGCCACTTCAACCCCTGCCTGCATGAGCTGATAGCTGACGATAAGGCCTATATTGCCCGCACCCACCATAAGGACCCGCTTCCCCGGAACGACTCCGTAGACGTTCATGATCGTCTGTACCGCTCCCGCCCCGTAAACGCCGGGCAGGTCGTTGTTCACGAAGGGAATCAGCCGCTCCTGGGCGCCCGTGGCGACTATGGCCCGATCCGCCTTTATGGTGAAAAACTCATCCTCATCCCGCATGGCGGTAAAGGTGTCATCCTCCGAATAATACCCTGTGACGGTTGTGTTGGTGTGGATTTCAATATTTTCTTTGCAGGATTCCATTTCCTTCAGCAGAATGTCGGCTATTTTGAACCCCCGGGTTCCCGCATATTCATCCTTGCTTCCGAAGAACTTGTGGGTCTGCTTTACGAGCTGTCCCCCCAGATGCAGGTCGCTTTCCAGAATCATGACCTTTGCCCCCGCTGCCGCGGCCTCCGCCGCCGCGCTGAGACCTGCCGCTCCTCCCCCGATGACGAGAATCTCTGTCTCGAGCCGTTTCATGATCTTCTCACTCCGCCCCTTCGAAAACCTTCCCCTTGCCGTGCTGAGTCTCAACCTTCATGCCGGCTTTCAGGGGAGTAATGCAGGTGCGCACATTCGGAACGCCGTCCACCACCATAAAGCAGCTGCTGCATTTGCCGATGGCGCAGAAAAAACCCCGGGGTCGGTGTTTTTCCGCCGTCTCGCGGTACACTCTCACTCCGTTCGCGTGAAGGGCCATGGCGATGGGTTCGCCCTCATGCCCCTCCATGGAATTTCCGTCAAAGGTGAAGGTAATCTTCTCCCCGTGGGAAAATTCAAGAATCGGGTGGTCATGAATCAGATCCATCCTCCCGACGCCCCTTTCCGGACCACTTTTTTCGTCCAAAACCTGCTTTCCTCCTTCCAGGCACGTTCAGGAAGAACATGCCTCCTGCCAGATGTGGGAAAAACTCTGAAGAAAAAAGACGAAGTATGAAAAACTGATCTTTCCGGCTTCGGGAGATCTGCCATCCTTTCTATGCAAATTATTTTACTTTTTATTGTGAGTTTATTCTCTTACTTACGAGGTTGTCTTGTCAAGAAGTTTTCGAGGTGAAATTCCAGGGGGATCACAAGATTTTTTGACCTCTGCTTCCTGTATTTGCTGTATTTGCTGAATTTGCACAACTCTCCGGAGGGAGTGATTCTCATTAATAGAGAAAAGGCAGAATGGTATATAATCCATTTCAAAGGGAAGTCCTCTTCTTTTATCCCTTCCTCTGACAGCCCGGGAGAAGGAACGGGGAGAGATCTCTCCCATACAAGGGGGTGCACGTAATGTACCTTATGAAAAGCAGCGACATGCTCTCATCCTTTTCCTTCTCAGAACTGCTCGGTTCGGCAGTCGGGGCCATGATCGACGAGGGAAATGCAGCCGAAAAAGGGATCATCGCTCCCTTACGTTCCGCCGTGGCCAGGAGGGAAGACTCCCTTCTTCTCATGCCCTGCCTCACCGGAGAGGAATGGGGGCTGAAGGTCCTTACCCTTTTTCCGGAAAACCCCGGCCGGGGGAAGCCCTTCATCAACGGTCTCTTTCTGCTCTTTGACGGAGAGGACGGAACTCCCGCCGCCCTGCTCGACGGCCGCACCCTCACCGCCCTCAGAACCGGAGCGGTGGGAGGAGCGGGGATGAACGCCCTTGCCCCCTCCGATGTGAAAACCCTCGGACTTCTGGGAGCGGGAGTGCAGGGGTACTGGCAGGTCCGGTTTGCCTGTTCGGTCCGTTCCTTTTCAGAAGTACGGATTTACGACCTCCGGGAAAAATCATCGAAAGAACTGGCGGACCGGCTCGCCGCGGATCTTCCGGGCGTCTCGGTCTCCGTGGCGGAATCGAGCGAACACCTTCTCCGGGCCTCGGAGGCGGTCATCACAGCCACAAATTCCACCACCCCCCTCTTTCCGGAAAAAACTGACCTCTTCCGGGACCGCACCTTCATTGCCATCGGATCCTACACCCCGGAGATGAGGGAGTATCCCGACTCCTTCTTTTCAGAGGTCGACCGGGTCTACGTGGACACCCTCCACGCTCTTGACGAGACGGGCGACCTCATGGGACCCCTCGAAGCAGGTACACTCCTCCGGAAGAATATCTCCCCCCTTGCGGATATTCTTCCCTCCGGGAGGTATGCACCCGTGAAGGGGAAATCCGTTCTCTTCAAGTCCGTGGGGCTTTCCGTCTTCGACCTCTACGCCGCGCGGACGATTCTAGCCCTCGGCAGGGAAAAAAAGCAGGGACAGGAATTCTCTCTCTGATGAAAAAGGTCCCTCCCGAAGCCTCCGGGAAGGACCTTTCCTGAATAAACCCAAAGATTTTTCCGACCGTTCAGGCCCGGGGGCCCCATTTCCGGGCCCATTCGAACATCCCCACTGCGGCGGCAACGCTCGCATTCAGGGATCCGGTCTTTCCCGACAGGGGAATCCGGACCACTTCGTCGCAGTTTTCAGCCACGAGGCGGGAAAGACCCTCCCCCTCCGAGCCGACCACGAGAAGGACCTTTTCGGGCATGGCGTCGTCCCAGATGGACCTGCCTTTTTTGTTGTCGAGGCCGATAGTCCAGAATCCTGACCCCTGAAGCTCCTTGATGGTCTGGCTGACGTTGTTTACCGCCACCATGGGAAGGCGGAGGGCGGCTCCGGCACTCACCTTGACCACCGTTCCCCCCGGGAGGGCGGAACGGCGCTTCGGGAAGAGGACCCCTGCGGCTCCGAAGGCCTCGGCGGAACGGACGACGGCCCCGAGGTTCTGAGGGTCCTGGATATGATCGAGAAGAAGGAGCATCACGGGGCCTGTCTTCGGGAGAGCGGCTTCGAACTCCGCAAGCTCCAGCATGGGTACGTCCCCGATCCTGCAGGCTACCCCCTGGTGGTTTACCGGTCCGCAGATCTCTGAAAGAACCTCGGGAGCTATTCTCTGGACCACCATGTTCCCCTTCTCCGCAAGGGAAAAGATCTGCCGGGCGAAGGATTCGCTCACATTTTTCCCGAGATAGACCTTCTGGACCCTCTCGGGAGAATCCTTCAGCAGCTGGAGGACAACCTGCCGCCCCCAGTTGATATCCTCGCTCTTTTTTACGGCTTCAGGGGTGCGTCCCGCCCTCTTTCGCTCCCCCCAGTCGCCTTTGACGTCTCTCTTCCGGTCCCTGGGACTTTTTTTTTCATTATCCAATCTTCTTCATCCTTTCAGTCATCTGGTCGACATATTCGCCGAGATATTCGGCCGTATATCCCCTGGATGATGCAATAAGCTCCTCGGGGGTACCGGAGGCAACGACTCTTCCTCCTCCCTTTCCCCCCTCGGGACCGAGGTCCACAATATAGTCTGCCGAGAGCAAAACGTCAAGGTTGTGCTCGATGAGGTAGACCGTATTTCCATGGTCGACGATCCGGTTGACGATTGACATGAGCCTTTCCACGTCCGTATAGAACAGCCCCGTTGTGGGCTCGTCGAGAAGGTAGAGGGTCGGGCCGGCGAAGCGCTTGCTCAGCTCCTTGGAGAGCTTCACTCTCTGGGCCTCTCCTCCACTGAGGGTGAGGGCCGACTGGCCGAGCCGGATATACCCGAGCCCCGCCTCGGCGAGAAGGCCCAGCTTGGAGGCTATCCGGGGAATGTCCCGGAAGAAGCCGAGGGCCTCGTCCACGGTCATATCCAGTACGTCGGAGATTGACTTCCCCTTGAAGCGGACCTCCAGGGTCTCCCGGTTGTACCGCTTTCCGCCGCAGACCTCGCAGGGGACGTAGACATCGGGGAGGAAGAGCATGGAGACCTTCGTCGACCCCCCTCCTCCGCAGGCCTCGCACCGGCCTCCCTTGACATTGAAGCTGAAGCGCCCGGGAAGATACCCCCGCAGGCGGGATTCGGGGAGCCCGGAATAGAGCTCCCGGATGAGGGTAAAGAGCCCCGTGTAGGTCGCTGGGTTCGACCGGGGAGTTCTGCCTATGGGGCTCTGGTCGACGAGGATGACGTTTTTGAACTGCTCTCCCCCCTCGATGGTCCTGTGGGCTCCCGCCCTCTCCCGGAAATCCCGGTCGAGAATGCGCCGGAGCCCCTTGTACAATACATCGTAAAGAAGGCTGCTTTTTCCGGACCCCGACACTCCCGTCAGGGCGACGAAGATCCCCGTGGGAAAGGAGACGTCCACATTTTTCAGGTTGTTGTGCCGGGCTCCCCGGACGGTGATGAACCCCTTCGGCTTTCTCCGCTCCGGGGCTCTCACGATGCCGTTCCGCTCCCCCCGGAGATAGGGACCTGTCAGCTGGGATGACCGGAGGGCCTCGTCGAAGGTCCCTGAGAAGACGATATCCCCTCCCTGGTCACCCGCAGCGGGACCCATCTCAAGTATGGCATCCGCCGCCATCATGGTCTCCCGGTCATGTTCCACCACGACCACCGTGTTGCCGAGGTCCCGTATGGAGCCGAGGGTCCGGACGAGCTTGGCGGTGTCCCGGGAGTGGAGACCGATGGTCGGCTCGTCGAGGACATAGAGCACGCCGCTGAGCTTTGATCCGATCTGGGTCGCCAGCCGGATCCGCTGGCTCTCCCCGCCGCTGAGGGTATCCGCCCGGCGGTGAAGGGAGAGGTACCCCACCCCCACATCGGAGAGAAAGGTCAGCCTTTTTTTGACCTCGATGAGCACCTGGTGGACCACCTGCTCCTGTGAGGGAGAGAAGGACAGGCTCTCCACGGCGGCACAGACCTCGTGGACCGGCATGGAGACGAGGTCGCCGATTCCGTACTCCCCTATCTTCACGTTCAGCGCCTCGGGGCGCAGGCGGAGCCCCAGGCAGGTCTGACATTCGTCCTCCACCCGGTAGGTCTCGAGCTCATCCATTACAGATTCAGACTCCGTGTCCTTCCAGCGGCTCTCAAGCCATGGGAGCAGCCCTTCATAGCGCCCCATGTAGGACCGTTCCTCTCCGTAATCCCTGAAGGTGAGGGGGATCCGCTCCGCCGACCCGGTGAGGATAAACGTCCGGATTGACTCGGGAAGCTCCCTGTAGGGGAGAGAAAGATCCCACTTTTTCTGAGCGGCAAACTTCTCGAGCTTCGTCAGCATGTAGTGCTTCTTCTTCCAGGGGAGAAGGGCCCCGTCGGCAATGGTACGCTCCGGATCCACCGCGAGGTCCTCGGAAAAATACTGGTGGCTTCCGAGGCCTGAGCAGTCCGGACAGGCTCCGTAGGGGCTGTTGAAGGAGAAGAGCCTCGGTTCAATCTCAGGAAGGGAGATATCGCACTCGGCACAGGTAAAGTTCTCCGTGAGCACCTTCTCCTCTCCGGACTCCGGCACAGCCAGGACGTACCCTCCGCTGAGGGAGAGGGCATTCTCCACCGCCTCGGTGATCCGACCCCTCCGGTCCTCCTGAACTTTGAGGCGGTCCACTACAACATCTATGGTGTGACGCTTGTTTTTGTCCAGGGAAATCTCCTCCTCGAGCCAGAGGACCGATCCGTCCACCCGAACCCTCAGAAACCCCTTCTCCCTGGTCTGGACGAAGAGGTTTTTGAATTCTCCCTTTTTCCCCCGCACAAGGGGGGAGAGGATCTCAATCCTCTGATCGGCGAATTCCCGGAAGAGGATATCCACGATCTCGTCGAGGGAGTAGCGCACCACGGTCTTTCCGCAGGAGGGGCAGTGGGGCGTGCCCACCCTGCCGAAGAGCAGGCGGAGATAGTCGTAGATCTCCGTCACCGTTCCGACGGTTGACCTCGGGTTGTGGGACGTCCCCTTCTGCTCGATGGAGATTGCGGGAGAGAGGCCTGAGATGTCGTCCACGTCGGGCTTGCTCTGGACGCCGAGGAACTGGCGGGCATAAGACGAGAGGGATTCCACGTACCTCCTCTGCCCCTCGGCGTAGAGGGTGTCAAAGGCCAGGGAGGATTTCCCCGACCCCGACGGTCCGGTGACAACCACGAGGCGGTTCCTCGGGATGTCAACGTCTATGTTTTTTAGATTGTGTTCCCTTGCTCCTTTTATGCGAATCATTTGCGACACGATTCCATTCCTTCCCTTCCAGCGATGCGAGGGCGTCCCGTATCCGGGCCGCTTTTTCGAAATCAAGCTTTTCCACAGCCTGCCACATCATTTTTTCAAGATCCGCCACGGACATATTCCGGACGGACTGGTCCTCACCGGCACTTCCTCCGGAGGAGGATATCTTCCCCGTCAGCTCCTCAGGAAGGAGGTTCACCACGGCCTTCCGTATGGAGACGGGGGTAATTCCATGCTCTTCGTTATATTTGATCTGGATGGCCCGCCGCCTCTCCGTCTCCCGGACGGAGTTCCGTATGCTGTCCGTCTCAATGTCGGCGTAGAGTATAACCTTGCCGCAGATATTCCGGGCCGCCCTCCCCATCATCTGAATCAGAGACTTTTCGGACCGGAGAAACCCCTCCCTGTCGGCGTCGAGAATGGCCACGAGGGAGACCTCCGGAAGGTCCATCCCCTCCCTCAGAAGGTTGATCCCCACAAGGACGGAAATCTCTCCGTTCCGAAGATCCCGGATCAGCTCCGCCCTTTCGAAGGTGTTCAGCTCCGAGTGGATATATTTTACCTTGAAGTGAAGTTCTGCAAGATATTCCGCCAGATCCTCGGAGGATTTTTTCGTCAGGGTGGTGACGAGGGCTCTCTCTCCGGCAGATTCGATATCCCGGAGGCGGCCGATAAGGTCGTCCACCTGTCCCCGGGCGGGCAGGATCTCCACCTCGGGGTCGAGAACACCCGTTGGCCGGATGACCTGCTCCACCACCTGAGAGGAGACCCCGAGCTCATAGTCGCCGGGCGTCGCCGTCACGAAGATGACCTGGTTCATATATTTCTGAAACTCCGTCCACTCCAGGGGTCTGTTGTCGAGGCAGGAGGGGAGGCGGAATCCGTTTTCCACAAGGGTGATCTTCCGGGCCCGGTCACCGTTGTACATCCCCCGCACCTGGGGGAGGGTGATATGGGATTCGTCCACGATCATGAGAAAGTCCTTCGGGAAGAAGTCGATGAGCGTCCCGGGAGGTTCCCCTGCATTCCTTCCGTCGAGATAGCGGGAGTAGTTCTCAATCCCCGAACAGTACCCCGTCTCCTGAAGCATCTCGAGATCGTAGAGGGTGCGCATCCGTATCCGCTGGGCCTCAAGGAGCTGTCCCCGGCTTTCGAAGAGGGCGACCTGCTCCTCCATCTCCCGGCGGATGGGCTCGATCGACCGGTCGATGGCGTCCCGGTCGGTGACGTAGTGCTGGGCGGGGAAAATGGACGCCTTCTGGAAGTTCTCAAGGACCTTTCCCGAGACGGGATCGAACTCGTCGATCCGTTCGATTTCATCGTCAAAGAAGGCGATTCTCATGGCCCGCTCTCCGTAGGCGGGGACGACTTCCACGATGTCCCCCCTCGCCCGGAACTTCCCCGGTTCAAGGACGAGGTCGTTCCGGTCGTAGTAGTTTTCGAGAAGTTTTTCCATGAAGTGCCGCCGCTCCCACCGCTCCCCTACGGCGAAGGGGAAGATCACCTTCTCGTAGGTCTCCTTCCGGCCGAGGCCGTAAATACAGGAGACACTGGCGACGACGATGACGTCCCTCCGTTCGATCAGGGCCTTCGTGGCAGCGAGGCGGAGCCGTTCGATCCGGTCGTTCACCGAGGCGTCCTTTTCGATATAGGTGTCCGTTGAGGGGACATAGGCCTCGGGCTGGTAGTAATCGTAGTAGCTCACAAAATAATGCACGGCGTTTTGGGGAAAAAACACCTTGAATTCGCTGTAGAGCTGGGCGGCGAGGGTCTTGTTGTGAGCGAGAACCAGAACGGGCCTGTGCGCTCCGGCGATGACGTTTGCCGCAGTAAATGTTTTTCCGCTCCCGGTGACTCCCAGGAGCGTCTGGAACTGGTCCCGGGACGCAAGCCCCCGGGAGAGTTTCTCTATCGCCCCGGGCTGATCCCCCGAAGGAGCCCAGTCGGAATGGAGAACGAAGTTTTTTTCCATGATTATTCCTTTCAAATCCGTCCTTTCTTTCTTTCGCAAAAAAGAAAAAAGACCGAACCGGGGAAAATTCCCCGGCCCGGTTCTATGAGGCTTTTCGCCATCGGAACTACTGTATCAGGCGGTTTCGCCGGGGGGTATCTCAGGCGATTCCACCAGGGGCCCATCCCTTCCGGGGAGAAGAGGGCCGGCCAGGTCGTCCACGATGGAGATTCCCTCGTCGGAGGACGGGGCTTCCTGATCAAGCCCGAGGAGAGAGGAAAGTTCTTTACCCTCGATGACTTCCTTTTCGAGAAGGACCTTCGCCACCATGACCATTTTATCCGCGTTCTCCACGAGGATGGAGCGTACCCTCTCGTAGCAGGAATCGATGATTCCCTTCACTTCCTGGTCGATGGAATAGGCGATGGAGTCGCTGTAGTTTTTCTCCTCGCCGATATCCCTTCCCAGGAAGACCTCCTGGTGTTTGTTCCCAAGTTTGACGAGGCCGAGCTTCTCGCTCATGCCGAACTCGGTGACCATCTGCCGGGCGATCTGGGTCGCCCGCTCAAGATCGTTGCTCGCCCCCGTTGTAACGTCGCCGAAATGAAGCTCCTCAGCCACCCGTCCTCCGAGAAGAACGCAGATTTTGTCGAGAAGGCCGGTCTTCGACATGAGAAAACGATCCTCCTCGGGGAGCTGGAGGGTATACCCGAGGGCCATATGCCCCCGGGGAATGATGGATATTTTATGCACCGGGTCGCAGGAGGGGATCATCTTCGCCACTATGGCATGCCCCGTCTCATGGATAGCGATGATATTTTTTTCCTTCTCGCTGACGAGACGGCTCTTCCGCTCGGGACCGGCGATTACCCGGTCGATTCCCTCCTCAAAGTTCTTCATGGCAATCTCTTTCTCGCCGAACCGGGCGGAAAGAAGGGCCGCTTCGTTCACGAGGTTCGCGAGATCCGCCCCGACAAATCCGGGAGTTCTTCTGGCCAGAACTTCTAGGTCCACGTCGGCGGCCAGCTTTTTATCCTTTGAATGGACCTTCAGGATTGCCTCCCGTCCCTTGACGTCGGGACGGTCCACCACGATGTGCCGGTCGAATCTACCGGGGCGCAGAAGGGCCGGGTCGAGGATGTCGGGCCTGTTTGTGGCGGCGATGAGGATAATCCCCGTGGTCTCGTCGAATCCGTCGAGCTCCACGAGAAGCTGGTTCAGCGTCTGCTCCCTCTCGTCGTGCCCTCCGCCGAGGCCCGCTCCCCGCTGGCGTCCCACGGCATCCATTTCATCGATGAAGATGATGCAGGGCTGGGCCTTTCGTGCCTGATCGAAGAGATCACGAACCCGGGCCGCGCCGACGCCGACGAACATCTCCACGAAGTCCGAACCGCTCACGCTGAAGAAGGGGACATCGGCCTCGCCTGCAGCAGCCCTGGCAAGAAGGGTCTTTCCCGTCCCCGGAGGTCCGAGGAGCAGAATCCCCCGGGGAACTTTTGCGCCCAAGGCGGTAAACCGGCTCGGATCTCTGAGATAGTAGATAACCTCCGAGAGTTCCTCCTTCGATTCATCGCACCCTGCCACATCCTTGAAGGTGACCTTCGGGCGGTTGTCCGTGAAGACCTTTGCTTTGCTCTTGGCGAAATTCATCACCTTTCCGCCGCCCCCCTGCATGTTGTACAGAAAAAAGATCCAGACGCCGATGAGCAGGAGGGTCGGAAAAAGAGAGGAGAGCATGTTGGCCCACCAGGGTGTTTTCTGGGGGGGCTCCACGTTCACCTTGACGCCCTTTCCCGCCACTTCTCTCGCCAGATCTCCCGTACCGACCACATAGGAGACAAAATCCCTGCCGTCGCTAAACTTTCCCCTGACGGAATTTTCCTGAAGGGAGACGCTCCGTATTCTTCCCGCGTCCACCTCCGACAAAAAGGTGCTGTACTCAATCTCCTGAACCTGCTGGGGCCCCTGGGTGGGTGAGAGAAAGACGTTCACCAGGCTCACCACCAGGACGATCAGGATAAGGTATAATCCCAAATTCTTGACTAATCGGCTCAAATTATCGCCGCCTCCCGACTGCTTGAAATTGTGCTTCCATCAGTTCTCCTGCTCCACGAGATAAATTGAGGGTAAATTCCTCCATTGACCGGAATAATCGAGCCCATACCCCACAACAAAACGGTCGGGTATGGAAAAACCTCGAAAATCGACCTTTACGGGAACCTGGCGGCGCTCCTCCTTGTCGAGAAGGGCGCAGACCCGGACGCTTTTCGGTTCCCGTTCCTGCATCAGCTTTACAAGATAGGACAGAGTCAGCCCGGTGTCAACAATATCCTCCACGATAAGGACATTTTTGTCCTTCACCGAGCAGTCAAGGTCCTTGACGATCCGCACGATGCCGCTGGTTTTGGTGGAATCCCCGTAGGAGGAGACAGCCATGAAGTCCATGGATATCCTTACGTCAGGGGAGACGGAACGGACGAGGTCGGACATGAAGATGACGGCCCCCTTCAGAATTCCGATCACCATGAGATCCTGCCCCTTATAGGTCTCTGCGATTTCAAGAGCCATCTCCCGAACCCGCCGGGAGATCTTCTCCTCCGTAAGAAGGACCTCACCTATTCTGTAGTTCATTCGCCAGCTCCTCTTCCGCCGGAATTCCTGCTTTCCCGGACAAAAATTCGAAGACCGCAGGACGGCCGGTCTTCTTTTCTATGACATTTCGTGCCGCTCCAGGGACTCCAGAGAACCTCTCCGCACCGGACAACCGGAAGATGGGGTTCAAGCCACCACGGTAGCAGGTTCTTCTCCACCCCCGGCATTTCCGCAAGCGGGCACAGAAAAATTCCCTCTTCAGAGGGAAGAAGGGCCTGGGTTTCTCCAAGAAAGAAACGGTCCGTCTGCTCTTTCTTCCAGTGAAAATTCCACCCCCTCCAGGTGAAGGCCCCTTCCTGACCGGAAAGGGAGATGAAAGAAGGAGACTGGCCGGACTGTTCAAGTATATCAGGCATGACCCAGGAGATACAGCGTGAACTACAGAAAATAAACATATTTTCCTGCCATTGAAAGCACCAGCGGGAGGATGTCCTCAGGAGGTTCACGAGGGCATCCGTTCTGCCCCGGTCGAGGGTCTTCAGAGCGAGCTCCCTCCCCGCCCCCCGAAGGAAGAGGGGGAGGGCATCTCCCCTGAGGCTCCTCAGAAAGGGGAGAGAAAAGGAAAGGGATGCCAGGGGAAGGTGTCTCCGCCCCAGGGGCTCAAGGGAATGAAAAAGATCATCCTCCCTCTTCCTCAGGATTTCCATATCCCCTGCAAGGGCAAGAAGATGTCCCTTGATCCCCCTGTTGTATTCTTTCCGGAGAAGGGGAAGAAGTTCGTGCCTCACCTTATTTCTCATATAGGCGGGGTCCTCGTTCGTCTCATCCTCCCGCCAGGGAACGGAGTGGAGAGTCAGAAGCTCCCGAAGAAATTCCCGGGAAAAGGAGAGGAGGGGGCGGAAAATGGCCCCCCGACTTTCGGGAATGCCCGTCAGGCCCCTGGGGCCGCTCCCCCGGAGAAGATTGATGAGAAGCGTCTCGGCGGCATCGTCAGAAGTGTGAGCCGTGGCGGTTCCCCAGGCGCCGACCGAATGGCGCACCTCTTCGAAGAATTCGTAGCGCACCCTTCGTGCCCCTTCCTCAAGGGATTCCCCCCGGCGCAGCAGGTCCGGAACGGAAAGGGATTTCCCACGGAAGGGGATCTCCCACTCTCCGGCCATCCTTTCGACGAACCGGGCGTCCTCCCGGGAGGCTTCTCCCCGGATGCCGTGCTCAAGATGAGCGGCGATGCACCCCTTCCTCCGGAAGGAGGCGAAAAACCAGAGGAGGGCCATGGAATCGCTTCCTCCCGATACGGCAAGTATCAGGGGACGATCCGTGTTCCACCACCCCTGGCTGATCCCGATATGCTGAAATCTTTTGAGAAGGCGGGAGGGAGAAAATTCAAGGGGAATTTCGTGCCGGGAAAAGGGCTCGCGTCCAGCCATGCTACCTCCAGGAAATAAAAAAGGCGGAGAGCATTCTCCGCCTTTGCTGTTTTGTCTTAAGTGGTGGCGGTGACTGGAATCGAACCAGTGACACTGCGGGTATGAACCGCATGCTCTAGCCATCTGAGCTACACCGCCAAGTTGGTTGCGGGGGCAGGATTTGAACCTGCGACCTTCGGGTTATGAGCCCGACGAGCTTCCTGACTGCTCCACCCCGCGATTTTCTCCTTGGACTTTCTGGTGCCGGACCGGAAAGATACATCCGAACGGACCTTCGCCTACAGAATTTCAAGTTGGAACAAAAACTTCGCTCTATTGATCCTGTACACGGTATTGCCTGCCTTGCCTTTGGAGCCGGTGCTTTCTGCCGCTGGCTCCTGGTGGGAGTGACGGGACTCGAACCCGTATGAGCCTTCGCTCGAGGGATTTTAAATCCCTTGTGTCTGCCGTTCCACCACACTCCCTTGACTCCCTGTATCGGTGGAACAAAGGGTATTCTACACTACCATCCTGCCGCTGTCAACAGAGTGAATATTGCGATGTTGAGGGACACCCCTCCTCTTTTCGCCTCTCCGGGCTTTCGGGGAGAAGGTCCGGGCCGGACGGCGGGAAGAACGCTTATCGGAGGTTCCCAGCCTGTCCGCGGAAAAAAGGGAAGCCGGAAATTCTTTCAGTCCTGAATTTTTATTCCCGCGGGGGCCCTGTTCTTTCTGAAAACAACCCGGGGGCGTCCCCTCCCCTCTCTCTCCAGGGGGGTGAAGGGGAGCCTGCCGTAGTCGTCCCCGGCCTTTCGTATATGAATTGAAGTCTCTTTTTTAAGGTCGAGGATCTCGGGAAGGCGCTCGCGATTTTTTCTGAGCCCCTCCATCAGCAGAACCCTGGGGCGGAGGAGGTCCCGCTCCCTGGTCTCGAGGACGACCCCCGATCTGCCGTCGGAGAGTTCCACCACCGACCCCGGGGGGTAAAGACCGATGGATGCCAGCAGGGCGCGGACGACGGCCCGGTCGAATCTCCCCTCCGTGCGGCTGATGAGGGAGGATATGGCCTGATCGCTCCGGGTACGCTCTCCCTCGGGGGATGCCGCAAGGATGGAATCGAATAGATTCGCCACGGAGACAATGCGGGCGGCAAGGGGTATTTTGTTTCCCGAGAGGCCGTCGGGATAGCCCGTTCCGTTCCAGGCCTCATGATGGGACCGCACAGAGGAGAGAATATGCCTGTCGGCAATCCCCGAATCCCTCAGCAGGGTCTCGCCGAGAAGGGGGTGTATGAGCTGAATTCGCTCGCTTCCCCCATCGGACTCTCCGGGAGAACCGAGGAAGGCCTTTCCCATATCGTGGAAGAGTCCCCCTATGGTCAGCTCTTCGGTAAAGCCCCGCCACAGGGGAAAAAGCCTGTCGGAGATATACCCGCTGAGCAAGGAGACATTCAGCCCGTGAAGGGCCTCCCTCTCTCCGGCGGAAGGCTTCTCTGCGAGGGAGAGGGTGATTTGGGATCCCTTTCGTATCTCCCCCGGAAGGTTCTGCGCCACGGAAAGAAGGGAGCGGATCCCCCTCTCCCTGGCCTCCCTTTTACGGATGCCGTCGTATACGGCGTCCATCTGGTAGACCGTCACCTGGGCGAGGAGGGGGTCGAGGGTTGATACGGGGGGCACAACCCGGTGAAGAAGGGTTCGGAACTCTGAAGGAGTGATAGGCTCGTGCTTTTTTACGGGGATCTCGAGAATGCCGTGCTTCCGGAGAAGCCCGACCATATCGGGCCGGGCGGTCCTGAGGGCCGCGAGATCAAGCCCGGCGGGAAGGAGAAGGACCGAGGAGGGGGAGAGGATGTCCCTAGCAAGGACCCCTTTCTCCTGGTCTATGCGGTCAAGGGAAACAGATTCTACGGATTTCACTCAGCACCCCCCCTTGAAAAAACCATTCTGAAAGAAGATTTTTCCTCTTCCGGAGCGAGCCCGCAAGGGAACCCGCGCGCGTTGACACCCTTACGGCACCATGATAAACTACGAAAGAATTTATGTCCAATCTGATGCGGTAAAGCATCGCAGTCCTTCCGGAAAGGGGAGATCACCATAGTTCTGATGCTTGATAAAAATGAAAGCCCCTTCGATCTTCCCGGAAAAATAAAGGCCGAAATTCTTGAAAAGATCGCCTCTACCCCCTTCAACCGCTACCCCGATCACGCTTATGGGGAATTGAAGGGGAAACTCGGTGCCCTCTGGGGGGTTCCCCCCTCTTCCGTAGTCCTCGGCAACGGAGGGGACGAAATTCTCTGGATGGTCTTCTCGGCCTTCCTTCGCCCGGGGGATGCCGTTCTCGCCTTCACTCCCACTTTTTCAGAGTATTACAGGCTTACAGAGCTCTTCGGAGGGAGGTTTCTCTCCGTTCCTACGGATCTTTCCGGGGATGTCCCCGCCTTCGATTACGATCTTTTTCTGAAGAAAATGAGGGAGGAGTCCCCTGCCCTCGTTCTTCTCGATACCCCGAACAACCCCACAGGGACCACCCTGCCCGATTCCTTTATCGGCGAGGTCCTCTCCGAAGGTAAGTCAAAGGTGATAATCGACGAGGCCTACGGAGAATTTGCCCGGTCCACCTGGCTCGCCTCTGCTGCAGGGAAGGAAATCCCCTCCGGCGCTCTCGTCCTGAAGACCCTTTCGAAGGCATGGGGTTCAGCGGGCATCCGCCTCGGCTATGCCCTCTGCGGCTCGTCCCTCCGAAAAGGCCTGGAAGGGGCGAAGGGGCCCTTCAATGTCAACGTTCTCACCCAGGCAGCGGCGGGAGTCCTGCTGGACCATCCGGAAAGAGCCCGTGAGACCGTCTCCCTTCTCAGAAGGGTTCGGGATAAGTTTTTCGCCTCCGTCCGCAATCTGCCCGGATGGAAAGTCTTTCCCGGCGAGGCGAATTTTCTCCTTCTCAGGGCGCCTTTCTCCCAGGAGGAGATACTGAGAAAGTCGGAGGGCAATTTCGCCTTCCGATTCCCGCTCATTGAATCCTGCGGAGGAGAAAATTTTTCATGGATCCGCATCACCATCGGCACAGAAGAAAACATGGAGGATGTTCTTCGTTTCTTTCAAAGCCTGGCTGAACATCCATAATCCCTTTTGAAGGAGGTCGTACTGTATGGCTGAAAAATGGAAGGACCGCCTGACCGACCAGCTCTGCATTGCCCTGCTCTCCCTGGAGACACCGGAGGAAGCCTACGCTTTCCTCGAAGACGTGGCCACCATCGGGGAGATCAAGGCCCTGGCCCAGAGGCTCGAGGTCTCCCGCCTACTCAGCGAGGGGTACACCTATCCGCAGATCGCCCAGCAGACCGGCGCCAGCACTGCCACGATCAGCAGGGTGAAGAAATTTCTCGAATACGGGGCGGACGGATATAAACTTGTCCTCGAAAGGCTCAAGAAGGAAGAATAAGGAAGAAGCCAAAATTTTCATTCTTTTGAAAGGGGGAGGCCTTCGCCGGTCTCCCCCTTTCGCCTGTCATAGGGACAGAGGGGGGAAAGGGCGCAGCGGCCGCATTCCGGCTTCCGGGCCTTGCAGATCCCCCTTCCGTGAAGGATGATATTGACATGCCCTCCTAGAAATCGCGCCGGAGGCACCCAGCTCTCCATCAGGGGGATCATGAGGTCCGGAGGGGTGGTCTCCCCCACCCATTCCATACGCCTGCAGAAGCGGGCGATATGGGTATCCACTGGAAAGGCCGGACGCCCGAGGTCAAAGAGCAGGACACAGGCGGCGGTCTTGGGACCGATCCCCGGAAGGGAGAGAAGGTAGTTCCGGATCTCATCGGTGCTCCATTCCCTCACCCCCCGGAGGGAGTATTCTCCGAAATCCCTCTGAAGGACTGCCAGAATTTCGGCCATCCGGGCAGATTTCGTCGGAGCGAGCCCGGCGGGACGGATCACCCCGGCTATCTCCTCCACCGGGGCGCGTGCCGCCGAGTTCCACGAGGGGAAGCGGGCCTTCAGAGCAGCGAAGGCCTTGTCCCTGTTCAGATCGTTCGTGTTCTGGGAGAGAAGGGTGAGGATCAGGCCGTCAAGGGGCTCTTCATGGGCGAGATCCGGCGGATTTTTCTCGCACTCCCACATCTCCTCGAGGAGATCGAAAACCCTGTCGATATTCTCCGGCCGCTTTTCACCCCTACTCTTCGTCGTCATCGTTTTTATATTCTTCTTCCGCCTCGAGCTTGTACTTCTTCTTCAGCTTCGCCCCCTGCTTCATCCATTTCTTCAGGGTTCCCTTCACCTTCCGGTGGATGGCTGAAGCCTCAATCCCAGTCAGGATCTCGAGACCCTCATCAATGGTCGACACGGCCCAGACGGTGAACTTCTTTGCCTCCACGGCATCGAGCACAGCCTGGGAAAGCATGAGATGCTGGACATTCTGGGCGGGGATGAGAACTCCCTGGCTGCCTGTCAGCCCGTCGTGTTCGCAGTATCCGAAAAACCCCTCGATCTTTTCGTTCACTCCGCCGATGGGCTGAATGTTGCCGAACTGGTCCACCGATCCGGTGACGGCGATCTCCTGGGTGAGGGGGACGGAGGAGAGGGCCGAGAGAAGGCAGTAGAGCTCCGTGGAGGACGCACTGTCCCCCTCGATGCCGCCGTAGCTCTGCTCAAAGGTGATTCGGGCGGAGAGGGAGAGGGGCATGTCCTGGGCGTATTTTCTTCCGAGGTAGCTTGTCAGGATCATCATCCCCTTGTTGTGGATGGGGCCTGTCATCTTCACTTCCCGCTCGATGTTCACCACCCCGTCCTGCCCCATGAAGACATTGGCCGTTATCCGGGAGGGGTGACCGAAACGGTAGTCGAGAAGATCGATCACCGAGAGCCCGTTGATCTGACCCACTGCCTTGCCCGTGGTGTCGATGCGGATGACCCCGTCCTGAAAGGCCCGGGCAATCCGCTCCTGAACAAGATCTGAGCGGAAGCGCTTCTCGTCGATGGCTTTGCGGACATATCCGGCGTCCACTATGGCGGCATTCTCCGCCTTTGCCCAGGCGGAGGACTCGACGATGACCTCCGCTATCTTGTTGAATTCGGTGGAGATCCTGTTCTGATCCTCGGCAACCCTGCTCGCCCAATCGATGAACTCCGCCACTCCCGAAGCGTCAAAGGGAAGGGCATTTTCCCGCTTCACACAGGTGGCGACGAACTGGGCCATCTTCCTTTCCATCTCGGGGGTACGCTTCATATCCGTATCAAAATCTGCCTTTATCTTGAACATCTTCTGGAATTCAGCATCGTAGTACTGCAGCAAGGATGAAAGATAGGGAGTACCCACCATGAGGACCTTGAAGTTTATGGGGATGGGCTGGGGGCGCAGGGATGAGACGGGCAGCGCGCCATACTGTTCCCCCAGATTTTCGATATTGGCCTCTCCTGTCCTGAGCACCCTTTTCAGGGCCTCCCAGGACATGAAGTTCATCAGCACCTTTTCGGCGTCAAGGACAAGAAAACCTCCGTTTGCCTTCTGAAAGGCTCCCGGAACTATTTTTCGAAAATCCGTATAGAGATACCCCTGGCGGCTTTCGTACTCCACCTTGCCGGAGAGATTGTAATAGGAGGGGTTCGTCTCCCAGATGACCGGCGCCCCCTCATCGGGGTCGTTGCAGACGAAGACGTTCACTGTAAACCGTGTGAAGTCTATCTCCACCGATTCATCCTTCACTGCGGCAACGAACATTCCGAAGTTTTCGATGATGTCCTCCGTGAAGGAATCGATCCAGTCGCAGAGGACCTCCGTGGTGCCGAATTTATCCTTCACGTCCTGAAGATAGGGGGTTATGGCGCTGCGGCAGATTTCCGCCTCGAGCTTCACGATTTTTTCCTTCAGGTCTTTTTCGAGATCCCGGATCTGCCTGAGGGTCTCCAGGGTCTTCTGGGAGACCTCCTCGGACTTCCTCTGCCACTCCTTCTGAAGGTCCTCGGGGAGGGCCTCGAACTCCTCCTGCTGGATCTCCCTCTTCCTGGGCTCCTGCGTCTCCTGTTTCTGCCCGCCCTTTAGTTCAGCCCTTTCGCCGAGCTTTTCTTCCTCCGGAGCGTCGCCCTTTTCCTCCGGCTCTGCCGGTTTGACCTCCGTGAGGGGGATGTTCACGAACCCCTGGGGGGTCCTTTTCAGGGCGAAGTCCTTCTCCGCGGCCCAGGCCTTCACTCCCTCCATAAGAAGGTTGACCTCTTCCTGGAACTCCTTAACCAGGGTGGCCTTGGCGTCCTCGTACTGGCTTTTTTCAAAGGCCTTGCTGATTGTCACCTTGAGTTCTTCCACAAGGTCATCGAAAGCGCTCCCCATTTCCTTTCCTTTTCCTGCGGGAAGACTGATGGCCAGAGGCTGCCCCGGGTCGTCGAAGTTGTAGACGTATACCCAGTCGTCGGGAGCGGGGCGTTTTTTTGCCGCCGTGCGGAGACGCTCGAGGGAATAGGTCGTCCGGCCGCTTCCTGGGTTGCCGAGAACGAAGATGTTGTACCCCTTGCTCTCCACCTCGAGGCCGAAGGAAATTGCCGAGACCGCCCTCTTCTGGCCGATAAATTCCTCAAGGGGCGGGATATCCTCCGTAGTCTCGAACCCCAGGGACCGGGGGTCCGTTTTTTTTCGAAGCTGATCAAGCGAAAGCTGCTTTTGTTTTGCTGTCTTTGCCATTGAATGAATTCCCTCCTGAATGGATGATGGAAAACCATGGGTTCTTCAAAGATCCGGACCGGTCTTCAGCAGTCGATTCCCCTTCGCGCGAGGATTCCCCTGGTGTAGGGGTGTCTGACCTCCCGCATATCAGTGACGAGGTCCGCCAGCGCGACCAGCTCCGGAGGAGGATTTCTGCCGGTCAGAACGATTTCCACATGACGGGGCTTCTCCTGTATAAGCTCGAGAACCTCTTCGGTCCTGACAAGCCCGAAGGAGAGGGCCACACTGATCTCATCGAGAATGACGAGGTCGTACTCTCCGGAGGAGAGGAATTCCCGGGCGGCCCTGAGCCCCCGCTCCGCCTCCGTATAATCCTCCGGTGTGACAGCGTCCGGATAGACATAGTCTGGCCGTCCCGTCTGCACGAGATGAACGCCCGGAAGATAGGAGAGCCCCTTGACCTCGCTGTATTCCCACCCCTTCATGAACTGGATGATGGCTGTTTTTCCGCCGCACCCCGCCATCCGTACGGCAAGTCCAAGGGCACTTGAAGTCTTGCCCTTTCCGTCCCCCATATATA
Organism: Synergistaceae bacterium; assembly: GCA_022837505.1. GTDB lineage: Bacteria > Synergistota > Synergistia > Synergistales > Aminobacteriaceae > JALHFZ01. Next base: position 41,600 of record JALHFZ010000001.1, read on the forward strand.
TATGGATCAGTCCCTGTTCAAGAAGGGACATGGCCTCACCTCTTTCTCTCCGCTATGCAGAGTATCCGTCATGGATTACAATGCAATCAGAATGGAGGTTTGTCAATGCTTCTGCACAAAAAAATCCTTGTTTCGGGCATTGTCCAGGGTGTGGGGTTCCGTCCCTTCTGCGCCCGGCTCGCCCGAATGCTTAATCTGTCCGGCTCGGTCATCAATACCTCGGGAGGAGTTGAGATCGACCTCCGGGGCGGGGAAGAGGATATAAAAGAATACGAGGGGAGGGTCAGAACGGATGCCCCCCCTGCCTCTGTCATTACGTCGGTCGTGGAGCTTGAGTCCGCCCCCCTTGACTCTGGCTTTTCTGAGGGTTTTTCCATCCTCAAAAGCCGGAGGGAGGAAAAACAGCTTGTCCTCATCCCCCCCGATCTGGCCGTCTGCGAAAATTGCCTCAGGGAGATGAGGGATCCGGAAGACCGCCGGCATCGCTACCCCTTCATCAACTGCACGGACTGCGGCCCCAGATATACCATCATCCGGGAGCTCCCCTACGATCGTCCGAAGACCACCATGGCCGACTTTTCCATGTGCCCCCTCTGCGAAGGGGAGTACAGAGATCCGTCCGACCGGAGATTCCACGCCCAGCCCGACGCCTGCTGGAACTGCGGCCCGGCCCTTTGGCTCACCGACCGGACGGGGGGGGAGATCGCCCGGGGGGACGAGGCTGTGGTCAGATGCTCGGCCCTTCTCGATGAGGGGAAGATCTGTGCGGTGAAGGGAATCGGCGGATTTCACATCGCCTGTTCGCCCTTTGAAGACGCCGTCCTCTCGGAGCTTCGGAGGAGAAAGGGGCGGAAGGACAAGCCCTTCGCGGTCATGGCCGCCTCCCTCGAGGAGGCGGAAAAAATCGTCAGGATTTCCGCCGTGGGGAAGCGCCTTCTTCTTTCCCCCCAGCGCCCCATCGTCCTCTGCTGCCCCAGAAAGGACTACTCCCTCTCCCCCCTTGTGGCTCCCGGGGTGCGCAGCCTGGGGGTCATGCTCCCCTACTCCCCTCTTCACCACCTTCTTCTCGAGGGAAAAGCCGCCCTCGTCATGACAAGCGCGAATTTTTCCGATGCCCCCATAGTCTCGGACAACCGGGAGGCCCTGTCATCCCTGGGGGAGATCGTTGATTTCTTCCTCTTCTCCGACCGGGAAATCCATATGCCCATAGACGATTCCGTCGCCTCCCCCATGGGGTCGACCTACTTTCTTCTACGAAGGGCCAGGGGGTACACCCCCATCCCCATGACCATGAGAAAAAAGGCGCCGGTCATCCTCGGGGCGGGCTCGGAGATGAAAGCCTCCTTCTGTCTGAGCCAGGACTCCCTCGTCTTTCCGGGACAGTATCTCGGCGACATGAAGCAGCGAGGTACGGCTGCCTATTACCAGAGGGGGCTGAATCATTTCCTCTCCCTCTACGCTCTGAAACCCGAACACCTTGTCCATGACCTTCACCCCCAGTTCATCTCCACTGCCATCGCAGAAAAGACCCTCGGTTCCCCGGGGCTGAAAAAGCTCGCCGTCCAGCACCACCACGCCCATCTTGCCGCCTGTCTGCTTGAAAACGACAGGGAGGGACCGGCCATCGGCCTCATTCTGGACGGTACGGGGTACGGCACGGACGGGACGATCTGGGGGGGAGAAATACTTGTGGGAGATGCCTCGGAGTACGAGCGGAAGGGGCATTTTCTCCCCTTCCGCCTGCCGGGAGGGGATAAGGCGGTTATGGAGCCCTGGCGTACAGCCCTTTCCCTTCTGGCGAAAACCTACGGCGATGAAGAGGCCGCACGGAGGGCATCCCGGCTCTGGAAAGACAGAAGAGGGCGGATGGAGCAGGTGCTGCCCCTCCTCCCCTGGTCGCCCGTCACCACTTCCTGCGGGCGCTTCTTTGACGGAGCTTCGGCCCTGCTGGGCCTGGCGGAGACGATCTCCTATGACGGCCAGGCGGCAATGACCCTTGAGGGGATCGCCGAGGGAAGCCTTGCCGCCCCCTTTGAAATAGCACAGGAGGACGGAAGGTATATCCTCGACTGGAGGCCCGGGGTGAAATGGCTGATGGATTCGAAGGAAAGCCTCTCTCCGGCCCTGATCGCCGGCGGAATCCACGGCGGCCTCGCCAGAGCCCTCGTGGAGATATGCCTCCGGCTGCGAAAAGAAACCGGCCTGAACGAAGCAGTCCTCTCGGGAGGGGTCTGGCAGAATCGGAGGCTTCTGGCCTTTACCCTGAAAGGACTCAGGGCCGAAGGATTCCTTCCCCTTGTCCACCGCCTTCTGCCCCCCAACGACGAGTGCGTCTCCGTCGGGCAGGTGGCGGCGGGAGCGGCCCGGTGGGGCACCCCCCTGTGAGAAAAAGGGACGGCCCTCCGGGGCCGTCCCTGTATTGCCCTCTTCCCCGGTCAGGCCTTGACGACGGTACTGTACTCTATTCCGCTCACCTTTGAGAGCTCGGAGAGCTTCTTGGGCATGTGGATGCTGTCGACAAAACGTAGGGTTCCGCTCCGGGAACGCATGACGACGGAACTCGTATGGATCTCCGTTCCGTCGTAGCGCACACCCTTCAGCAGTTCACTGTCTGTGATCCCCGTGGCGGAGAAGAAGACATTATCCCCCTTTACCAGATCCTCAATGGTGAGTACCTGGTCGAGCTCAAGCCCCCGCAGCTTCGCCTCCTTGACGTCCTCCTCATGTCTCGGCCAGAGCTTGCACTGCATGTTCCCGTTGAGGCATTTGATGGCGCAGGCTGTGATGACCGCCTCAGGAGAACCGCCTACCCCCATGAGAAGGTCGGCTCCTCCGTGATCCTTGCAGGTCAGCAGGGCGCCGGCGATATCTCCGTCGGGGATGAGCTTGATCCTCGCCCCGGCGCTTCGGATTTGCGCCATCAGTTCGTCATGCCGGGGGCGGTCGAGGACGACGACGGTGATATCGTCAAGGGCCTTCCCCTTCACCTCGGCTACCCGGGAGATATTCTCCGCCGGAGAGAGGTTGATGTCGATGACCTTCGCCGCCTTCGGACCGGTAACAAGCTTGTTCATATAGTAGATGTTCTTCGGGTTGAACATCGTCCCCTTCTGGGACAGGGCAACCACACTGATGGCCCCGGGAAGGCCGAGGGCGGTGAGCCGTGTTCCGTCGATGGGGTCCACGGCGATGTCCACTTCGGGAGAGGAAGAGGCGCCGAGGTGTTCTCCGTTGAAGAGCATAGGGGCCTCATCCTTCTCTCCTTCACCGATGACCACCATGCCGGACATGGAGACAGTGTTGAGCATGTAGCGAAGAGCGTTTACTGCGGCGTCATCCGCCATATTCTTGTCCCCTCTGCCCATCCATCGTCCCGCCGCCATAGCCGCAGCCTCCGTAGCCCGTACAAGCTCGAGAGCAAGGTTCCTGTCAACAGCAAACATGTTTTCTCCCCTCCGAATCCATTATTTTGTGTCCAGGTCCAAGGAAAAGCGCGAAAATATTTCGTCTGCCCACCGCAGATAATATTCCGGCTCGAAGAGTTCGGCCAGTTCTTCGGAAGAAATTCGTGAACGGACCCTTTCATCCTCCATCAGGAGTTCTGAGAAGGGTTTCTGCCCCTTCCAGCAGGCCATGGCGTTCTCCTGAACGATGGCGTAGGCCTCTTCCCTGCTCAAACCGAACCGTTCCACCAGATCAAGGAGGATGCGCTGACTGTACACCAGTCCCCTGGTAATTTCAAGATTTTCTTTCATTTTCTCAGTATTGACCTGCATATTTTCCACAATATAGATCATCTTGTTCAGCATATAGACCGCGACATGAAAAGCATCGGGCCAGATGACCCGCTCGGCGGAGGAATGGCTGATGTCCCGTTCATGCCACAGGGCCATATTCTCCATGGCTGTCAGGGCGTACCCCCGCAAAAGCCTGCTCATTCCGCAGATTCTTTCGCAGAGGATGGGGTTTCTCTTGTGGGGCATGGCGCTTGACCCCTTCTGCCGGGAGCCGAAAGGTTCGAGGGCTTCCATTACCTCCGTACGCTGGAGATGACGGATCTCCGTGGCGAAACGCTCGAGGGCCCCTCCCAGAAGGGCGAGGGTGTTCATTACGTTTCCGTGGCGGTCCCTCTGGAGGATCTGAGTGGAGACGAGGGCGGGCTTCAGTCCGAGCAGCTCGCAGACCCGTCTCTCTATGGAGGGTTCGCAGTGGGCGTAGGTGCCCACCGCTCCGGATATCTTTCCGTAGCCGATCTGCTCCGTGGCGAGGCTGAGCCTTTCCCGGTCGCGGGAGAGCTGGTAATGCCAGTTGAGCAGCTTGAGGCCGAAGGTCGTGGGTTCCGCATGGACGCCGTGGGTACGGCCGGTGCAGGGAACATGGCGGAATTCATGAGCCTTTTTTCCCACGGCCTTCATGAGGAGGGCAACCTTCCCGTCCACCACGGCCAGGGACCGCTTCAGGGTGAGGGAGGAGGCCGTGTCGATGACGTCGCTGCTCGTCAGGCCGAGGTGAATGTACCGCCCGTTCTCTCCCACCGTTTCAGCCACTGAGGAGACGAAGGCGATCATGTCATGCTGCACTTCCTGCTCTATCTCGTCAATCCTCCTGATATCGAAGGAGGCCCGGGCACGGATATCCTCGTAGGCATGGGTGGGAATGACCCCCCGCTCTTTCCATACCCCGCACACTGCCAGCTCCACTTCAAGCCACGTCCGGAACTTGCTCTCCTCGCTCCAGAGGGCCTGTATCTCCGGAACTTCGTACCTGCCGATCATAGGGTGTTCCTCCTTGTATTCATCTCGCTGATCCACCGGTTCCGCACCCGCGAAAGAAAGGGGTCGTACCGCCCCGATGCGAAGTCGGGAAAGGTGTAGTCAAAGGGTTCCCATTTCCCGTAACGGTAGCGGAGGGTGACCTCCGCCTTTATCCCCCTTCGGATATATATCCTGTGGGAGTGATCCTTTGTGGAGCCGAGGACGAGACGGGCCCCGTTCACATACCCGGGATCGATATTCACCTCCCGGGGTTTTCTGCTCCTCTCCTCCACGGCGCAGGATGCCAGCTTCCACTCAGGGAGTTCTCCTCCGTCCCGGAGGCCGGAAAAAGAGAGAAACCGCCGGTGAAGAAGAGGGGCTATCTCTGCGTAGTAGTCGGTATGGGAAAAGGGAAAGGGTTCGCTGACCTCCTCGGGCTCTCCCCAGAGGGAGGAAAGGGCGTTCACCGTCCACGTCCATACCCTGTCGTCCGGGTAAAGAACGCCCGCCAGGAGCTTCACAGGATAGAAAAAGGCTTCGTCCGTCTCAGTCCTGTTCATGGCGCACAAGAAGGTACCCCAGGACCTTCCCCTCCCACAGACAGGGAAGACATTCCTCTCCGTCATCCCCGGGGGCGGAAGGCCCATCCGACCTCACGGCCCTTTTCCCCTCCCTGCCGAGCTTTTCGACGAAAGCCCTACCCACAGCTGCCCACCAGGATATCTCCCGGGCTGAAGTGACATCCCCGGAGACATCCTCGGCGAGATAGACCAGGGGGGCGATCTCCCGGAAAAGAAACGTCCCCGAGAGGGGGGCGATGAGGAATTCCCTTTCTTTCGGCCGCTGATCAAAAAAACTGTCGAGGGGCAGGTCGCCGAGAAGAGTCCGGGCCTTTTCGTTCAGCACGATTTTTCCCGAGGCCAGGGAGAGGAGGGGGAGAGGAACGGTCCACCAGGAGGGGACCTCCCCTCCGGACGGACGGCGGGTCGGAAGGGTGAGGTTTCCCGCGGGAAGGACCTCAAACCCCTCTTCATTTACCGTCAGAACAGGGGTTTTATCATTGAAAAGATTTTTCCCCCTGTTTTCCCTGAGAGCGCCGGAGGACGCCAGAAGGTCGGGTATGTTCCTGACCTTCTTCTCACCGTGCCCCCGCTCAAGGATTGAGACGACTTGATCCTTCGTCAGTATGGAGTACTCTCCCCGGATCACCGGAGCACAATGCTCCACTCCGTGAAGGTAGAGGTTCCTGAGGAGGGTGGAAAGGGAGGAATCGAGATTCAGCCCTTCCTGAGGGCGCGGCCTCCCCTGGGACGTCATGATTTCTTTTCTCCCAGGAGCGCCCGGACGAATTCCCGGGGATCGAAGGGGCGGAGGTCTTCTTCTCCCTCGCCGAGCCCCACGTACCGGACGGGGATTTTCATTCTGTCCGCAATAGCCAGAAGAATGCCCCCCTTGGCGGTATTGTCGTACTTGGTGAGGACAATGCCGGTCAGGGGAATGACCTCGTTGAACCGTTCAGCCTGGGCGAGGCCGTTCTGCCCCATGACGGCGTCGAGGACGAGAAGAACCTCCAGCCGGTCGTCCTCCAGCTCTTTTTTCAGCACCCGGTAGATCTTCGCCAGTTCTTCCATGAGGTTATGTTTCGAATGAAGCCGCCCGGCCGTATCGACGATGAGAACGTCGGCTCCGGCGGCCCGGGCGGCCTGGAGGGCGTCGAAAGCGACCGCAGCGGCATCGCTTCCCTGCTGCTGGGCGATGACCCGTACCCCGGTGCGCTCCCCCCATACCTTGAGCTGTTCGATGGCGGCAGCCCGGAAGGTATCGGCGGCGGCGAAGAAGATTTTTTTACCCTCCTTCATCCACCGGGAAGCCAGCTTGCCCGCCGTGGTCGTCTTGCCGCTTCCGTTGACCCCGATGAGCAGAAGAATCGTCATCCGCCCCTTTTCTGCCGGAAGGGGTTGGCCCATCTCAGGGACCTCACTGAGTTCCCTGACGAGCATGGCTTCAAAAACCTCGAAGAGGGCGGCAGGGGTCGTGATGTAATTCCTCTCCGCCTCCATCCTGAGGGTGTCGATGAAGCGGACTGTAAGGTCAAGGCCCACATCCCCTCCGATGAGCACTCCCTCGAGGTCTTCCCAGAAGGCCTCGTTGAGCTGGTCTCCGGCAAAGAGGCCGGAGAGGCCTTCGCTCCAGCGCTTCCGGACCCCTTCGAGTCCCTGTTTGAGTTTATCGAAAAAAGACACTTTTACTCTCCCCTTCCCGGACTATTCGGCCTGATCCTGAGGGGGCTGGGGTTGTTCTTTTTTATCCCTCGGCGGACGGCGTTTCCGGGGGGCCGAACGGCGTTTCTGTCCGCTCTCCTCCCGGGGCTGATTTTTGTCAGGAGCCGGAGCTGCCCCTTCTCCCGAGGGGGTCCCAGGGGACTGAGCTTTTTCTCCCTCCGGCCTGGTTCCCCCGGATGGTTTTTTTCTCCGTCTGCGGCGCTTCTTTGCGGTGCCGTCAGGGGTGGCCCCCCCTTCGGGTTTCGCTTTTTCAGAGGAGTCCGGCTTGCTTCCGGGCTGTTCCTGACGCTTTTTATCAGGACGGGGACCTTTTTTCTCCCCCTCAACCTTTTCAAAGGGACCGCCCACTTCTACCGAAAGGGGTCTGCGGTTTCTTGCCCCTCCGTCGGGGACGGCTTTCCTTTCCTTTATCTCCCCTTCATCCTCCCAGGGTTTTCCCTCGGTCACCGTATCCCGAAACCGGGCAAAGTCTCCGGTCCTGACGAGAATATTTCTCCCGTCGGGGCAGCGCACCCTGACGGACTCGGAGGAGAGATCCACTCCGTCGATCATGTAGGTGCCGCTGTTGGTCCTTATCTTCGACCCCGGATTGGGAAGGGACTTCCAGAGGGAGCCGTACATGTGGTGTTCAAAGGACATGCAGCACATGAGCCTGCCGCAGATCCCGGATATTTTCGTCGGATTGAGGGCGAGGTTCTGTTCCTTCACCATTTTTATGCAGATGGGGCTGAACCGGTGAAGCCAGTAGCTGCAGCAGCACCGCTGTCCGCAGGGGGCGAGCCCCTTGACCGTCTTTGCTTCGTCCCGGACCCCTATCTGCCGAAGTTCGATTCGGGTCTTGAATTCCTTCGCAAGGTCCCGGACGTAGGCCCGGAAATCCACCCGCTGTTCCGAGGTGAAATAAAAGAAGAGTTTTTTTCTGTCGAGAAGGAACTCCACATCCACAAGCTTCATGGAGATTTTGTGATTTCGAAGGAGCGCCCTGGCGCGGAGAAGAATATCGTACTCCTCCTCCTCTGCTTCGGCCGCGTTTTTATGATCTTCATCGGTGGCGGCCCGGAGAAATGTGATCTCCTGCAGGGAGGGTTCCCCCCCCTTGACCTGCCCGTCGGATGAATCCTCACCGCAGGATGAACGGTATCGCTCCTCCTGTTCCTTCGAGAGAGGGCCGCCCATAAGGGCCCTTTCAATCCCTCTCATGGTTTCCACGGCGAGCCATGTCCCCTTGGGGGGCATGGGGTCTTCCACTGTCATCAGCCCGAGATATCGGGGTTTACCAAAGATTGCCAAACAGATGCTCAAAAACAATCCCCTCCTTGAGAGCAAGCACTGTCAAATCAAGAGCCATGGTTCTGGAAAGGCGCTTCGTCTCGAGGATGACCCTCAGGCGGTCGATGGTGCCCGCCCTTTCGAAGGCGTTCCGGTGCAGTTCATAGCGTATCCATGGGCCGAACTGGGCCAGCAGGTCGGGCAGCTCCGCAGCGGAATGGCGGGACAGCCATTCCGCCCATTCACTCTCCGTCTCCGGGGGGCGCTCCTCACCCTCATCTACGGCAATCCGGAAAGGAAGCATCCACGAACGGCTCCGTAGGGTGGGGAGAAGAAGGGCTTCATCGGAGAGGAGAAACAGAAGAATGCCATGCCCCGGCGGTTCTTCCGCCAGCTTCAGAAGGCTGTTTGCAGCGGGAAGAAGCAGGGTGTCGGCGGAATACACAAGGGCAACTCTTCGTGAGGCCGCTACGGGACGGTAGGCCATGGACAGGATTAAATCCCGGCACTGGGCGATGTTCGGCGCCGCCCCCTCCGACCCGGCCTTCAGAAGATCGGGGTGCTCATCCCCTGCCCAGGCGGCGCAGGAGGGGCAGCCGTCTTCTCCCCTTCCGCTCTCACAGAGCAGCAGGCGGGCCATGGCAAGGCCGAGGGCGTTCTGCTGTTCCGACGGAGCGCACAGAGCCGCGCACTGGGGGAAAAGCCCCCCTTCAGCGAGGCCGCGGGCCCTTCTCCAGGGCTCGGATTCCGCTAGAGCAGGATGGAGAGAAGGCATCCCTTGATTTCCTCCATGAGCTTGAGCATTTTCGTCCGCTCCCCTTCCCGCAGGAAGATCTCTTCAAGTTCGATCAGGGCCGACTCCACTTTTTCAACGGTCACGTAGAGGTTCCGGTCTGTCCGCCGCCATTTCATGTCCCTACGGAGCCTCATCCCCCCTACGGCCCGGCGGAGCAGCTCTTTTACGAGGGATCTGTACTGGAGAAGGAGCCCCTCCGTGGGAAAACGGGAGAGTTTTTCCCCGAGGGAATTCAGTCTTTCCGCCAGCTCCTTCGCCTCAGCATCCTCAAGGGAGAGGAGGAAGGGGGATGGGGAGACCTCATCGGCGGATCCTGAAAATGCCCCTCTTCTGGGCAGTCTGCCTGAACTTCCTCTTCCTACCTTTTCCTCTCCGCTCTTCTTTACCCTCACGGAAAAAAATACTCCTCCACTTTCCGATAGATCTCAGAGGCTATGAGGTCGGCCCTCCCGTCTCCGTCGACGGGGACAATTCTGTCAGGATTTTCCTCCGCAAGGGTACAAAACCCCTGGCGCACCCGGGACAGAAAGGATAGCCCCTCCGATTCAAGACGGTCCCGGGGAGATCCCCGGGAGACCATCCTATCATAGGCTTTCTCCGCCGGCAGATCAATCCAGAAGGTGATGTCCGGTGACGGAAAGGATGCCCAGGAAAGGAGCCCTTCGATTTTCCCTCTTTCAATCCCCCGGCCACCCCACTGGTAGGCCACGGTCGAGTCGCTGTACCGCTCGCACACCACAATTTTCCCTGCGGCAAGGGCCGGCAGGATAACCTGTTCCACATGCTCACACCGGTCGGCGAGAAAAAGGAATACTTCCGTCAGGGGGTGGTGCAGGCTTCCCTCGAGAAGGACCTTCCGCAGGGAGTCTCCTCCTGGCCATCCTCCGGGCTCCTTCGTCCAGATCACGCCCTCCTCCCCCCGGGCGGAGCGGATATTTTCCGTCAGCAGCTCCGCCTGGGTCGACTTGCCGCTCCCGTCTATCCCCTCGAGGGTAATGAACAAATCCTACTCCCCCGACTCTTCGCCGGCGGCGGAATTTTTATCCCCGGAGGGCTTTACCGTGACTATCTTCCGCAGCAGCCCGTCCACAACGAACTCGGATTTGAATATCTGGAGGGTTCCGTCTTTCAGCCTGCGGGCTTTCCGCTCGCTGAGAAGCTCCTGCTCTTCCTTCGATACGGGGTCTCCGCTGTCCTTCCGTTCTTTCCCCGGCCCTTTTTTGCCCACGCTGTCGTAGTTGAACTCCAGTATGAGCTCGTTCCCCGTCTCAAGGGCGGAGAGCTCCGTAAACATCTGCCTGAAAGTGCCGATAGTCTTCCACCCCTGATTCAGGGCGGTCTGGTCAAGGGGCTCAATCCCCCCTCCCCGGACGAGGATCTCACAGTACTCTCCCGCATCGGAGGGGACGGTTATCTGAAAATTCTTCTTTACCTGTTTTTTCCGGTAGGGCCTGAGAAGAACCTCCACGTCGATCTTCTCTCCCGGTGCAAAGGTGTCCTTCTTAACCGTAAGCCCCTCGATGTACATCACCCGCGGTTCTTCCGTAAGGGTTACCCCGAGGGAGACTCCCAGGGGGTAGACCTCGGCGAAGGGGTTGAGGAGAACGATGTCGAGAAGCTCCGCCGTCTCCTGAAGGGCTGCTGCGGCGATATCGGAGGCAGAGAAGAACATGTTCGTCCTTTTCCACCCGGTGCCGAGCCCCCTGCCCTCAAGGGTAAGGCTGACCGTGGCAGTCCCCTGGCCTGTCCGCCCCCAGAGTTCGTCAAGGAGCCCCGTGTAGATTGCCGATGCCAGCTTGGCCCCCATAAACTGGTCGGGGACCATGGAAAACCCTTTTCTCTGCTGAAATCCCCTGTCAGAATCGGTAAAGTCAAGGAGCCCTCTGAAGGAAGGGGTGAAATAGCCTGTCCGCCCTCCGATCCCTTCAGCCCGGTCCTGGGTGACCGTTCCGACGATCTTCAGGGGGCTTCCAATCTTGAAGGGGGATTCTATGCTCGGTATCACGCTGTGAATATGGGATCTGGCCACGGGGAAATTCACTGCCCCCCGCCCGAGGAAGGGATGGCCGAAGCCGATGAAGCGTCCGTCCTTTCCCACGGCCGTGACGGTGCCGGTGGAGCCTATCGAGACATCCCCCCAGGCGAGGAGGACCGTAATGGCTTCGCCAGGGTGAAGGCGGGCGTTCATCTCAATGGGGACGTCCCCCGGAGAGCCTCCACCGGGTACGGTTCCCCTCTGCCCCACAAGGGAGGAGATGGCCCGGGCGCTCCGGGAACTGATTCCGTCCATAAAAAGAGCCGTCCGTTCTTCCCTTCGGAGGAGGGGGACTGAGGATGCCGACCGATCTTCCTCGAGAAGGAGCTCTTCAGAGCCTTCCTCTTCATCGGGGTCATCCTCTCCGGTTTCCCCGGGAGGATCCTGCCCCTCCCCCTCTGCTTCTTCTTCCTTCTGAGCCTCTTCCTTTTTCAGCCGCTCCTTCTCCTCTTCATCCTTCTGCTCTTCCTCTCCCCTGAGGGCAAAAATCGTGGGAAGCTCTACGGGCTTCTCAGGCCAGCTCAAAATAGAGGCCATGTCCTCATAGGGAGTGACAAAGCCGAGGGTATGGTCGCTGAAATTCCATCCGTAGCCGATGGCGCCGATAAGCTTCCCGTTGATATAGACGGGGCTGCCGCTCATCCCCGCGGCGATGCCTCCCGTCTTGTCAATGACGGGACCGGAGGCTTTCACGAGGATGAGATTGCGGGGCGACCCCTTCTGGGGGACCACGCTCACGACCTCCACGGAAAAACGGATGATATTCCCGCCGGAGACGACAGTCAGGGCGTACCCCTTCATTCCCGGACGAAGGGCGGAGGGCGAAAGGACCGGCACCTCCGGGAGAAAGGGTGCCGGCAGTCCCGGAAGGGCAAAAACCGTCAGAAGAAAAACAAGTCCCAGGAGGACTCGGTTAAAAGTTTTCATTCAGGGCGATCCTTTCATTCAAAAAATTCCAGTGCTTTCCGCTGTCATTTCTGCCGCTTCCACCGGAGGTAGCTCATGATGAATTCGTCAATATCTCCGTCGAGTACGGCCTGAATATTTCCGATTTCGCAGCCGGTCCGGTGATCCTTTGCGAGGGTGTAGGGGTGGAGCACATAGCTTCGTATCTGGCTTCCCCAGGTGCTCTCCTTTTTCTCCCCCCGGAGGTCAAGCAGCTCCTGCTGCCGTTCTTCCCAGGCCTTCTCGAATAGTCTGCTCCGAAGCACCTTCATGGCGACCTGACGGTTCATATGCTGGGACCGTTCGTTCTGACAGGCCACGACAATGCCCGTGGGGATGTGGGTTATCCTCACGGCCGAGTCGGTTTTATTGACATGCTGCCCCCCCGCTCCGCTTGAACGATAGGTATCCACCCGCAGCTCCTCCGGGCGGATTTCAATTTCCTCGTCATCGGGAAGCTCCGGCGCTGCATCGACGGAGGCGAAGCTCGTATGGCGCCTCTTGGCAGAGTCGAAGGGCGAGATGCGGACAAGGCGGTGGACCCCCTTCTCGGACTTGAGGTATCCGTAGGCGAACTCCCCTTCCACAAGGAGAGTGGCACTTTTTATCCCCGCTTCCTCATCCTGAAGCATCTCCAGGATGCTTACCTTAAAACCTTCCCTCTCCGCCCATCGGAGATAGAGACGGAGGAGCATCTCAGCCCAGTCCTGGGAGTCATGCCCGCCTGAACCGGCATGGACTGTGAGGATGGCATTGCTGCTGTCGTATTCTTCCGAGAGAAGAAGGAGAAGCTGCTCCTTTTCCAGGGCTTTTTTCAGCTCGGAGGCCCGCTTTTCGAACTCCTTCTGAAGTTCGTCGTCCTCCCCCTCGGAAAGCATTTCATCGAGAATGGCGATCTCCTGAAAATTCTTCTCCGTGGCCTCCCACTGGGCTATTTTCCGGCTGAGCTGGGCAAGTTCTCTTGTAACCTCCTGGCTCTCCGGGCTGTTCCAGAAATCTGTCTTCGAAGCGGTCTCTTCAAGTTCCTTTCTGCGGCTCTCTATTGAAGCCGGGTCAAAGACTGTCCTGCAGGTCCTGCTTTAAGACCCGAAGTTCCTCCAAAACAGTAGAATTCGGTGTAAAGGTCATTTTCTACCCCCCTGATGCGATTGTATGAAATGATTTTTCATTATATCATCTACCGGAAAATCCAAGAGAAAGTCGGGGATGAAATGCAGAAAGCCCGCAGGGCAACGGTGGAACTCTGCCGTCTCTTCTTAGATAATCCGGAAGCTGTCCTCTCAGGGGGAGAGGTAAGCCGCCAGCTCTCCATCTCCCGCCAGGGGGTGTGGAAGGCCGTCCAGTCCCTCCGGGAGGAGGGGTTTTCCATCCTCTCCCTTCCTCAGAAGGGGTACGTCCTGCAGGGGCTTCCGGCAGAGGATCTCTCCCCTTCCCTGACAGGAGCCTATGCTCTTCCCTCATGCTCCTTCAAAGGGGGAATTCATTCCTTTCCCTCCCTCCCCTCAACCCAGGAGAAGGCAAAGGAACTGGGGCGCTCCGGCGGGGCCTCTCCCCTCCTTGTCCTTGCAGACGAACAGACAAAGGGGAGGGGGCGGCGGGACCGAACCTGGGTCTCCCTGAAGGGGCAGGGGCTCTTTTTTTCCGTTTTTTTCCGGCCGCGCCTTGGTCCCGGCCTGCTTCAGCTCGTCAACCTCGCCGCAGGCCTCGCAGTAAAGGAGGCTGTGGCGGAGCTCCACGGGGTCTCCCTGTCCCTTAAATGGCCCAACGATCTCCTCTGGGGAGACCGCAAGATCTGTGGAATTCTCTCTGAGGCCTCAAGCGATTCGGAAGGGGTGAGGGACTGCACTACGGGAATAGGGATCAATATCACCCTTCCTCCCGAAGAGGCACGGGGAGAGGGGTTGATGACGGCCTGCGCCCTTAGCCCTCTCGCGGGGCCCGTCCACCGGGGCCGGCTCGCCGCTGCGATCTGCGGATGCTTTTTCCGCCTTGCTGGAGCCCTGGAACGGGACGGAGGAGCCTCCCTTCTCAGGGAATACCGCCGGAGCTGCTCCACCCTGGGGCGGAAGATCGTCATCATGACGGAAAACGAGACCATCTCCGGCAGGGGGGAATCCATCGGAGAGAGGGGAGAGCTGTGGATTTCCACCGGCGGTGGGCTCCGCTCCTTTTACGCCGCCGACGTGGTCCATGCGACCCCAGAAGAGAAGGGCCATTCTGGCGGAGGAGAATTAAAAGAATCCGAGACTTATTGAAATAAGTGTTCTCGGCGACTGAGCCGCAAATACACGCCGGCATAGACGTCCAGTGCTTGAGAAAAAATTCGGCGACCATCTGTGCCAAAGAACCTTTCATGCCATCTATCAATCCTTCCTACAGCCGGTGTGCCCCTGCCGCTACGAAGGCGAGCCCGGCTTTGGTCAGCGCCTCCGCCGTGGAGTTGACGGCCTTGTGCTTCATCAGGTAGTTGAGCGTCAACGCTTCCATGTCACCGGAGGATTCGATTTCCTTCTTCTCACGGAAGTAGTCCAGAAGATCAGACGGATGGGCGAGAGTTTGCTCATCTTCGGGGTTGCCCCCCTCGTGCTTGGCAGAGATGTTGGGGACGGTTCGGGCAAGCTCAAGGAGCCCCTCCCTGCGGTCGTACGGCTGGCGGACGATGCTCCTCCACGTCTCGGTGATGTGATGCTCAATGCGGACCTGATCTTCCAGGCCGAGATCCCTGCGGATGGCTGCCGCCTTGGCAATGTGCCCGTCGTCAATAGAGTTGGAGAGGTTGAACCCGGCCAGAGGGGTACTGCCATCGTTCCGGGCAAACATGCGCGCAGCAAGCAGTGTCCAGAGGACGGCGTAGGGGTTGTCATTACCCATGAAGACGGATATCTTGAAGCGGATGTCCACACCCATACGGTAGAGGAGATAACCGAGGAAAACCGTCCCCGGGTTAATGTTGAGCACCTCGTCCACACCGTAGTTCGTATAGTAGTAGAGTGCCTCATCCACCCACTGAAGCGGGTGGCTGTTCGGCTGCCCAATCCCGCCGAAGTAGCCGGTGATGGTACCAGGGCCGCCGAGGTGTATGTTGGAGCCGTCGACGCCCTTTGTGTCGAGCGTCTCCACGCATGTCGCACCCAGTATCTTCACTGCGGCACGGACGGCGGGAAGATCACCGCCGTCCGCCTCCTGTTCCTTCATCTTGCGCACACGGATGAAACGGCCGGGGAGGATCTCCCCCTTTTCGATGGTGGTACGCACCTCGGCGAGGAGCCAGGGGAAATACTGGAGCGCGCTGATCTCCAGCGTCGGAGCCTTGGAAAGGTCGTACTTCCATGCGGGGTGCCCGGGGTTGACGCGCGCGCGGTAATCAGAGAGAGATATGAACTTACCCTCGTCACGGAGAGAAGCCATCCATTCAAGATCCTTGACGAAGGGAGAGTTCATCCGCTCCAGCCTTTTAACGAGCGACTCCACCTTTCCTGCCTGGTGCGCCTGTTCGTTGATATCGCGGACCGTGCCATACTTGGCGACGACTCTTCTGAGGTCGGCCAGGGCCGGATTCTTCGGATCTCCCAGGTAGTCGTTGATCTCTTCGAACACTTGTTGATTGATGCGGAACTCCTGAAATGCCATTGTTGTTTCCTCCTTTTGGTATGTGATAAAAAAGCCGGGAGCCTCCAAATGTTACTTTCGAAGACCTCCGGCTATACAAAAAAGCCGGTGGTCTTCGTAAACGAAGGCCCCCGGCTGAAGTTGTCTGCGCAGGTAAAACTAAGCGCCGACCGCCTCAGGAGGGTCACCGCCAGTCATCATCATTGCACATGCGAGCGTAGAAACTGGATCGGTCATTTTCGCATTGATCATAGTGCGGAGGCCTCCTTTCGAAACGGTTCGAATTTGGGAAGATGATATTATCCTCCGGATGCTTTGTCAAGCCTTTCAGAACGGATAATTTCGCGAAGTGAAATTATTGTGTCCATTGCCTTAATCCTTCAGCCTGCTTAAGCTTGTTTACTCATTATAATCCACGAACCTTCGGATTTAGGAGAAGTAAGAAGCATTGAGATTGTGGACAAAGTATAGTATGATCTTTCGTGTTTTGGAATAATCAAATCACCAGAATGTAATTTCAGAAAAGTCTGGAGCTGTTATGTTTGCCCTTTGATGACCGATTGTCCCGAAGAATACTCATGGTTCTCAGCCTGGCCATGTTCTGCGCCATGCTTGGAATAGGAATAATATCCCCCGTCCTCCCCCTCTATGCAAAAAATCTCGGAGCGAGCGGATTTGCCCTTGGAATGATCATCGGCTCTTTTTCCCTCTCCCGTACGGGGGGGATGGTCATCTCAGGGGAGCTCGCCGAACATATGGACAGGAAGTGGCTTCTGCTGGGAGGGCTGGCTTTCTATGCCGCGGCGTCTGTCGCCTACACCTTTGCCTATTCGACGGCCTCTCTGATTCTGATCCGGATGGGGCACGGCCTCGGATCCGCCATGGTAGTTCCCATAACCATGGCGATTGCCACGGATATCGCGCCGGAGGGGGAAGAGGGGCTTTTCTTCGGCTCCCTTCAGGGTGCCCTATTTCTCGGTGTTGGGTGCGGTCCGCTCCTCAGCGGCATTCTTGCCGAGCATCTCGGCCTTATGGCTCCCTTCTACGGCATGACGGCTCTTACTCTTCTCTCCATGGTTTTCGTCCTTATCTGGCTTCCCTGGAAAATATCCTCCGGATCAGCCTCTTCCGGCCTTTCCGGCATGGCGGCGACTTTTTCCGCCATTCTTCTTGACCGTGAAATGATGCGTGTCTTTTTCTTTCAATTTGCCTCAGCCATGTGCAGAGGTGTTCTTGTGATGGTCATACCCCTTTTCGCCTCGGGGTTCCGTCTTTCCTTGACGCAGATCGGCTTCGTCGTCTCCCTGAACTCCCTGGCGACGGGGATCCTCCAGCGTTTCTCCGGGAGGCTTGCGGACAGATTCCCCAGGCGGAAGCTGATCCTCGCAGGGGGGCTCATATCCTCCGTTACCCTTCTCGGCCTTCCGAACCTGACATCCCCGGTGAGTCTAGGCCTAGCGAGCATCGCCTTCGGCGTCGGCCACGCCTTCGCCTCCCCCTCTCTGGCCGCTATCGCGGCCTCCAGGGGGTCACTCTACGGATCCGGGAGAATCATGGGGCTTTTCAACATCGCCTTCAGCATGGGTATGACCACCGGTCCGGTGATTACGGGGATGCTTCTTGATATGACCCGTACGGGTTTTCCCTTTTATCTTCTCAGCGCTGTCCTTCTCGGCGCGGCACTCCTTGTTTTTTCCCCCCGCAGACTGGAAGCCTGATTCGCTCCCCCTGCGGCCTCAGCCTTACTGCTGAAGGACCCCCTGGCGCTGTCTGTAGGGGGCAAGGCGGTTCCAGAAGAGCAGGTACCGGTCATGGAAAAAAAGAAGCAGATCCTGTTCAGGGTCAGGCATGGAGAGAAAGAGCACATTTTTTTCGTCCTTCAGGGCGTCAGCAACCGGTTTCGCCGATGCGCCGTCCAAAAGAACGGGGATCTTTTTTTCAAGAGCGCCCTTCACTTCCCGGAGCAGACCTTCAGCATCCTCCCCCCGTTCCCAGACCGCCCGCAGCTGCGGATCTTCAGGAAGAAGACGGCACCCCGCGGCCACTAAAAGGGGGGTGGATCCTCCCGTGAGGTCGAACACCGGATACCCCCTCAGAAGCTGTCTTCCCACGAGGACCGTGCTGTCGAGCCTTGTCTGGAATTCAGAGAGGCGCCGCTGAAAGTAGGGGTAATTCCCCGGATCGAAGCTTGAAAGGCCGGTCAGTATCCTCTGGGCAAGAAAGGGGAGGACTGAGGGATCCGCCATGTGGTAGTCCATCCGCGCCGTGTCGAAAGGGACATTTCCGTAGAGAAGGAACATATTCGGGCGGTCCGCTTTTTTCAAACCAAAGGAGGCGGCCTCCTTTTCATCGAGGGCGAGGATTGAGGCATCTTTTTTGATTGACGACAAGGGGATTTTGCGCACGGTCTTCCCCTGGTCATTCCACAGGGAGATGGGCTTGACGGTAACATAGACCCCTCCGATGAACCGGGTGATCATAGTCATCCAGGGGGATGTGGCCATAATCTCAAGGGCTTCGGCCTTCCGGGGGTACAGGGAGAAGAGGAAGAAAAAAAGAAGATAAAGATAAAGCCGTCTATTTTTCACCGGATATTTTCCTTTCTGGAGAGAAACTGGAGCCCCTTCTGCGCGGCGGCGAACTCGGCGGACTTTCGGGACTGCCCCGTGCCCTTCCCCGCCGTCTCTCCGTCAAGAAGGAGGCGGACCGTGAAAAGAGGGGCGTGGGAGGGTCCCTCCACAGCCACGGTCTCGTAGATGGGAAGGCCGAGTCCATACTCCTGGGAGGCCCTCTGAAGCCTTGATTTCGGGTCATCCTCCTCATCACAGAAGACGATCCGGGAGTTCTGAAAGGAGAGGTAGGCCGAGACGACCGGGAATACCCCTTCGTACCCTCCGTCAAGAAATACCCCGCCGATCAGGGCCTCGGCGGCATCCGCGCAGGACGAGTCGCTTTCATCGTTCCGGGCCATCCCCTTCCCTTTTCTGAGAAGAGTGCAGATCCCCATGGCCCGCCCCCACGCGAGAAGGGCCTGGCCGCACACAAGGGCGGCTCTCCTTTGGGAAAGACGCCCTTCGTCCCAGAGGGGAAACTCGGCAAAGAGACTCTGAGAGACGGAAAGCTGAAGGACAGCGTCGCCGAGAAATTCAAGCCGCTCGTTTGAAAAAGAGATCCCCTGCTCATAGGTATAGGATGAATGGGTCAGAGCTTTTTCGAGGAGGAACGGGTCGGTGAAAAAATACCCGACCCGTTCCTGAAGTTTCAGAAGCTCCCCGGCGAACCAACGGCTGTATTCTTCGCTGCAGGTCATGGAGAGAAGGGAGCCTTACTCCTCAAATTTCTGAAAGGCCAGCACTCCGTTGTGCCCTCCGAAACCGAAGCTGTTGATAAGCAGACGGGATACCTTCTGCTCCACTGGCTCAGGACCCACCACCCTGATGGGGCATTCGGGGTCGAGATTATCGAGGTTGATGGTGGGGTGAATGATCCCCTCCTCGATGGCCTGGAGGGCCGCGATGGTCTCGAGTGCTCCCGCAGCGCCGAGGCAGTGGCCGATCATTGATTTTGTGGAGTTCACCCAGACATTATCCGTATGATCTCCGAGGACATTCCTGATTGCGAGAGCTTCCATCTTATCGTTCAGCTCCGTGGATGTTCCGTGGGCGTTTACGTACTCCACATCCTCGGGGACCCATTTCGCCGAATGCATCGCCTTTCTCATGGCCCGTGACGCCCCTTCTCCATTGGGGTCGGGGGCGGTGATATGGCTTGCATCACAGGTTGTTCCGTACCCCACAAGCTCTGCATAGATATGGGCTCCCCGGGCTTTCGCATGTTCGAGTTCCTCGAGGATAAGCACCCCCGCTCCCTCTCCCATGACAAAGCCGTCCCGATCGATGTCGAAGGGCCGGGAGGCTTTTTCCGGTTCACTGATGCGGGTGGACAGCGCCTTCATGGCGGCGAACCCGGCGATGCTGATGCTTCTGAGGGCCGCCTCGGTACCGCCGGCAAGGATCACGTCTGCGTCGTCCCGGATGATTGTATGATAGGCCTCCCCCATGCTGTGCACCGATGTTGCGCAGGCAGTCACAACGCAGATGTTGGGCCCCTTGGCGTTGTGTTTGATGGCCACATAGGCTGTGGACATATTGCTGATCATCATGGGGATGAAAAAGGGGCTCACCCGTTTCGGCCCTTTTTCCATCATGGTTTTAAAGTTGTTGAAAGTGGTCTCGATGCCCCCCTGACCGCTTCCTATGTAGACACCGAATTTATGGGGATCCAGAGCTGCGGTATCGAGCTTTCCGTCCTCAACCGCAAGATCGGCCGCCGCGACAGCGAACTGAATCACCCTGTCGGAGCGTTTCGCCTCTTTACCTTCCATCCATCTGGCAGGATCGAAATCCTTGATTTCTGCTCCGATAGGGACGGGGCAGTCGCTCACGTCAAAAGTCGTGAGGGGACCAACGCCGTTTTTTCCCTCTTTTAGGGCCTGCCAGTAATTTTCTCTTCCCGTGGCGATTGGACTGACTACGCCAAGACCTGTAATGACAACCCTTCTCACTGCACTTCACTCCTCCGCTGCGAGGGCCGAATTCATGCCTCTTATTGGAACTCCGGTACGGAAATCAGCAGCCTTTCCGTACCGGAGTTCCCTGGTTCAAGGGGTTACTCGTCTACGCCGAGTTTGCCCAGAGTGTAATTCATGGCTTCTCCGACGGTAGTCAGCTTTTCAGCGTCCTCGTCGGGAATTTCAATGTCAAATTCCTCTTCGATTCCCATGATAAGTTCAACGATATCAAGGGAGTCTGCACCCAGGTCCTCCACAAAAGAAGCTTCGGGGACGATCTGGTCCTCCTCGACGTCAAGTCTGTCGATGATGATCTCCTTCAACCGGGAAAGCATTTCCTCTTTTTTCATTCATGTTCACCCCCTTCCAGTTCTCTTTTTAACACATGGTCATGCCGCCGTCTACGGCAATGACTTGTCCCGTTATATATGACGCTTCCGGGGATGCGAGAAACCCCGCCACATGGGCAACATCTTCGGGGGTCCCCGCCCGTCCGGCGGGAATCTGTCTCATAAGGGCCTCCCGCGCCTCAGCCGGGAGGGAATCGGTCATATCGGATGAAATGAATCCCGGGGCTATGGCATTTACAGTGATGCCCCTGGCGGCGTACTCCCGGGCAACGGATTTCGTCAGCCCGATGACCCCCGCCTTCGAAGCGCAGTAGTTTGCCTGGCCGGGATTTCCGATTATGGCAACAACGGAGGCGAGGTTGATGATCCTGCCCCACTTTGCCCTGACCATGCTCCGGAGGGCCTCCCTGGTGCAATAATACACCGACGAGAGGTTTGCCTCCAGCACCGAATGCCAATCTTCATCCTTCATTCGGAGAATGAGGCCGTCCCGGGTTATCCCCGCGTTGTTCACGAGCACGGAGGGTGAGCCGAGCTCTTCCTGTACGGCAGCGAAGAGCTTTTTGACCTCTTCGCCTTTCGAGACATCTCCCTGAAAGGGCAGGGCTTCGCCCCCCCTCTCTCGGATTATGGCGCATACTTCATGGGCGGCCTTCTCGCTTTTGCTGTAATTCACCGCCAGGACAAAGCTCCGCTCGGCCAGCCCGAGGGCTACGGCCCTTCCGATACCCCTTCCTGCGCCGGTGACAAGGGCGATTTTTCTGTCAGTCATCGGAAGATTCTCCCTTCAGAAAGGAAAGGGCGGATTCGATCTCTTCAAGTCTTCCGAAGGATCGAACCTCGAGTCCCTTGCGGCACTTCTTCACGAGGCCGGAGAGGACAGCTCCGGGACCGACCTCGAGAAACCTCTGCACTCCCTTGTCCGCCATGAAGTTCACCGAATCACACCACAGAACCGGGCGGAAGGTCTGGTCGAAAAGGGCAGACCGGATCTCCTCCACTGTCTCGACAGGCCTCGCCCAGGCGTTGGACACGACGGGAGCGGAGGGGGTCTTCCAGGAAGATTCCCCGAAGGCCTCAAGAAGTTTGTCCGCCACAGGGCGCATCTGCCTGCTGTGAAAGGGCGCGCTTACATTCAGTGGGATGACCCTTTTCGCTCCCCGCTCTTTTGCCAGGGCCATGACGGTCTTCACGGAAGCCGTCTCGCCGGAGACGACAACCTGTCCCGGAGAGTTGAAGTTGGCTGGCTGGCATTCCCCAGAGGGTGCACCCTCCCGGCATATCTCCTCCACCGCCGGAGGATCGAGCCCCAGGATGGCCGCCATGGCCCCCTCCCCCTCGGGGACGGCCTCCTGCATCAGCCTGCCCCGGAGGTGGACGAGCCGAGCCCCGTCTTCAAGGGAGAGGGCTCCTCCGGCAACAAGGGCCGTATATTCACCGAGGCTGTGACCGGCGAGGAAAAGGGGGCGCAGGGGCTCTCCGGCCTTTTCCTTCAGCACCTCGAAACAGGCGATGCTTGCCGCAAGGAGGGCGGGCTGCGTCAGTGCGGTCCGCTTCAGTTCCTCCTCCGGACCGGCGAAGATCGTCCGGGAAAGGGGAAAGGAGAGGGCGTCGTCCACCCTCGAGAAAACCTCCGCCGCTGCGGGGAAGGCGTCCGCGAGGTCCTTTCCCATGCCGACCTCCTGGGATCCCTGGCCGGGAAAGATCAGTGAGTATATCATTCTGATCCGATCTCCTCAGCCGGGCAGTAGGAAAAAGGCATTTCCGCCAGTTCGCGGCTGATTCTGCATGCAGAGGCAAACATCTCAGAGATGATGACGGCGGCGGGAAGAATTTCCTTCACGAGGGCCGCGGACTGGCCGGCCATCAGCGATCCCCACTCCACATCACCGTTGACCACGGCGGCCCGAAGGCGTCCCGCTCCGAGGCGTTCGATTTCCTCCACGGTGGCGTTCTGCTTTTCGAGCTCCTCGAACTTGCCGGTGAGCTTGTTTTTCAGGCAGCGGACGGGGTGGCCGGTGGACCTGCCGGTGACGGCGTTGCTCCTGTCCCTCGCCTCAAGGACGGCCTGCTTGTAGGCAGGGTGAACGGTGGATTCTTCGCAGCAGATGAACCTCGTCCCCACCTGAACGCCCTCCGCTCCGAGGGCAAAGGCCGCAGCCACTCCCCGCCCGTCGGCGATCCCCCCTGCGGCGATGACGGGGATTTTCACCGAGTCGGCCACCTGGGGGATCATCACCATGGTGGTCAGTTCACCGATATGCCCCCCCGCCTCCATTCCCTCGGCCACCACGGCATCGGCTCCCTGCTTCTCCACCCGCCGCGCCTGGGCTACGGAGGCAATGACGGGGACGATGACCGTTCCGAGGGACTTGAGCTGGTCGATGACCTTTCCGGGGCTTCCCGCCCCTGTGGTCACGATCGGCACCCGGTGCTTCGCCGCAAGGGCGATCACATCATCCACCGTAGGGGAGAGGAGCATGATATTGAGCCCGAAGGGTTTGTCCGTGAGTTTCCGCACCTTGACAAGCTGCTCCTCCAGGAGTTCGGGGGGCATATTCGAAGCGGCGATGACGCCGAGCCCTCCGCCGTTGCTCACTGCCGCCGCAAGTTCGGCGTCGGCCACCCATGCCATCCCCCCCTGGACCAGGGGGTAGGGGCATCCGAAAAGACGGGTTATGCGGTTTTCCCCTGAGGGGAATGGCGTGTCATGCTTCATATATAATACCTCCGTATGTCATGCCGGCTCCAAAAGCGGTAAAGAGGAGTTTTTCTCCCTTCCGGAGCCGTTTTTCCCTCAGAAACTCTGAAAGGGCGATAAAGAGCGACGCAGCCGAAGTATTTCCGTATTCGGCTATATTCAGGATCACCTTATCGGGTGAAATGCCGAGACGCTCCGCCGAACGCTCGATGATCCTCTGGTTGGCCTGGTGAAAGAACCACCAGTCGATATCCTCGGGAGAAAACCCCGAGGCCCCGCAGTAGTCCCTGAGGAAAGGGGGGATCGTCCTGTTCACGAACTTGAAGACATCATTTCCCTTCATGGCGACGTAGTGAAGCTTGTTTTTTACGGTTTCAGCGGTCGCGGGGTACTGCACCACTCCGCCGGGAAGGGTGATCTGTTCGTGTTTCGTTCCGTCGGACCGCAGCTCAGCGGAGATGAACTTCCCCTCTCCCTCCCGGGACGGGCCGAGGACGACTGCCCCCGCACCGTCTCCGAAGAGTACGCAGGTATTCCGGTCCGTCCAGTCGATGAGAGGAGAGAGGACCTCCGCTCCGATGACAAGGACCCTCTTCCACATACCCGAGGCAATGCCTCCCGCAGCGACGGCCATGGAGTAGACGCCGCTGGTGCACCCCGACTGGACGTCGAAGGCCCCGGCGTTCAGTGCGCCGAGCAGTCCCTGCACCTTGGGGGCGACTCCGGGGAAGAGGGTATCAGGGCTGTTGGTGGCCACGATGATCATATCCAGTTCGGAGGGGTCCACTCCCGCGTCGTCAAGGGCGGCCCGGGCGGCCTTCTCGGCGACGGTGCTCGTCAGCTCTCCTTCAGCGGCGATATGGCGGCGCTGAATACCCGTACGGTCGCGGATCCATTCGTCGCTTGTCTCCACGAGCCTTGAAAGATCGTCGTTTGTAAGGACTTTCTCTGGAACGTACATGCCGCTCCCCCAGAGGGAAACAGGTATTCCCCGAAAAAAAGCCATATGAATAACCTCCTCTACTCCAACTCTTCCTGAATACGCTCCACGCCCTTCTGAAGGGCGAAATTACGGGCTACAGAGAGGGCGCTTGCAATTGCCGGGGCCTTTGACCTGCCGTGGGCCTTCACAACGACGCCATTCACTCCCAGGAGGGGGGTTCCGCCATGCCTTTCGTAGTTGAAGCGGGACCAGAGATCCTTCATCATGGGGATCATAAAGACCATCCCCATCTTCGGCAGGATCCGCTGCCCCATCTCCTCCTTCAATATGGAGGCCACGGCTGTCATCAGCCCTTCGGCGAACTTCAATATGACGTTGCCGGAGAATCCGTCGCATACCACCACGTCTGCCCGGCTGTAGGGGATGTCATCTCCCTCGACGTACCCCGTATAGTTGAGGGAGCTGCCCAGAAGCAACTCCCGCGCTGCGGAGATGACCTCGTCTCCTTTGATCTCCTCCGAGCCGTTTGAAAGGAGGGCTACCTTCGGCTCGGCAACGCCGAGGATCTTTTTTGAATAGACATTGCCCATGTGGGCAAACTGATAGAGATTCAGGGACTTGCTTCTCACCGTAGCCCCCACGTCGAGAAGAAAAGTATACTTACTGAGGGTGGGAAGCGCAACACCGAAGGCAGGGCGGTCGATGCCCCGGATCCTTCCCGCCACAAGCACTCCCCCCGCCACTATGGCCCCCGTGTTGCCGGCGGAGACGCACCCCTCGGCCTCCTTTGACCGGACCATTTCCATGGCAAGGCGAAGGCTGGATTGCCGTTTTTTTCTCATCGCCCGGGTCGGGTGTTCGTCCATCCCGATCAGTTCCTCCGCATGAACGACGGAAAGCCGCTTTCGTACACCCTCGGGGAGGGGTTCGATGAGGGGTCGGATCTCCCCTTCTTTGCCCACGAGGATAAGCTCAAGGTCTTTATAGGAATCACAGGCAGCGGCGGCCCCTCTGCAGGTCTCGGCAGGACCGTGGTCGCCGCCCATGGCATCAAGAGCAAGAATCAAATAGATGTCACCTCTCTCACTCTCAGGATACACCCTTGCCGGGAAGTGCCGCGGCAATGAAGCGCCCTACGAAAATTTCCTTATCTCCCACTCTGGTACGCACACTCACTATGTATTTGTTCTCCTTGGAAACGCCCACCTTGGCCCGGGCGATGAGGGTGTCGCCCACTCTGGCGTGCCCCTTGTACTCGCCTCTCATGGAATCGATGATCACCAGGTCGGCTTCCACTACGGCGATGGCGATGGTACTCGCCTGGGCATAGATGTAATGATCCCAGATCATGTCAGTCTGCCGGAAGGCCATCTCCCGGCGGGTCTGGAGAACGGAAAGGGCCCATTTGTCCGGCTCGAGCTCGAGGAGGTCCCCCACCACTTCATTCTCCTTGAGGGAGCGGAGCTTGCTCGTGGCCTTCTGGGCCATGGAGCGCATTCTCTCCCGAAGCTCCGGAAGGGCGAGGATAGCACGGTCCATCCGGATCGTGCTGACACTGACCCCGAGTATATGGGCCAGCTGCTCGTCAGTAGCCAGGGGGTTCTGCTCGATCATTTTCAGAAGTTTTGCCTGCCGGGCTTTCTTTCTCTGAGACGCTATGAAGGCTCCCTCCAATTTGTTACCTGATACTAGTATCTGCTCTGAAGATGAGGTAAGTATATTCTCGGAGACAAACGGCGTCAATACTCCCGGGCAAAAAATCCATAAAAATAACGGGAGAAGGTCGCCCCTCCCCCGTTATTCCCCTGCTCTTCTTTCTTCACGCCTGGTCTTTTTTTGCTTCCGCTGCGGTCACGACAACCTGTCTCCCGCGATAATATCCGCAATCACCGCAGGCGCGGTAGTTCAGGATCACTTCCCCGCAGTGGGGGCATGTGGTGACTTCCGGCGTAGAAAGCGAACCAATCCATTCCGACTTTCTTTTATGGGTTCGAGAATGGGATACTCTGCTTTTCGGCACTGCCATTTGATACTTCCCTCCTTTACGCTATTCCTCAGTATCTGCGATCTTCATATCCCGGAGCTTCTCAAGCCTGGGGTCAGTCCCGTTCTGAGGGCATCCGCATTCACCCTCCCTGAGGGACTTTCCGCAGAGAGGGCATATCCCTTTGCAGTCAGGAGAACAGATCACCCGAAGGGGAAGGGACATTATGACTGTCTCCCATACCTGGTCGGAGATATTGATGGTTTTTCTCCAGGAATCCACGGGAACGAAGACGATCTCCTCCTCCCCGGAATCCTCCGGAGGACCACCCTTCTTCCGCAATGTATAAAGATACATGAAATCGTTCATAATATCAATATCCGCCTGGCCGAGACAGCGGGAACATGAGGAGGAAAGGGTCATTTCAACAGAAATTTCGACGCTGAGCCCTCCGTCGGCCCATTGAGCTTCGGCGTACACCTGCAGCGGCCCCCTGAAGGAGAACTCCTGGCTGTTGTATGAAAGGGAGGAATCCACCGTTTTTTGCCATGTTCGGGAGGTGCTCCCCGTATCCTCCCCGAGTTCGGGAGTTTCCAGTTCAAAAATCCAGTCGGACGGTTTTTCCGTGAGCAGCATTTTTCACCCTCCCTCCCTTCCTTGCCGTACTCCTTCAGCGGTCTATGGCGAGCTTTTTCGTATCCCGGGCGATCACAAGCTCTTCGTCCGTGGGGATCACCATGACCGTCACTTCGCTGTCGTCGGCGCTGATGACTGCTTCCTTTCCTCTTACCTTGTTTTTCTCGGGGTCAAGCTTCACACCCATGCATTCAAGGCCTTTGCATATCCCTTCCCGGGCCCGGGCGCTGTTCTCCCCTATCCCCGCGGTGAAGACGAGGATATCGACTCCTCCCATTGCGACTGCATAGGAGCCGATATATTTTTTCACGCCGTAGTAGAGCATGTCCTCGGCGAGTTTTGCCCTTCTGTTGCCGCTGTCCGCCGCTTCCTCCACATCCCGGAGGTCGCTGCTCACCCCGGAAATCCCGAGAAGGCCGCTTTCCTTGTTCAACACGTGGCTCATGGCCTTGTTGTCAATGGCCTCCTGATCGGAAAGGTAGGAGATGAGAAGAGGGTCGACATCGCCGCTTCGGGTTCCCATGATAACCCCGGGAAGAGGGCTGAACCCCATGCTCGTGTCTATGGATTTCCCCCCTTCCACCGCGGTGATGGAGCTTCCGTTCCCCATGTGGCAGGTGATGATGTTCAGAGATTCGATGGGCTTGCCCACAAGTTCGGCCGCCCTGCGGGAGACATAAAAATGGCTCGTTCCGTGGAAACCGTAGCGGCGGACCTTGTACTTCTCGTAGTAGTGGTAGGGAACGCCGTACATGTAGGCGTATCCGGGCATGGTCTGATGGAAGGCCGTGTCGAAGACTCCCACCTGGGGGATGTTCGGAAGAGCCTCCGTGACGGCGTAGATTCCCATGAGGTTGGGCGGATTATGGAGGGGGGCCAGGGGGACGCATTCCTCAAGGGCGTCGATGACGTCCGGAGTGATGATGACCGACCCGGCATACCGTTCGCCGGCGTGAACAACCCTGTGGCCGACTGCAGCCAGCTCGTCCAGGCTTTTGAGAACCCCGTGGTTTTCGTCCAGAAGGGCCTCCACGACTACCTTGAAGGCCACTTTGTGGTTGGGAATCTCGCGGTTCTGAATGACTGTATCCGTGCCGGTTTTCGTATGCTTGATCCGGGCACCCTCAATGCCGATCCGTTCCACGAGCCCCTTTGCCAGGACCGACTCGTCGGTCATGTCAAAAAGCTGGTATTTGAGGGATGAACTGCCGCAGTTAATCACAAGAACTTTCATTGCGTTCCCCGTCCTCTCTTCTTGACCGGTCTCTCCTGCGGGATGTATTGTAGGAGAAGAAAATTTTCCCGAAAGGCAGCCGGTCTCTATGGTGAAAAAATGGTAAAAAATATCATCGGCATCATCGCCGAATACAACCCGCTTCACTATGGCCATGTTCATCATATCAGCGAGGCGGCCAGACAGACCGGAGCCTCGGGGATCGTCGTGGTCCTGTCATCCTATTTCA
Source organism: Synergistaceae bacterium (assembly GCA_022837505.1). Taxonomy (GTDB): domain Bacteria; phylum Synergistota; class Synergistia; order Synergistales; family Aminobacteriaceae; genus JALHFZ01. Next base: position 69,937 of record JALHFZ010000001.1, read on the forward strand.
CCCAGAGGGGCGAGCCTGCCCTTCTGAGCAAGTGGGACAGGGCGGAGATGGCCCTCCGGGCCGGGGCAAACCTCGTGCTTGAACTTCCCGTATTCTTCTCCTGCGCCAGCGCAGGAATCTTTGCAGGGGGAGGCATCGATCTTCTTGCCGCTGCGGGAGTGGTGAACACCGTCACCTTCGGAATGGAGGACCCCGGGTTCTCCCCCGCGCCAATCCTTGATATTCTAATTCACGAACCCTCTTCTTTCAAGGATTATCTGAAAAAATACATGAAATCAGGTTTTTCCTACGTGAAGGCCCGGGCCAGGGCCCTGGGGGATTTCGACCCGGCCTTCGAGGCCTTCGTCTCCCGGCCGAACAATTCCCTGGCCCTCTCCTATATGCAGAGGGTTATCGAAAAACAGTACCCTCTGGCCTTTCTCCCGGTCCTGAGGGAGGGGGACGGCTACCGCGCCGAGACGGTCAGTTCTCCCCGGGCAAGCTCAACGGCCTTGCGGCATCTCCTCGAGGACGGAAAGTTCAAAGAGGCCGAACCCCTGATCCCCCCTGCCGGCCGGGATGTTCTCTTTCCGTGCATTGAGGCCGGCAGGGCGGTCCTCTCCCGGGAGACCCTCTGGAGAATTGCCCGCTCCCTCCTCTCCCGGACACCCCGGAAGGAACTGAAGGGGTCCGCGGGGATGACGGAGGGGATGGAAAACCGCCTGATGAAATTCACCTCGGAAAGCGCCACCTGGGAGGAGTTCATCGCCGCCGCCGTCTCGGGGCGCTATCCCGCCGGTCGGGTGCGCCGGCAGGTCATTCATTTCCTCCTGGGCATCTCCCGGGAGGAGAGGGCAGCCCTGCAGCGGGAAGGGCCTTCCTATCTCCGCCCCCTGGCTGCGGACAAAAAGGGGCGGGAGCTTCTTCGAGAGATGGACGGCGCAGCCGCCCTTCCGGTGAGAAGCAAAATTCCCCTCACCGGAAGTTCCTCCGAGAGCCGGCTTGCCCTGCTCGAACATCGGGCGGGAGAACTGTGGGAGAACCTTGCCCTGCGCCATGCTCCCGGATCGGAGAAAAAAAGACGCCCCTTTATGGGGTGATATTCCGGGGAAGGGGAAAGCGTTCCCGGAGACGGCGGTAGACGCCGGGGGGGACCATCTCGTGCACTGCCCCACCGAACTGGTAGATCTCCTTCACGGCGTGGCTCGAGAGATAGGAGTACCGGGCCTCGGTCACAATGAAAAGAGTCTCGATATCCGGGGCAAGCTGTCTGTTCATGAGGGCGAGCTGGAATTCATATTCAAAATCAGAGAGGGCCCGAAGACCCCGGATGATTATTCTGCTCTGTTCCTGGCGGAGGAAATCCACAAGCAGCCCCGCAAAGGAGCTGACCTTCACGTTGGGCAGATGGCTTAAAGCCTCCCGGGCCATGGCCTTCCGTTCGTCCACCGTGAAGGAGGATTTTTTCTGAGGATTGAGAAGGACGCTCACCACCAGCTCGTCGAAGAGGGCGGCCGCCCTCTCAGCGATATAGATATGGCCGTTCGTAATGGGGTCGAAAGAGCCCGGATAGACGGCAATGATGCTTCCCTTCATTCTGGTTCTCCTTTCTCCCGGGCCCTGAGGAAAGTCAGGACCGTGTCGCCGTACTCCCGCCGGTCGGCAAGGATATAATTTTCCCCTCCGGGAAGGTCCTCCCGGGAGGAATGCTCCACCACCGCCACCCCTGCCGGCGCAAGCACCCCCCCCTTCCCGGGAAAGAGGAGCTCGCCGAGGAGGGGGGGCCATCCCTCCCCGTAGGGGGGGTCGGCGAAGATGATGTCAAAAAGACGTTTTTTTCTCTCGAGGTACCCCAGGGAGCGCCTGATATCCATGGCGAGGAGCAGGAAATCCGGATCCTCCGCAAAAAGGGGGCGAATACGCCGCACCCTTGCGGGCAGGATTTCCACTGCGGCCACAGGGCAGGCCCCCCGGTCCCGGGCCATCCTCGCCACCCTTCCCGTCCCCGAAAAAAGGTCAAGAAATGCCGCTCCCCTGATGTCCCCCAGGATGCTGAAAAGGGCCTGAAGCACTTTCCCCGAGGTGGGACGAACTTCCTTCACCCTCTGCCCTTCCTTCACAGGGCGGAGCGCTCAAGCTCCCCGGCGAGGCCCATAAGAGCTCCCTTTACCGCAGGGGTGAGAAAAGGGGTTGAATAAGGGGCGATCTTCACAAGGCAGTCCTCTTCTTCTTCCACGACAAGAAGATAGAATTTCTGTTCAAAATCCCCGTCCATGGTCACCGTTTCAAGGAGGGTGCATTTGCCTTCGTCGGAATAGCTTCTCTTGTAAATCCAGAGGGAGGGGCCGTCCTTTCCCTCCCGGCCGAAAAGTTCTTTCAGAACACTCCCGGCTGATCCCCTTCGCTGTACGCGAACATGCACGTCCTCAGCCCTCCCCAGATAGTGCGGATCTCCTCCCGCAGTACGCTTTCTTTTTTCCATCCTGGAAAGATACAGGCTTTTTCCCATCTCAAGCCATCGCCGTTCATACTTCGTGCGGACGGGGCGGAGGGGATTCACCTGCCACAGGGCCTCTTCAAGGTCGGGATGGGCGATCATTCCGTCCCTCACCTCCCGGCCGTACCATTCCTCATCGGTAAAAAGCTCAAAAAAGGCACCTTTCTTCAGAACCCTGGCGACTTCTGAGGGGAAGCTGCCGCTGGACACCCTTCTTTTTGAATGGCGTTTCTTCGGCCAGGGGCATGGAAAGTTCATATAGATGCCGTCGAGGGACTCCCCTGCAAGGCATTCCCGAAGGAAAAAACGGGCATCCCCGGAGAGAAGGCGGACATTGGACAACCCCTCCCGCTCAATCCGCCTCCTTGCCCGAAGAACGCAGGCCCGGGACATCTCGATCCCCCACCATGTGGTTTCCCGGTTCTCCCGGGCCATAAAGGCCAGAAACTCACCGTTTCCGAAACCGATCTCGAGGCAGGCCCTGCTTCTTCCCAGCTTCACATCAAGGGGGAGGTTTTTCCTCTCGGCCATGACGATACATTCAATTTTCTGATCCATTAAATCGGTCTCCCCCTGTACACATCCTTGACTGCACAAATTATAACAGGCTCCGACCGTCTTTTGGAGAAGATGATTTTTTCTCCATGAATGAAAATTTTCTCCTCTTTATTGACCAATTTCTTCTTTATGGTAATATCAACAGGTGAAATAAAGTGTTTATTGGTCCGTCTGATTTTTTGCGGATTCTACAGACTGCAAATTCCCCTCCTTGATGTACAATAAGAGGGGTAAAAAAACGAAGAGAAATTCCGTCTTCGTTTTCTTTTTGAGCGAATAATCAATCAGGGGAAGCTCATTTTTTTCAGCTCAACCTGAAATACAAGAGGGGGTAAATTAATGAAAAGAAACTGGATAACGATGGACGGCAACACCGCCGCAGCACACGTGTCCTATGCGTTCACGGAAGTGGCTGCCATCTATCCCATCACGCCGTCGTCCACCATGCCTGAAGTGATTGATGAATGGGCAGCCCACGGACGAAAGAACATCTTCGGCAAAACGGTAATGGTCAGGGAGCTCCAGTCCGAGGCGGGAGCAGCAGGGGCAGTTCACGGAGCTCTTTCCGCCGGATCTCTCGCGTCCACCTTCACAGCCTCCCAGGGGCTGCTTCTCATGCTTCCCAATATGTACAAAATCTCCGGCGAGCTTCTTCCCGGCGTCTTCGACGTGAGCGCCCGGGCAGTGGCGGGACATGCCCTGTCCATCTTCGGCGATCACAGCGACATCATGGCCTGCCGCGCCTCAGGGTTCGCCCTCCTCGCATCGGGAAGCGTTCAGGAGGTCATGGACCTCACCGCCGTCGCCCATCTCAGCGCCATCAAGGGAAGCCTCCCCTTCCTCGCCTTCTTCGACGGCTTCCGGACATCCCATGAGATTCAGAAGATAGACGTCCTTGACTACGACGATCTCGCGAAGCTCGTGGACTATGACGCCCTTGCCCGCTTCAAGGCCCGGGGGCTCAACCCTGAGCACCCCTACATAAAGGGAACCGCCCAGAACCCCGACATCTTCTTCCAGGCGAAGGAAGCCATCAACCCCTTCTACGAGGCCATTCCCGATCTCGTGGAATCCTACATGAATGAGATCAAAAAGCTTACCGGAAGGGAGTACCACCCCTTCAATTACTACGGCGCTCCCGATGCCGAGAACATCATCGTCGCCATGGGCTCGGTCTGCCAGACCATCGAGGAGACCGTGGACTATCTCAACGCCAGGGGAGAGAAGACCGGCGTCGTGGAAGTCCATCTCTACCGCCCCTTCTCCGAGAAGTATTTCTTCAACGTCCTCCCCGCATCGGTGAAGCGCATCGCCGTGCTCGACCGCAGCAAGGAGCCCGGAGCTCTCGGCGAGGCCCTCTATCAGGACGTCTGCACCATGTTCCAGGACAAGGCCGACAAGCCCCTCATCGTGGGCGGACGGTACGGCCTCGGCTCCAAGGATACGACTCCCACCCATATCAAGGCGGTCTTCGACAACCTCCGCCTCTATTATCCCAAGGATCACTTCACCCTTGGGATCATTGATGACGTGACCGGAACCTCTCTTCCCGCAGGCGAGCCCATTGTGGCCGCCCCCGAAGGCACCATCCGCGCCAAGTTCTGGGGTCTCGGCTCCGACGGCACCGTGGGCGCGAACAAGAACTCCATCAAGATCATCGGCGACGAGACGGATCTCTACGCCCAGGGGTATTTTGCCTACGACTCGAAGAAATCCGGCGGAATCACCATCTCCCACCTCCGCTTCGGCAAAAAGCCCATCAAGTCCACCTACCTCATCGACAACGCCGATTTCATCGCCTGCCACAAGCAGGAGTACGTCCATCTCTACGACGTCCTCGCCGGGCTGAAGAAGGGCGGCACCTTCCTTCTCAACACCCAGTGGACGACCCTTGAGGATCTCGAGAACAACCTCCCCGCCCGGGTGAAGCGCTACCTCGCCAACAACGACATCTCCTTCTACATCCTCAACGGCACGGACATCGCCGAGGAGATCGGGCTGGGCAACAGGACGAACGTGATCATGCAGTCCGCCTTCTTCAAGCTCACCAACGTCATTCCCCTCGACGACGCCGTCAAATACATGAAGGATGCCATCGACCATTCCTACGGCAAGAAGGGCGAAAAAATCCTCGAGATGAACTACAAGGCAGTGGACGCAGGGATCAAGAACCTCCAGAAGATCGAAGTCCCCGCCGAGTGGGCCACCGCCGACAAGGATCCCGAGCTCATTTGCGGCCTTCCCGATGAGATCCCCGATTTCGTCCGGGATGTCTGCATGCCCATCAATGCCCAGCAGGGGGACAGCCTCCCCGTGAGCGCCTTCACCGGCAGAGAGGACGGCCATTTCCCCTCCGGCACATCGGCCTACGAGAAGCGGGGCGTGGCAGTCAACGTACCCGAATGGAAGAGCGAAAAGTGCATTCAGTGCAACCAGTGCTCCATGGTCTGCCCCCACGCCACAATCCGCCCGGTGGTCCTCACCGAGGCCGAACTTGCCGGGGCACCCGAGAACTTCGGCGCCGTGGACATCAAGGGGAAGGAATTCCCCGGAACGAAATACAAGATGCAGGTCAACCCCCTCGACTGCATGGGGTGCGGCAACTGCGCGGACATCTGCCCGGTGGGAGCCCTCGAGATGAAGCCCATCGCCTCCCAGATGGACCAGATCTGCAACTGGAACTACGGGCTTGAGGTCACAGACAAGTCCGACCAGACCAACAAATTCACCGTCAAGGGCAGTCAGTTCTCCACGCCCCTCCTTGAGTTCTCCGGCGCCTGCGCCGGATGCGGCGAGACTCCCTACGCCAAGCTCATCACCCAGCTCTACGGCGACCGGATGGTCATAGCGAACGCCACAGGGTGCACATCCATCTGGGGAGCCTCTGCTCCGAGCATGCCCTACACCACGAACGCCAAGGGGCAGGGACCGGCCTGGGCGAACTCCCTCTTCGAGGACAACGCCGAGTACGGCTACGGAATGAAGCTCTCCATCGACACCACCGTAGGGTACGTCGTGGACGCCATGAACGCCCTTGTCGCCATGGATATCCCCGAGGACATGCGCCTTCTCGCGGAAGTCGCCTGCAGGGCAGACTATCTCGTCAAGAAGTCCGTCTGGATTTTCGGCGGTGACGGATGGGCCTACGACATCGGCTTCGGCGGCCTCGACCATGTGCTGGCCTCCGGCGAGGACGTGAACGTCTTCGTCTTCGACACGGAAGTCTACTCCGGACGTGAACGTCTTCGTCTTCGACACGGAAGTCTACTCCAATACGGGCGGGCAGTCCTCGAAAGCCACCCCCACGGCGGCCACGGCGAAATTTGCCGCCTCGGGCAAACGGATAAAGAAAAAGGACCTCGGCAGAATTGCCATGACCTACGGCTACGTCTACGTGGCCCAGGTCGCCATGGGAGCCGACAAGAATCAGCTCATGAAGGTTCTGAAGGAGGCCGAGGCCTACAAGGGACCGTCCCTGGTGATCGCCTACGCCCCCTGCATCAACCACGGAATACTCGCAGGCATGGGGAAGGCCCAGGATCAGATCAAGCGGGCCGTGGAGGCAGGGTACTGGCACCTCTACCGCTACAACCCCGACCTCGCCGACGAAGGGAAGAACCCCTTCATCCTCGACTCCAAGGAGCCGAAGGCGGACTTCAAGGAGTACCTCATGTCCGAAGTCCGCTACGCTTCCCTGAAGCAGTCCTTCCCTGAGCTCGCCGAAGAACTCTTCGAAAAGGCCGAAAAGGACGCCAAGGCGAAGTACGAGATCTACAAGCAGCTCGCCGAGATGGGCAAGGAACCGGTCAAGGCCCAGGCGTAAGAGCAAAGCTTCAGAGCAACACCAGAGCCGGAAGGGGAAAATTCCCTCCCGGCTCTTTTGCATCTGCTCTCTTCATGAAGGTTCATTGACCGGAAACAGGAAGGTTTTTTTGGATTATCTCCTCCGAAGGAAGAACAAGGGAACAAGGAGCCCGAAGATAAAGGGCGTGAGAGGAAGGGCGTTGCATCCGCCGCTTGAGTAATTGGGATTGATGCTATAGCAGAGGTACGTTGAGTAAACGCGGGGAAGCCGGGTTTTTCATCCACATAGGCGTAGTAAGCCAGATGCCACTCGGAGAAATCAAAACCCTCCCCTTCCCTCTTTTTAAAGGTGGATTCGAAGGATGCAAGAGCGCCGAAGGCCCAGCAGGTTCCGTAAGGGTCCTGATCCCGCACGGCCGTCAGGGCGGAATTATCTCTGAGATCATACGCCGAGGGAAGAGCGTCGCCCCGGTCTCTCAGAAAAAGGTCTTTTGGCGGGGTCACATGGGAAAGATCAAGGGGAGAGGGGATATACCCGAGGGGATACTTCCGCTCTCCGGAAGAGAGAGTCGTCGGTCCTGCGGCCTTCTGCCCTACCTGCCGCTGATATTCAAGAAATTCCGGGTTAAGAGGTGCCATTCCCATTGTACCGGCACAGGCACACTGTGCTAAAAGAAGAAGAGATAAAAGGACTGAGCTCAAAAAAGCTGAAAACCCCGTTGATTTTGTCGTTTTTTTAAACATTCGTTCCCTGCCTTTCTTATCAAATAAGGACCTCAAGATACACGTTAGGAAAAGATCCAATTTATACAAGCCATCAGGTAAAAGGCAAAAAACCGCTTCTTTTCTCTTTTTAAAGGAACCCTCTGGTACACTGGCCAGGTATGCCTTTTTAGAAAAACTGCCGCATATTCCTCCTTTCCATAAAGCTCCGCGTTTTTCAAAAGCTGAAGGCCCGAAGCTGTCTTCAGGGGAAATTCATCGCCTTTCCAAGAGCCTTACAGCATTGCACCCTCTATTCCCTCCCCCATTCAAAGAATAATTCATTTTACCGAAGGGAAATCCCTTTTCTTTTTCAGCGGGGGGTAAAAAGATACACCGGGGTTTTTCTTTCATAAAAGCCGTGCACCCTTCTTCGAATAAGGGGAGGCTCCGATTTTGCCTGGCTGGCCGACAGGCTATACAAGGGAGAGGCAGAGGGTTTGCTCCCAAATGACAGGAATATTCCCTCTTTGCTTTCCGTCTTGACCCGGGCTGCTATTCGGGGTAGAATATCCCGGTCAGTACGGGACGTAGCGCAGCTTGGTTAGCGTACCTGCATGGGGTGCAGGTGGTCGGAGGTTCGAATCCTCTAAACACCGGGAAACATTGCAAATACTGAATTTAAAGCCTTCCTCTCAAGGGAAGGCATTTTTTTTGAGCACCTGCCGATGAGTTGTACTACAAATCATTTCCTTCTTCCGATTGTCAAGGTTCCCTTGAAATGAAAACTTTTTAGATGAGATGAGCAGGAAATAGCGAGTTGAAAATGTGGTCTAACAAGGAGACCAGATTTTTCGCTGGACTTCTCTCTGTTATCTTTCTTCGTAAACTGCTCTAGTCCTCTGGCTTCTCTTTTCCA
>JALHFZ010000262.1:0-518 GCA_022837505.1 Synergistaceae bacterium
TACTTCGCAGGGCAGGAGCCACCGCGGGCGTTTTATGAAGTCTCCGCCCTTGAAGGTCTGCTCTATCTTCCCGCACTTCTCCAGGTGGTTGAAGCAGCTGCGCATGCAGCCCCTGGAGCCTTCCACTCCGAAGCTCCCGGCTTCCCCCCACTTTTGGAGGTAGGAGTGCCCCTCGATGACCCTGCCGGACGGGTCTTCCTCCGTGGCACGCCACTGCGCCGTGGAGAGCGTCCAGGCGATCTTGTAGGCAATCTCCTCAGAGACGTTCTGCTTAGTTACGTCAAAGTTCCACCCTGGCAGGGATTTGTGGATGAACGGTGATACCCTTGGGTCTCCGCCGTGGTACATTAGGGTGCACTTGCCCATGTCCACATCGCCCCATTCGTAGGTCTTGTCTTCTATCTGTATCTTGACCGTCTTGCCCTCTTTTACGTGAGGGATGGCTCCGGGGCAGCCCTTCACGCACTGCATGCATTTGTCGCAGATACTCCCCGGCTCAATGAGCGGGTCCGGCTCAA
>JALHFZ010000262.1:528-1011 GCA_022837505.1 Synergistaceae bacterium
CCGAACTTCCTGGTGAGAAAGACCTTTGACCAGCCCATCTCTCCAACGCCTGCCGCTACGCCCGCTATTCTTATTGCCAGCTGCACCTCCGGCGCCACTGCGCCCTCTCTTAGAGGCACTGATGAAGGAACCTGGCACTCCGGCACGCCGGAGTAGTAGGGCACGGCCTCCCAGCCGTTGTCCTCAATAAGACAGGCCAGGTCATACTGCGGCGTCTGGATGAAGAAGGAGTTCAAAAGGCCGTGGTAATCAAAGTAGGTGTAGTTGGGCCAGTATGTGCCTTCCTCCATTCCGCGCCACCCGCCGCGGATAATCCTTTTCCCTACAACTATTACGGACTTTGCCTCCGGGAATATGGATGCCGGGTGCATCCGGGGAGGGGCTCCTTGAAAGCGCTCTATGTTTGCCACACCAAAGAGGTCTAATCCTCTGTCGAGCGCGAATTGCCTTAGCTCTTCCTTTGTTATTGCCATTTCAATTCAC
>JALHFZ010000040.1 GCA_022837505.1 Synergistaceae bacterium
CAAGGACAATGTTCTTCGAGAATTCCGGCGGGCCTGGTTTTTCTGAGGACACTCTTTTTCTCACCTCTTCATCATAATCTTCAGGCCCAAAGCATATCCTATATTATGCATTTACGCCTTCAGGGAGGCAACCCCCCGGGCGAAGGCTTCCTTATTTTTCTCCCTGCCCCGGGAAGGAAGCCCCTTATCGAGAATGCTTCCCCAATCCCGTTCATTCAGCCCAAGAAGAGCGACCGCTCCGCCGAGCAGAACCATATTCGCCCCCCGGGGCTCACCGGCCTCCCGGGCGATCTTCGACGCCTCCAGGACTTTCACGGAGGGAACGAGGGAGGGCAATACCTCCTCGAGGCGGTCCGGATAGGCCTGCCGTCCCAGGATGACCGGCATGGAATAGATCTCCTCGTTGTTGACGAGAAGGGTTCCTTCGGGGGAAAGCCAGGGGAGCCAGCGGAGGGCCTCAACCTTCTCGAAGGCCACGATGAGGTCTGCCCTCCCCCGGTCGATGACGGGAGAGAAAACCTTTTCGCCATAACGGATGTGGCTTGAGACGCTTCCCCCCCGCTGGGCCATGCCGTGGATCTCCGACATTTTCACGTCGTATCCGAAGGTGAGCAGTCCCTCGGAGAGGATTTTCCCGGCGAGGAGAATACCCTGCCCTCCCACTCCGACGATCAAAACACTGGTATTTTTCTTATTCATGGCCGGCCGCCTCCTTCGAGATAGCTCCGGTCGGGCAGAGCTGCAGACACAGGCCGCAGGCGTTGCAGGCCTTCGAATCTATGACTATCCTTCCCTCCGCCTTCGTGATGGCCGGGCATCCGGGCTTGAGGCACGAGAGGCAGAGGACGCATTTTTCAGTATCTACCACGCAGACCATGCCCGCCCGCTCTTCCCGCACATCCCGAAGGAGGGCGCAGGGGCGGGTCGTCAGGATCACCGCAGTGTCGGGAGTTTCGATGACCGCTTGCACGGCCTTTCGGGAGGCTGCCAGGTCGTAGGGGTCGACTGTGTGGATATTCTCCTCCCTCACTCCGCAGGCTGCGCAGATCCGGCCTATATTGAGGGCGGCCGTATCCTCCCCTCCGAGGGTTCTTCCCGTGCCGGGGTTTTCCTGCTGTCCCGTCATGGCGGTGATGCGGTTGTCCATGATGACGAAGGCGGCCTTCGACTTGTTCACCACTGCGTCGATCAGCCCCGTAATGCCCGAATGGAAGAAGGTCGAATCGCCGAGAAGGCCGAAGACCTTCCGGGTGCGCCCCGCCCGCTCGTCCGCTTTCTGAAAGCCGATGGCAGCGGAGAACCCGGCCCCCATGCAGATGGTGCTCTCCCCCACGTTCAGGGGAGGAAGGGAGCCCAGTCCGTAGCAGCCGATGTCCCCCATTACGACGAGATCCTTCTTCTCGCTCAGAGCGTAGAAAAGCCCCCGGTGAGGGCACCCGGCGCAGAGAAGGGGGGGCCGGTCGGGGACGGGAATTCCGGTTTTTTTTCCCGACATTTCTTCCTCCCCGAGGATCGCCTTCGCCAGGATGGCCGGGGAGAGCTCCCCCACCAGGGGAAGCCTATCCTTTCCGGAGCAGGAGATACCGAGGGCGCGGAGGCCGGACTCCACGAAGGGGTCGTTCTCCTCCACAACCCAGAGGGTCTCCACCGACGAGGCGAAGTCCGCCATGAGCTTGAGGGGGAGAGGCCAGGTCATCCCGATCTTGAGATAGGAGGCGCGGTCCCCGAGGGCCTCCCGGGCATGCTGATAGCCGACCCCCGTGGCGATGACCCCGAGGGAACCCTCCCCCGGCACAAGAAGGTTAAAGGGGGACGTCTCGTTGTATTCCTGAAGCTCAAGGAGCCGTTCCTCCGCCAGGGCATGGCGTACCCGGGCCGCCGCGGGAAGCATGGCGTTCTTCGAAGGATTCCGGACATAGTCCTTCACCGGAAGTTCCGTCCGTTCCCCCGTCTCCACGGCCCCCTTGCTGTGGCAGATGCGGGTGGTCAGGCGCAGAAGCACCGGGGTATCAAACTTCTCCGAAAGGGCGAAGGCCGCCTTCGTGAAGTCGAGGCACTCCTGGCTGTCCGTGGGCTCGAGCATGGGGACCTTGGCGTGGAGGGCATACCACCGGTTGTCCTGCTCGTTCTGGGAGCTGTGCAGCCCGGGGTCGTCGGCGTCCACCACGACGAACCCGCCGTTCACCCCGATGTAGGCCATGGTGAAGAAGGGATCGGCAGCGACGTTGAGCCCCACGTGCTTCATGGCGCAGAGAGACCGGGCCCCGGCCATGGAGGCTCCGGCGGCGACCTCCAGGGCCACCTTTTCGTTGGGAGACCATTCGCAGTAGACATCCTCATACCGGGCGAGGTTTTCGAGGATCTCCGTGCTCGGCGTTCCGGGGTAGGCGGCCGCCACATGGCACCCCGCCTCCCAGGCTCCCCTCGCTACAGCCTCGTTGCCGGTGAGCAGTTCCTTCATTATTGCCCCTCCCCTTCCCTCTTCCATCGCTCTTCGAGCTCCACGCCCAGTCCATCGGCAATCCGGTTGACGAAGGCGAAATAGGCAGTGACGGCGCACAGGTCGTGGATCGCCCGGTCGTCGAGTCCCTCCGCCCGGAGGGCCTCGACATCCTCAGCGTTCATCTTCTGCGGCTGGGCCGTCAGCTTCAGGGCATAGTCCAGCATCGCCCGGTCGGCAGAGGGGAGATCCGCCTTTGTATAGTCGCCCTTGAGGGCGTCGAGCAGCCGGTCCTGCTTCTCCCCTGTCCGTCCGTCCTTTTGCAGCAGTTCACGAAGCCCCGCCTCGTGATGGGTCACTCAGTAGAGACAGCCGTTATAGGCCGAGACCGCCACGGCGATCTGCTCCCGCTGAATTCTGCTGAGGGGGCTCCGCTTCCGCATCACTTCAATATACAGATCATAGTGCCCTTTCATGACCTTTCCGTGAACGCCGTGGATCTGGATGATGTTGTCGGTATCGTTAACCCGCTGGTTTTCCGGTATTGCCTCCCGGGACAGGTACTGTATGTAGGCCAAAGTTATCCGCTCCCTTCGCAGTTCGCTTCGAGATTAAAGACCATTTTATCACCGGAGGGAGAATTTTCCGGAGAAGGCCCCCCGCTCAGACAAATAAATACGGAAAATAAAGAAAAACCCCTCTCCTCCTGCTATACTTTTTCCAGCAATCCATTTCGGAGGTGACAGCCAGGTGAAACGGGTGAGCATTCTCAATTCCGTCCTCGGCCCCATCATGCGGGGGCCGTCCAGTTCCCATACCGCCGGCCCCTGGAGGATCGGCCGGATGGCGAGGGATCTTCTGGGATCCCCTCCCCGGAGGGCGGTCTTCACCTTCGCCCCCGGAAGCTCCCTGGCGGTCTGTTATGCCGACCAGGGGAGCGACCGGGCCTATGTTGCGGGGCTTCTGGCACGACCGCTGACGGATCCCGGCTTTGCCCATATGCTCGACCTGGCGCCCCGGGAAAAGCTGGATGTCCGGTTTGAAGTGAGCCCCTTCGCCGAGGCCGATCACCCCAACAGCGCCCTTCTCACCCTTACGGGAAAGGACGGTCGGGAGATCGTCCTCCACAGCCGCTCCGTGGGGGGAGGCTCCTTCGAGATCGCCTCTTTGAACTGCGTTCCCCTCCTGCTGAACGGCGACTCCTGGGTTGTCTTCTGCGAGGGTGGGCCGGGCTCGATGGAAGAGATGGAAAAACTGCTCAGCCCATGGGCTCAGCATCTCGAAGGGCTGCCCGGGGGAGAGCGGGTCGTACTGCTCGGAACCTCCTCCCTTCCGCCCGAGGAGGGATTTTTCGAGCGGCTGGCCGCCTCCCCCACCGTGAGGGATGTCTTCGCCGCCAATCCGGTGATGCACCCCCTGAGCGGAAAAGAGCTCTTTACCGACGCCGCTTCCATGGAGATCTTCGCCAGGGAGAAGGGGGTGTCCCTCGGACAGGCCGCCCTGGCTTACGAGAGTGCCCTGCTCAATCTTGACGAAGCCCTTCTGATGAAGGAGATGGAAGAACGGCTCGACGTCATGCTCGGCGCTGTGGAACGGGGGCTGACGGGAAAAATTGCCTCCATGAAGCTCATGGCCCCCCTGGCTGAAAAGTTGTGGACAGCCGAAGAGAAGGGGAAAATGTTCCTCGGCGGACCCCACGCCCGAACGGCCATCCGCTCTCTGGCAGCCCTCCACGAGTGCGCCTCCGGGGGTGTGGTCTGCGCCGCCCCCACGGGCGGAGCTGCGGGAGTCATTCCCGGAGTGATGGCCACCCTGACGGAGGATTTCGGAATATCGAGGGATAAGATCCTGATGGCCCTGTGGGCTGCCGGCGCCATAGGGCTCTTTCACGACATACACAGCACCTTCTCCGCAGAGGTGGCAGGATGCCAGGTGGAGATCGGAGCGGCAGGGGCCATGGCCGCCGCAGCCGTAATGGAGGCGGCGGGGGGAACGCCACGCCAGGGGTGCGACGCTGCGGCTCTGGTTTTTCAAAACGTCATGGGGTCGGTCTGCGATCTCGTACAGGGAGTGGTGGAAATTCCATGCCACAGCCGCAATGCGGCTCTCGCCTCCCAGGCCTTCCTCTGCGCCGACCTTGTGCTCGGGGGGTATGAGAGCCCTGTCCCCCTGGACGAAACCATCGGTGCCGTGGACTCGGTTGGGAGAATGCTTCCGGAGGAACTGCGGTGCACATCGAAAGGAGGGCTGGCCCTCTGTCCGTCAGCCCGGAATATGCCCCGTCTCGACAGGACGAAAAAGGAGGAAATCTGATGCCTGCAATACTTTCACAAATCACCGAGGAAATAGGGTACATCACCCTCTCCCGCCCCGAGGCCATGAACACCTTCAACGAAGAGCTCGCGACGGAGCTGAACGAGGCCCTCCGGGAGATGGAAAAGGACAACAGCGTCAGGGTTGTGGTCATCAACGGAGAGGGGAAGCACTTCTCCACGGGGATCGACCTTCGGGCGATCCTCTCGAAGGAGCGGCATGAGATCCGGGGTTTTCTCGATCTCATGGACCTCCACAATCTCACTCTTCATGCCATGACGAAGCCCGTGATCGCTTCGGTACACGGCTACGCCCTCGCCAACGGAACGGGCCTCGCCCTTGCCTGCGATTTCGTGGTCGCCTCCCAGGATGCCGTCTTCGGCACCACCGCCGTGAACGTGGGGCTGATCTGCCTCGAACCCGGCTACCAGCTTGCCCGGTGGATCGGCGAGAAGCGGGCCCTTCAGTATGTGCTGTCCGGAGAGCTGATCCCCGCGGAAAAGGGGCGCGAGCTGGGGTTCGTCTACGGGGTCGCCCCGGAGGGAAAGCTTGAGGAGATGACCCTCTCCCTGGCCAAGCGGCTGGCGGGGAAAAGCCCGGCGTCCATCCGCACGGGGAAGAAGGGGTTCGTCCGGATGGAGGGGTTGCCTCCCGAGCGGGCAATCCCCGCGGGAGGGGAACTCTTCGCGGCCCTCGCGGCATCGGAGGACGGCAGAGAGGGCGTTCAGGCCTTCCTGGAGAAGCGTCACCCCAATTTTACAGGCCGCTGAGCGGCAGAGGAGGAGCACCCCATGATCATCACCACCACCCACACCGTCGAGGGCAAGACGATAACGTCCTACCGGGGGATCGTCTTCGGCGAGGTCATCGCCGGGGCAAATTTTTTCAAGGATTTCAAGGCGGGGCTGACCAATTTCTTCGGCGGACGGTCCGGCGCCTACGAGCAGGAGCTTATGGACGCCCGGTCGAGCGCCCTGAGGGAGATGGAGCAGCGGGCCCTTGAACTGGGGGCCAACGCAGTGGTGGGGATGCTCGTAAACTACGAGGTCCTGGGGTCGAACGGAAGCAATATGCTCATGGTGACTACCTGCGGCACCGCCGTGCGGGTGGACTGACCGCGCCCTTTACAATCCGGAGGGGAGGAGCCCTACAGGTCCTCCCGCTCCAGGGGCATGGTGGTGCAGCGAGGGCCCCCGCCGCCCTTCACCAGTTCGTCGGCGTCCACGGGGACGACGGTGATCCCCGCCTTTTCCAGGGCCTTCATGGTCCCCCGGTTCCTGTCCCAGATGCAGACCTTCCCCGGTTCCAGATTGAAGGTATTTCCCCCAGACCCGGAGCGCTGCTCGGAAAAGGCCACCGCCTCGGGCTCATCCCCTCCGACCTTGATGATCCTCACGGAATCAAGCTTCAGCACCTTCCGTATGGCCCCGAAGAGGGAGTTCTCCCGCCGGATCTGCAGCCGGTCTCCCCTTCCCCGGGTGATGTGAAGGACTGTGAGCTTCTTCTCGATGTAGGGGAAGAAGAGGAAGGCATCATGGTCGATCATATTGAGGAACATGTCCACGTGAACGGAGAGGCCGATGGAATCGGTAGCGCTGACCCGGGGGTTCTCGAACATCAGGGCGAGGACGTCAGTGATCGCGCCGTTGGCCATGGTGCGCCGGGCGATCTTCTCGATGGTGAGGGGGGAGGTCCGTTCATTCACCCCCACGATGAAGACGGACGGGCTGTAACAGTGGAGATTGCCCCCCTCCGCCGGCGTGTCGTCCTCAGGGGAAGCGCCGTACCACGTCTGGAAGGCGCATTGGCGGAAGTCCTCATGATGGCGGAAGATGGCCCGGATGCAGACCGGCTCCTTCACCCTGTCCCGGTTGAACATCTTTCCGAAGACGACCCCCTCCCCGAGGACCGCCGCCGGGTCCCGGGAGTAGAGGACGTTCGTCATGGGAAACAGGGCCCATTCGTTTCTGCCGTCGGCGAGGTCCGCAAGGGAGACCTCCGCCGTAGCCCTGTTCAGCTCTTCCTTTGTCATACCGAAGAAAAGCCGGTCCACCAGCTTTTTCGGAGGAAGGGCGAGAAGGAGTTCCGAGAGGACCTCAAGGGTCTGCTCCGTCAGGAAGGCTCTCTCCGTCCCGAGGACGCCCGAGACGACCTCCTTCTTCGCGGCGGGAAGGGCAAGGACCGACCGGAGGAGGTCCTCGAAAAGGTAGACCTTCGCTCCTGAGGCCTCCACGGTCTCAACCCATTTTTTATGTTCCGCCAGCGCCTTTTCGGGGCTTGGAACGGAGTCCCATGCGAGGGAGCCCACATTCAGGGGGGTACACCGTTCGATCCCCCTGCCGGGGGGCTGCATGATCACCGAGCGGAGACGGCCGATTTCCGAATTGACCCTGATCTGCATTTTTTTACCTTTTACTCCTTTGCCAGAAGTTTCTCTGCCGTGCGGAGCAGCACCTCCGCCCCCGCAAGAAGGTCCGCCCTGTCCGTATGTTCGTCGGGGCTGTGGCTGATCCCTCCCCGGCTGGGGACAAAGATCATGGCCGTCGGGCAGATCCGGGCCATCATCTGGGCGTCGTGCCCGGCTCCGGAGGTCATCCTCCTTGAGGAAAGCCCGAGCTCCCGGGCGGTCTCCTCCACCAGGGCGCAGAGGCTTTGGGAAAAGACCACGGGCGAAAAACGGGCAAGCCGTTCGAGGGTAACTTCAAGCCCCTCTGCGGAGGCAAGCTCTTCCGCGAAGGCCTTCAGCTTGTCATCCGCCTCGGCCAGGCGCTCCTCCGAGGGGTCCCGTATATCCGCGGTGAAGACAGCCTTCGAGGGGATGATATTGACTGCACCGGGTTCGAGGGAGAGGGTCCCTACCGTCCCGAGGGTTGTTCCTGAGGAAAGGGCAAGTTCCCGGAGAAAGACGATCGTCCGGGCCGCTCCGTACCCGGCATCGGACCGGAGAGCCGTGGGGGTCGTCCCTGCGTGGTTCGCCTTTCCCCTGAAGGCGACTCTCCACCAGGAGATCCCCTGGACGCCCTCCACGACCCCGATGGAAAGACCCTCCCGGTCGAGGATTGGCCCCTGCTCCACGTGGAGTTCGAGATATTCCCCCGGGGCGAAAAAGCCGGAGGTGAGAGGGCCGTTATAGCCGATCTCCTTCAGACTTTCTTCAAGGGAGACCCCGTGGCTGTCCGTCACCGCCAAAGCTTCCTCCGGGGATATCCCTCCGGCGAAGCAGAGGGAACCGAGCATGTCGGGCTGAAAGCGCACCCCCTCCTCATTGGTGAAGGCAGCCACCACAAGGGGGCGGGATGGGGTCCTTCCGGCCGTACGGAAGGCCCGGGCGACCGCAAGGGCGGAGAGGACGCCGAAGCATCCGTCGTAGGGGCCGGCGGAGATTACCGTATCGATATGAGAGCCCAGGACGAGGGGGCTCCCTCCGGCTCCTCCCTCTTCCCCATGGAGCAGGCCGAAGATATTCCCCACCGAGTCGACCTTCACTTCAAGATCCAGCTCCTTCATCCACTCCACAAGCAGATCCCTCCCCTCCCCCTCCTCTTTCGAGGCGGCGAGACGGGTTCGTCCTCCCCGGGGGTCGCTTCCCACGGAGGCGAGAATTTGTAGCTGATCCACAAGGGTTTGTCCGTCAAGGCGAAGGGGCTGCACGTTCTGATCATCTTTTTTCATGGCAAAACACCTCCCGATGGGAGTATAGCGGGAAAAGGGGCGGAAGGGTACCCCTCTTCCCGGCAGAGAAATCTCTATTCCCCCAGGTAGGCCTTTCGGATCTCGGGATCTCCCGCCAGGTCGGGGCCGGGGCCGCTTTTGAGGATCCGACCGGCCTCGAGGATATACCCCCGGTCGCTGATCTCCAGGGCCTGGGTGGCGTTCTGCTCCACGAGCAGGACGGTCATCCCCTCGCCGCGGATGCGGAGGATCGTCTCCATGAGGGTTTCCACGATCAGGGGGGCGAGGCCGAGGGAGGGTTCGTCCAGCAGAAGGACCTTCGGGCTGCTCATGAGGGCCCTCGAGATGGCGAGCATCTGCTGCTCCCCTCCCGAGAGGGTACCAGACCGCTGCTTCAGGCGCTGCTTTATTATGGGGAAGAGGGTGAAGCACAGCTCCATATCTTTCTCAATCTCCCCCTTGTCTTTGCGGCGGTAGGCTCCCATGACGAGGTTTTCCCACACTGTAAGGGCGGAGAAAAGACGGCGCCGCTCCGGCACGAGGGCGATCCCCATGCCCACGATCTCGTGGGGCTTTTCAGGAAGGGGGCGGCCGAAGACCTCCACAGTCCCCGACGAGGGCTTCACCACCCCGGCGAGGGTCCACATGACCGTGGACTTCCCCGCGCCGTTCGACCCCACGATGGAGACGATCTCCCCCTCCTCCACGGAGAAGGATACTCCATGGACGGCGTGGATCGTGCCGTAGTGGACGTTCAGATTTTCTATTCTGAGGGCGTTCATTTCCCTTTCCTTCCTTTTCCGAGATAGGCCGCCACCACGTCGGGGTTTGCCCGCACTTCATCGGGTGTCCCCTCTGCAAGGAGGGCGCCGAAGTTGATGACGATGACGGGAGAGCAGATGTTCATCACGAGGTCCATGTGGTGCTCGATGAGCAGGATCGTGACGTTGAATTTCTCCCTCACCTCGGCGATGAGCCGGGCGAGGCTCCGGGTCTCCTCGGGGTTCATCCCCGCGGCGGGCTCGTCGAGGAGGAGCAGGGAGGGGTTCGTGGCCAGTGCCCGGGCGATCTCAAGCTTCCGCTGCAGGCCGTAGGGGAGGGTATTCGCCTGGAGGGGTGCGAACGCATCGAGGCCGAGGGAGGTCAGCAGGTCGAAGGCCTTCTCCCTGAGGGAGCGCTCCGTCCTCCGGGCCGAGGGCGTTCCGGCGAGTGCAGCGAAAAAATTGCTCTTCTCCCGCTGCAGCAGGGGGGTGAGGACGTTTTCAAGGCAGCTTCTGCGGTTGAAGAGACGGATATTCTGAAAGGTCCGGGCAATTCCGGCCCGGACGATCCTGTCCGGGCGGTGCCCTCCGATGGGCTCTCCCTTGAAGAGGATGTCTCCCGCCGTGGGGCGGTAGACCCCGGTGATCAGGTTGAAGACCGTGGTCTTCCCCGCACCGTTGGGGCCGATGATCCCCGTGATCGACCCCTCGGGCACATCAAAGGAGAAGGAGTCCACGGCACGGATGCCGCCGAAATCCCGGGTAAGCCCCCGAACGGACAGGAGGGGGGTTGGGGTCGTCATGGCTGCATCCGCTCCCTGCTGCGGTTTTTCGAGAAGAAGGAGGAGATTTCCGAGTACCCCATGAGTCCCTGGGGGCGGTAGACCATGATGAGGACGAGGAGCAGTCCGTAGGCCACGAGCCTCCAGATCTGGGCGACCCGGAGAGCCTCGGGAAGGGCGATGAAGACGAAGGAGGCGATGAGGGGGCCGGACAGGCTACCCATCCCCCCGGCGATGACCGCCGCGAGAAGCTGGGTGGACTGGATCAGGGTGAACATCACCGGCTGGATGAAGGAGAGGAAGTGGGCCAGGAGCCCTCCCGAGAGACCGCAGTAGACGGCGCTCACCACGAGGGAGAGCAGCCGGGTCTGAAAGAGGCGGACTCCCGCCATCTCCGCGGCGATGGGGTCCTCCCGGATGGCGATGCAGGCCGCCCCCCACCGGGATCGGAGGAAGTTCCTTGCGACCAGGATCCCCCCTCCCAGACAGAAGATAACGATGGGGAGGGTGGTGAAGCTGTCGATGCCGGGAAGTCCCCGGGCGCCGTTGGTGATCTCGAGATTTTCGAGGATGACCCGCAGGGCCTCGCCGAAGCCGAGGATGGCGATGGCGAAATAGTCGCTCCGCAGCTTGGCCCGGAGGGTGGGGATGCCGATGATGAGGCTCACGAGCCCCGCCGCCGCCGATCCTGCCAGGAGGGCCAGGGGGAAGGGGACGTAATAATAATAGGTCAGGATTGCCGAGGTATAGGCGCCCACACCGACGAAGGCGGCATGCCCCAGGGAGAAGAGGCCGGTGAACCCCGTGAAGATGGAGAGGCCCAGCACAGCGATCATGTTGATTCCGGCCAAAACAACAATTGAGAGAATATAATCCATACCCCTACACCTTCTCTTCGCTGTCCCGGCCCAGAAGGCCGTTGGGCCTCAGGACGAGAAAGGCTATGAGGAGAGTGAAGCTGAAGACGTCCCGCATGACGCTCGAGATGTAGACGGAGACGAAGGTCTCCACCACCCCGAGGATGAGGCCCCCGGCGAGGGCCCCCGGGAGGCTGCCCAGACCGCCGATGACGGCGGCGATATAGGCCTTGTTGGTAACCCACCCCATGGTGGGGTAGACGAGGTACTTTATTCCCAGAAAGACCCCCGCCACTCCGGCGAATCCGCCGGCGAGCAGAAAGACGATGGAGATGAGCCTGTCCAGGTCAACTCCCATGAGGGAGCACATGGTCATATCGGAGACCCCCGCTCGGATGGCAATTCCCGTGCGGGTGCGGCTGATGAAAAGATGAAGGCCGAGGATGGCGGCAAGGGCGAAGACAAAGGCCCCCACGTCGAGAAGGCTGACGCTCGACTCCCCCAGGGTGACGATCTGCCGGCCGAAGAATTCAGGAAAGGCGTAAAACCGGGAGCCTATGGTGGCATAGACGAGGTTTTCGAGAAAGACGGCGCACCCCATGGCGCTGATCATGAGATAGAGGGAGGGGGCCTTCCGCCTGCGGAGGCTGGAATAGGCGAGCCGCTCGTTGAGGACGGCGATGATCCCCGCACCGGCGATGCTCCCCGCGAGGACGAGGCCGAACCCGAGGCTCAGTTTCGTCGCCAGGGCGAGCCCCACGTAGGCGCCGAGCATAATCACCGCGCCGTGGGCGAAGTTGCTGAAGTTCAGCACGCTGAAGACGAGGGAATACCCCACCGCCATGAGGGCGTAGATCCCTCCGATGGAAAGGCCTGTTATGAGAGTCTGCAAGAACACTTTAAGCCCCACATCCTTTTTTGCATTGTGGAGGAAACCGGGCGCAACTTCCCCCCCTGAATTCCGGAGGTTCCGGCTCGCCGGAACCTCCGGAGTATTTTCTCTATTCTACGGAGATGTACTTCTTGACGAACTTGAAGGTCTTGTTGGGGACATCCACCTGCTGGATCACCGCGGGCTTGTCGAGGGGGTTGTGATCCTCGGGGTTGACGGTGAGGACGCCGCTCGTGACCTTGAGATCCTTGAGGTTCGCCAGGGCATCGGCGAGTTTTTCGCCCTCAGTGGAGCCGGACTTTTTGATCCCCTCGACGATCATCAGAAGGGCATCCTGGGCCATGACGGGGTTCGGAAGGACGGGCTCGGCTCCGTACAGAGCCTTGTATTCCGCCACAAAGTCCTGAATATCGGGGTCGGCGAGGTCGGCGAGGTTTACGAAGTAGCCGCCGTCAATGGCGCTGCCGCCGAGTTCGATGAGGTCGGGGCTTCCCCAGTTGTCCGTGCCGAGCAGAACCGCCGTGAGGCCGAGGTCCCGGGCCTGCTTGGCGGCCATGGCGGCCTCCTTCTGGCTCGTGGGGATGAAGATGACGTCAGGGGCGAGGTCCTTCATCTTGCCGAGCTGGGCGCGGTAGTCCAGTTCGTCCGTCCGGAAGGCTTCCTTCGCGACGATCTTTCCGCCCTTCTCCACGAAGGCCTCTTCGAAATACTTCGCGAGCCACTGGCCGTAGTCGGAGCCCACGTCATAGAGGATGGCTCCCTTTGTCGCCTTCAGGTCGGTCACGGCGAAACGGGCGGCCACCGTCCCCTGGAAGGGGTCGATGAAGCAGGGGCGGAAGGCGTAGGGACGCACTTTTCCCGACCGCTGGTCCATGGTGACGTAGGGGTTGGTCGCGGTGGTGACCACCATGGGGATCTGAGCCCGCTCGAGGACGGGAGCGGTGGCGATGGCGTTTCCGCTCTGGGCCGGGCCGATGACGGCCACGACTCCGTCGGAGACGAGGCGCTTGGCCACGTTGACGGATTCGACAGCGTCGTTCCGGTTGTCATACCGGACGAACTCGATCTGCCGGCCGAGCACTCCTCCGTCGGCATTGATCTTCTTCACCAGCATATCGAGGGCGTTGGCCTCCGACTGCCCCCACATGGAGGCTCCTCCGGTGAGGGACACCGTATGGCCGATGCGGATGGGGTCGGCGGCGAAGGCCGTTCCCCCGAGGACAAAAAGCAACAGCGTTCCAATCAGCAGATAACTCTTTTTCATTACTCTTCTCAACCTCCTCAGATGGCATTACTCTTCTTCTCTACACCAGGAATCTGTACAGGCCGTCCCGCTTCTTCCGCCGGTCGTTTTTCCGGGCGTTCACCTCCTCAAAAGAAAAATCAGTCCAGCTTCATATGATCCGGTATTTTCTCCCCCCGCAGCAGGTCCTCGTTGGTCTGGCGCTCCACGATGACATCCGCCCGGCCCGGGCTCACGAGCACCATGGCTGGGCGGGGGGTGCGGTTATAATTGCTCGCCATAGAGTAGGTGTAGGCCCCCGTATTCAGCACCGCGACGAGATCTCCCCGTGAGAGGGGGGGGGCCTTCAGGTCCTCGATGAGGATGTCTCCCGATTCGCAGCACTTTCCCGCCAGGGTGACCGTCTCCGTGGCCTCTTCGTCCATTTTTTCGGCCGCCACGGCCCAGTATTTCGCTCCATAGAGGGCAGGGCGCGGGTTGTCAGTCATGCCGCCGTCCACACTCGCATAGGTCACAATCCCCTCGATGGTCTTCATGGCCTGCACCCGGTAGAGGGTGATCCCCGCCTCGGAGACAATCCACCGTCCCGGTTCGATGATTACCCGGGGACGGGGCAATCCTTCCTTACGGCACCCCTCCTCGAGGGCATCCATCATGGGGTCAGTGAAGGAGCGGATGGAAGGAGTAATTCCCTCCGGATCGAAGTCGACCCCGAACCCTCCCCCCATGTTCAATTCCTCTGTGATCAGGCCGAGGTCCCTGCGGAATTCCGCCATGGCGCTGAGGATGATCTCCACCGCCCGCACGTGGGAGGTGTTCTCGAAGATCTGGGAGCCGATGTGAAAGTGAAACCCCTTCAGAACGATCCGTTCCGATTTCATTGCCCGGAGGACCGCATCCCTCAGGGAATGACCCAGGAGGGGGAAGCCGAACTTCGACCCCGTATGTCCCGTGAGAATGTACTTGTGGGTATGGGCATCCACCCCCGGAGAGACCCTCAGAAGGATGGCGGCCTGCTTGTCCTTCTCTTCCGCGATTTTCTCGAGGGTTTCCAGTTCCGACAGACTGTCCACGACTATCCGCCCTACTCCGCCGTCGAGGGCGGCTTCAAGCTCGGTGCGGGTTTTGCTGTTTCCGTGGAGGATCGTCCGGGACAGGGGGAACCCCGCCGCCAGGGCCGCATGGAGCTCTCCCCCCGAGACGAGGTCGAGCCCCAGCCCCTCGGAGTGGATGAGCCGGACCAGAGCCAGGGGGAGGGAGGCCTTTCCCGCATAGACTGCCTCCGTATTTTCAAAGCGATCGAGAAAATCCTCCCGGATTGCCCGGCACCGGGCCCGCAGGATATCCTCGGAGAGAACATAGAGGGGGGTGCCGAATTTTTCGGCCAGAACGGCAGTGTCCCATCCTCCGAAATAAAAATGCCCCTTCTTTTTTTCGATTTTTCCTGCCGCCATGACCGCACCTCTTCCATTTTCTCAGCATAACTTGAGGATATAAAAAAATGGCCCATCCCGATGAAGGGACGAGCCATTGAACTCGCGGTACCACCCTGCTTGGACGCACTATGCGCCCCGCTCTTTCGCCCTGTGACGGGAGCACCCGGAAGCGTACTGCCGGCCCGAAGGCCGTTTCAGCTCCGGCTCCGCAGTCTTTTGCGCCCTTGAGCCCCTGCCGGGAAAGCCTTTCAGCCCTCGAACTTTCCTCTCTGTCGGCAGGTAACGGACAAAAGCACTCTGCATCATCGCCTGTACGTCTTTTCAGTTTCGCACATTATATCCAGTGAAGGGAAGAACGTCAACATCTTCGGGAAAGTTCTTTCCAGCCGATCCTGCCCTCCCGGGGATGACCTTATCCCTGTCCCACTTTGGGATGACTTTATCGCAGTCCGACCACAAATTTCGATCACCCCCTGTCAATAACCAGTGACTCCTTCACCCCCT
>JALHFZ010000128.1 GCA_022837505.1 Synergistaceae bacterium
GGTGGTTGAAAAACTCGCCATCGGCCGGGCCGACTAGGAAGGGGGAGAGTCCATGGCAATGTACCGTTCTCACGTACTGATCTGCGGAGGCACGGGATGCATCTCCAACGGGGCGGCGAAAGTCACCGAGGCGATGCGCAAAGAGCTCGTCCGGCGGGACCTCACCGGTGAAGTCCTTGTGGTGCCCACGGGGTGCCACGGCATGTGCGAGATGGGGCCCATCGTGGTGGTCTACCCCGAGGGGACCTTCTACAGCCGGGTGACCCCTGAGGACATCCCCGAAATCGTTGAAGAACATCTCTACAAGGGGCGTCCCGTTGAGCGGCTCATGTATTCCGGCGAGGGAAAGGCCCCTGCCGCAATACCCCACTACAAGGACATCCCCTTCTACGGAAAACAGCACCGGATCGCCATGAAGAACTGCGGGTACATAAACCCCGACAACATTGAAGAGTATATCTCCCGGGGGGGGTACGAGGCCCTTGCCAGGGCTCTCACCTCCATGACTCCGGTCCAGGTGATCGACGAGCTGAAGGCCTCCGGCCTCCGGGGGCGCGGGGGCGGCGGATTTCCCACGGGGCTCAAGTGGAGCTTCTGCGCCGCGGCGAAGGGGGACAAGAAATACGTCATCTGCAACGCCGACGAGGGGGACCCCGGGGCCTTCATGGACCGCTCCCTTCTTGAGGGGGACCCCCATGCCATCCTCGAGGGGATGCTGCTCGGAGCCTACGCCATGGGAGCGAACGAGGGGTACATCTACTGCCGGGCTGAGTACCCCCTGGCCGTCCAGCGGCTGAAGACGGCCATAGAACAGGCCGAATCCTACGGCCTGCTCGGCCAGAATATCATGGGGACTCCCCTTTCCCTCACCATTCACGTGAAGGAGGGTGCCGGAGCCTTCGTCTGCGGCGAGGAGACGGCCCTCATGGCCTCCATCGAGGGGCGGCGGGGGATGCCCCGTCCCCGTCCTCCCTTCCCCGCGAACTCCGGGCTATGGGGGAAACCCACGAACATCAACAACGTGGAGACCTGGGCAAACGTTGCCCAGATCATCGCCCACGGAGGCGAATGGTATGCTGCCATGGGGACGGAGAAGTCCAAGGGGACGAAGGTCTTCGCCCTCACGGGAAAGGTGAAGCATACGGGGCTCGTGGAAGTTCCCATGGGGACCACCCTCCGGGAGATCATCTTCGATATCGGCGGAGGAATTCTGAACGACCGGAAGTTCAAGGCCGTCCAGATCGGCGGCCCCAGCGGCGGCTGCCTCACGGAGGAGCACCTCGACACCCCGGTGAGCTACGAGTCCCTGACGGCCCTTGGGGCCATCATGGGATCGGGAGGCCTCGTGGTCATGGACGATACGACCTGCATCGTCGACGTGGCGAAGTTCTTCCTCGAGTTCACCCAGAAGGAATCCTGCGGCAAGTGCCCCTTCTGCCGCATCGGAACGAAGCGGATGCTTGAGATCCTTCAAAAGATCACCTCCGGCAAGGGGGAAATGGAGGACCTCGACACCCTGCTGGATCTCGCCGCCAAGGTGAAGGAGGGCTCCCTCTGCGGCCTGGGGCAGACGGCTCCGAACCCCATACTCACTACCCTGAAATACTTCCGGGGGGAGTACGAGGCCCATATCCGGGACAAGAAATGCCCCGCCGGGGTATGCCCGAGCCTCATTCATTACGTCATCGACCCCGCGGTGTGCATCGGGTGCACCCGGTGCGCCAAAAACTGCCCTGTCTCCTGTATAGACGGCGAAGTGAAAAAGCCTCACTTCATAAACGACGACCGATGCATCCGGTGCGGCATGTGCAAACAAGTCTGCCCGGTTGACGCGGTTTCAGTGCGATAACCCTTACCGGGAGGATTCTACCTGCGATGATAAAAAACATAAAGGTAACTTTGAACGGAAAAACAGTCTACGGATATCCGGGGCAGAAGATCCTCGACCTCTGCACCGAGTGCGGAGTGGAGGTGCCTACCCTCTGCTACGACCCCCATCTCAGCCTCCACGGAGGATGCTCCATCTGCCTCGTGGAAGTGGAGGGGGCACGGACCCTCCTCCGGGCGTGCGCCAACACCATCGCCCCGGGGATGGTCATCAGGACCGATTCCCACCGGGCAATCAGCGCCCGCAGAACGGGCCTCGAGCTCCTTCTCACCGACCACGTGGGGGACTGCCGCCCCCCCTGCACCCTCACATGTCCGGCCACGGGAAACGTGGAGGCCTACATCAACCTGGCCGCCCAGGGGAAGTACGGCGAATCCCTCGACGTGCTCCATCATCACGTCACCCTCCCCGCCTGCATCGGACGGGTCTGCCCCGCCCCCTGCGAGGAAAAGTGCCGGAGAAACTTCGTTGACAATACCGCCGTCTCCATCAAGGAGATCAAGCGTTTTGTAGGGGACTGGGGGATCAGAACGGGGTCCATGGGGTTCATCCCCGAGATCGAACGGAACGGAAAATCCGTCGCCATCGTGGGCGGAGGACCGGCCGGGCTGTCTGCGGCCTATTATCTCAGCCTGAAGGGGTACGCCCCGGTGATCTTCGACAGAGAAGAGCTTCTGGGAGGGATGATGCGCTACGGCATCCCCGACTACCGTCTCCCCCAGGAAATTCTTCAGGCGGAGATTGACTGGCTTCTCGCCCACGGCACGGAAGTGAGGACGGGGATGGCCCTCGGTAGGGACATGACCCTCAATGACCTCCGGAGGGACTTCGACGGCGTTATCCTCGCCATGGGGTGCTGGAGATCCTCCCCCATGGGGATACCGGGGGAGGACCTCCCGGGTGTGCTCGGAGGGATCAATTTCCTGTACGATGTGAAGACGAAGCCCTTGGTGGAGATCGGAAACCGCGTGGCCGTAGTGGGCGGAGGAAACACCGCTATGGATGCCTGCCGCTCCGCCCGACGCCTCAGCGCCCGG
>JALHFZ010000129.1 GCA_022837505.1 Synergistaceae bacterium
AGCGAGTTCGTTGAAGCGGCAATCAACGTCACGCCCGTCGCTTCCCAGGAGGGATGATATCAGAAGGATCCGGGCGGCTTGGGACAGGGGAAGCGATAGGACATTAGCCACTGCCCAGGATACCGGCCTTTTCGGGATCCCTTCCCCCCCGGGTGCCCGTGGCGGGTAACCTATACTATCGACCATTTCCTCGATCTCGGAGATCATTTCCATTATGGAGGAGGTTCCCTCCTGTTGACCGACCCTTCTCACCAGACCCTCCTGTCTCCCCCGGGACAGCCCCGATATTTCTCTTCGACGGGGGGTACTCCCTGAAAGTGCGGTGCCATGATGGAAAAAACCGACTCCTGCTGTCATAATACATGAAAAGAGCCTTTTGCAAAACTTTTGGGAGGGATGGCCTTGTGGACGATGGGCTTCCTTCTGCCCCATGCACCGATCCTCGTTCCGGAAGTGGCGGCAAGGTCCGGAGCCCAGACCGGAAAAACTCTTGAGGCTTTGATTTCCCTGGGTGGAAGCCTGAAAAGACTCGCTCCCGATCTCCTACTGGTCCTCGACCCTCATGCCGCTACTGAAAGGATACTTACCTTTGTGAACGCCGACAGGTTCGTTGGAGACCTGGGCGAATTCGGCGCCCGGTCGGTATCCCTATCCTTCGGGGGAGCGGGGGAGGAGGGCGACATGCTTTTTTCATACCTTCACCCTCACTTCCCCTCCAGGTACTACAGGCCCGGTGTGCATGATCTGGATTACGCCGCGGTTGTGTCGCTCCACCTCTTGCTCCCGCTCTTGGGCGTGGTTCCTTCCATGGTCCTTGTCAACCCCGTGACGATAGACTTCAGGCAGGCCTTCGAACTGGGGAGGCTCCTCAGGGGGTATCCTTCAGAAAAAAAGTGGGGGCTTCTCGCCAGCGGGGACCTCTCCCACAGGCTGACCAAGAGTGCCCCTTCAGGTTTTCATCCCGATGGACAAGTACTCGACCGGTCGATCGTGGAAGCTCTCCGGGCGTCGTCGCCGGACCCCATTTTCAACCTCCCGGGAACGGTCATTCAGAACGCCGGCGAGTGCGGACTTCGGTCGGTGCTTGCGCTTATCGGGCTTTCCATGGGCGAAGAGATCAGGTTCCTGTCCTACGAGGCACCTTTCGGCGTCGGCTACGCCTCCGCGCTCCTGGAGTGTTCGGGGGAGGTGTCCTGATGGGACACCCGGAAGGTGAAAGGCCTAGTCCTCACCCCTACGTCCTCCTGGCGAGAAGAGCGGTTTGCCTGACGGCCTCCCGGCTGGACCCCTTTCTTTATATCGAAAGGGGCCAATACTGCGCGATGCCGGAAATGACCGTAAGGCGGGGTTGCTTCGTATCAATAAAAAAGGGTCCCCATGGAGAATTGAGGGGGTGTATTGGGACCATCCGGCCCGTTCGGGAGAACCTTTGGGAAGAGATCGTGGCCAACGCCCGGGCCGCCGCCTCGGAAGACCCAAGATTCCCTCCCCTTGAGCCCGGCGAGACTGCAGAATGCCTCGTTTCGGTGGATATCCTGGATGAACCTGCCCCGATCGAAGACCTTTCCGAACTTGACCCCTTCCTTTACGGGGTGATCGTCGAAAGGGGAGGGAGGAAAGGGGTTCTCCTGCCCGACCTGGAAGGCGTGGATACCGTGGAGCAACAGATCTCCATCGCCATGAGGAAAGCGGGGATTGGACCGGGGGAGAAGATTGTCATATACCGGTTCAAGGTGAGCCGGTTTTCAGAGGTCGACCTGGAGAGGGTCGATTAACCATGGAAAGCCCCGCTCTTTTCTGGATGGCCGCGGGTGAAGAAGTCCGTTGTCTTCTCTGTCCCAGGGAATGCCTTATCCGGCCCGGTGACGTTGGCGCCTGCGGCGTCAGGAAGAATGTCGCTGGAAACCTTTTTTCCCTGAATTACGGTTTGGCCTGTGTGGCCGTAGACCCTATCGAGAAAAAGCCACTATTCCACTGGAAGCCCGGCAGCAGGATCCTCTCCCTGGGGACGGTGGGCTGTAATCTTTTCTGTCCTTACTGCCAGAACTACCACCTCTCCCGTTTCGAAACGGTCGCCGGTCTCTCCGAGATCACTCCGGAGGAGGTGCTCCGCCTTTCCAGGGAGAGGGGCACCCCGTCGGTGGCCTTCACTTACAATGAGCCCACCGTATGGTACGAGTTCGTCCAAGATGCCTCCCAAGTCCTGAAAAAGGCGGGCAAAGGGGTAGTCCTCGTCACCAACGGCTATATCTCCCAAAAACCGTTGGAGGACCTCATCCCCCAGGTCGACGCTATGAACGTGGACCTGAAGGGTTTTTCCGACCGTTCCTACGCCAGGATCGGCGGCACTCTTGGCCCGGTGCTGCGCACGATAAGGATAGCCGTCGAAAGATCGGTCCACATGGAGATAACCCACCTCGTCGTGCCAGGTGTCAACGATTCCTTGGAAGAGTTCGAAAAAATGGTACTTTGGATCGCCGGCGTTTCAAAGAGGATCCCCCTTCATATTTCGAGGTACTTCCCTGCTTACCACTGGGACCGGCCTCCTACAGTCCTATCCGACATCGAGGCGCGGGAGGAGATCGCCTCGAGGGCTCTCGACCATGTCTACGCCGGGAACCTGCCACGCAGGGAGAATACCTTCTGCCCCGCCTGTGGGACACTTCTCATTGAAAGGGACCGCTCCGGGAGGGTGAAAACTCATTTTACCGATAACGGGGCATGCCCCCGCTGTAATACCTCTACAGGTATTGTCAAGTCGTGATTTACGATATACTCTGTTCGCAGAAGGGTTTTGAACAAATTATGGGGGTGATCCTTTATGGGGTCTTCCGTTATAGAGCTGAACGGCCACTCCTTGAGGCTTGAAGATATCATAAACGTAGCCCGGGAGGGGAGAAAAGTTGC
>JALHFZ010000041.1:0-4443 GCA_022837505.1 Synergistaceae bacterium
TTTTCCCCCAGGAGGGCGATGAGACGCAGCTCTATGAATTCGATTCGAAAGACCAGATCACCGTACGGGTGCTTCCTCGAGTAAAACGAGTTGACGATGATACGCCGGAAGTCGCAGAGGAGTTTCTGCAATGGAAAAAGGAGGCTGCCTGGGGATGGTAATGCCTGCACCGGCAGTCAGACCTGCCCCGCAAATTCACAGGAAAAAGAGCTTATCTATCTCCTTCTCGGAGGTGGCAAAGAATAACCTCCGTTTTGAAGCCGCCTCGTACAATATCGAAGGGCGCCGGCTCTTTTCCATTTTGCAATCATGTCCTTACGCACTTATCCACTTGCTGGATGCGGAACGAGGGCTCTGTAAGTCGGCCCATAACGCGTTCCGTTTTAAGCGGATTTTCGTCGATGAGGAACACGGAGTACCTTTTTTTTCGAGCTCTTTCTGAGCAAAAAACAAACAAGAAAACTCTCCAAGTTGCTTATCAGTGAATGGGATGTACTTCTTTCATGTTCTGGCACGATAGGGAATATAAATTTAGCGTCCCCCCATATGGCAGGAATGGCGCTGTCTCAACACGTCATCCGCATCACTGCCCAAGATTTGGACACAGCCGGATACGTCACAGCCTTTCTGCGAGGCCCCTACGGGCAAGCTCAGCTTCAAAGCTTTACATACGGATCGGTTGTTCAGCACATTGAACCCGAACATCTTCGGTCCGTTTTTATCCCCGATCTGCCGCCTATTTTGAAGATCTTCGTTGGACACTCCTTCGTCGAGGCAGCTCTAAAGCGAGACCAGGCAAACTTCCTGCTGGATACAGCAGGAAAAATTCTTGAAGAGGCACTGAATTTGCCTTCCATACCAAAAACACCCCATGGCCCCCTTATCTCGAAAGTGCGGTTTGCCGAATGGCAAGGCCGTTTGGATTCCTCCTATCATTCAATCCAAGCCCAAGCAGCCCTGTTCATGCTTCGAGACAAAAACCCAGCTCTCGCTCGCCTTGACGATCCTCTTTTTACCAGGCGGATTTGGGCCGTGACCAAATTCCGCAAGCGCCACTATATCAATAAGGGCGGAATTCCCATGCTCTCAAGCAAGCAGCTTTTCCAGATCGCCCCCGTCGACGTGAAAAAATTGGCGTTAGGGGCTCACCTTGACGACATGAAAGAGATAGGATTGAAGGAAAATCTGATTTTAGTTACTCGCTCTGGCACCAATGGGAAAGTGCAAATTATACCCAAGTATATGAACAATTGGGCAGGAAGTGAACATGCCCACAGAGTCGAAGCCGTTTCAGGGGGAATGGCGGGCTACATATATACGTGGCTTAACAGTTCCTATGGACAGGCCTTACTAAAACGTTATCAATACGGATCTGTCATAACCCACATCGACAAAGACATGCTCTCCTCGGTTCCAGTACCTATTCTGCCTCTCCAGGATATGGAGGATATAGGACGGAAAGTGCTTGAAGCCAACACCCTGCGGAATGAGGCCTGGGAACTGGAGCAAAAGGCTCTTAAATTTTTAAGCGCTGAAATAGAAAAAAATAAGAAGAGAACCTCTTCGTGATCAATTATGTGTCGCTATTTATCAAATTAAACCACTGCAACCCTCCAGTTTGATAATTATGCTTGACAAAATAACTAAATAAGTTTATATTTCTTTTAGATTTAATCCCCCAAGGAGTGAGCGGAGTTTCTCCGTATCTTTTCCTCCGCGGGGGTTATTTTTTTGATGGAGGTTTTTATGGCCGCTCTTGCTGAACCTGAACGTAAACGAGTTCACGCTTTTTTCGACTGCCAGAATCTCTTTCGCGTGGCAAAAAATTTATGGCCCAAACATACATCACCTGATTTTGATCCTGTAGCACTTGCACGGGCCATTGTTAAAACTTACCCCCAATGGGTCCTTGAAGGCATCCATTTGTACACGGGCATTCATACCCCTCAAGTAAATCTCGATTTGCATACTTTTTGGTCACGCAAACTCGCCACCCATAAAAGTCAAGACAGCCGTGTTACCATATTTACTCGTCCTCTGCGTTACTCCAGCGTACCGAATCATAATAATAGTACCCGCCCCTTCAGCCAAGCCCGTGAAAAAGGTATAGATATTCGCATTGCCCTTGATCTTGTTCGGCGAGCACGGCTTAGAGAATATGACGTAGCGCTTCTGTTCAGCCAAGATGAGGACTTCAAAGAAGTCGCAGAAGAAATCCGTGCTATTGCCAACGAACACAATCGTTGGATCAAGATAGCTTCTGCATTTCCATCAGACGAACACCATAAACGTGGAGTTGATAAAACCGACTGGATTGAAATATCCAAAGCACTATTTGAAAGCTGCCTTGACCCCAATACACAAAAATACTATTCAGAATAACAGGTTTTTTTGTTTAATGTGTTTAAATCCGAGGATTGAGACCTCACCAGTAAACGAGCATCGAAGAAAAAGCATCATCACTGCCCTTCACATATTCCGATATCCCTCCTCATAAAAAAATATAAAGACAATAAATTAACCAATCTAGGTTGACAGCATCTTCTTTTATGGTATAATTCTCTCTAGAAAAAACCTGAAAGGAGGGATTGGGTTATGTTGACCGCGTTGGGCAAGGCTCTCCGCAAATTCCGGATAGAGCGCGACTTGCTATTGCGGAACATGGCTGATGCGATAGGGATATCTTCAGCATTTCTTTCAGCCGTGGAAACGGGGCGAAAAAAGGCTCCTTCTGATTTCATCGGGAGAATATGCAAAGCATATAACCTTTCAAAGGAGGAGCAGCAAATCTTACAAGAGGCTGCTGAGGACTCTTTAACGGAGGTATCCATGAAAATGCGCACAGGAAAAGACCGCGAACTTGTACTTGCTTTCGCCAAGAGGTTCCCAGACTTGAACGAGAAAGAACGGCAAAAATTGCTTGATGTGCTCGTGAAGGAGAAAATCTAATCAATGTTTCCTCCAGGATTCCGAGTCACTCCAAAAAGTCGTGATGCTATTGAATTTGAAGCATTAGTTGTACGAAAAGCTTTTTCCAGAGGCACCAATCTCTATTTCCCTCTGATGCCAATGTTTGAGCTTGAACTTTGCAAATTGATACCAGGTTTTTTTTGGGATATACGGGATGACGGTTCGCTGGAAGATACGGCACGAGCACTTACTTGTCCAGAATCTAAAACGATTCTCATCGAAAATTCAGTGTACGAAGGTGCCGTAAAAGGAGTCGGAAAGGACAGAATGACAATCGCGCACGAAATCGGGCATCTTCTTTTACACCAATCGACCCCCTACGCCAAGAAATACGATCCGAATCCTATCAAGGTCTATGAAAACTCGGAATGGCAAGCCGATGTCTTCGCCGGAGAGTTACTAGCTCCAATTCGTTTGATCCATGGGAAAGGGGTTATGGAAATTGCAGAAGACTTTGGAGTCTCACCATCAGCAGCAAAGGCACAACTCAGAGCCCTAAGAAAAAGTTGCGCCATCTGACCGGCAAGTTACAGCTTGCTTGTCAGATGGCGGCGGTAAGGGGACGGATACCGTCCAAGTGCGGAGCTTAATTAGTTTCAAGGTTTGGATATTATAGCATAATTTTGCTCCGCAAGGCAAAAACCTGTCCCGGGAAGGATAGGTATTCCATGATGAGCCTCAGAGATATTATTCATGGAGACGCGCCTAAAGGGTATCGTTGGGTGAGATGTCGCCACCGAAAGGTGAAGAACTCAACCAGGGTATTGGATGCTTGGGATTATGGCTACAAGTGTTGGACCTTCTTGGTCCGAGACAAGACGGCATAATTCCAACAAATTCAGGGGGGCTTTGCCCCCCTGCCTCTTATTTTTTATAGAGACGCGGGAGCCGGAATAAAAGCTCTCGCCTTTTTATTTCTGCTCATCTATCCACTCCCCCCACCACTGCATCATCTCCCGCCGTTTCTCCATGTACTCCGAGCGGTTGTAGGCCGCGCGAGTCTTGTTCGCATCCTCATGGGCGAGCTGGCGTTCGATCACGTCCGGTTCCCAGCCGTTCTCATTCAGCACCGTCGAGGCGATGGAGCGGAACGAATGAGCCGTCAATTCTCCCTTGGAAAACCCGATGGCCCGGAGAGCCGTCCGCACGCCGGCCTCGCTCATCGGCCGGTCCTTCGTCCGTGCCGATGGGAACAACCACCGCTGTTTTCCCGTCAAGGAACGCAGCTGATCTATCACGCCCGCCAGCTGGGGGGATATGGGCACGACATGCATTCTCCGCATCTTCATCTTTTCGGCGGGAATAACCCATTCGCCCTCCCCGATCTCGGACCACTCAGCATGACGAACCTCCCCCGGGCGGGCGAAGGTCAGCAGAGAGAACCACAACGCCAGGCGCATCACCGGAAAGGGATAAGCGTCGACCCCCTTCACAAGGGCCCGTATTTGCCCCTTGTCCGTAAGGGTCGGGTAT